>OY970256.1:0-355000 GCA_963715565.1 Pyrinomonadaceae bacterium | reverse complement strand
ACCAGGTCGGCTGCGACCACGGCGGTCGAGCTGCGAATCTGTGCACGTCGCGCAATGACTACGCCGGTCTCGTCTCGTTTCGCAATGATGTTGCTGCACCCGACCTGTAAAGCGAGCGCGAGGACAACCAGAAGGAGGGCTTTCATGTACCGCATCTTTATCGACAACTCATTCAGCAAGATTTTTATCGTCACCAACGACGGCTCACTTTCGGCGAGGCCGCTCGCGTTCAACTTTGTCATTGTACCCCAACTGCCGTAATAAATCGCGCTGTCGGCCTGTCAGTGAAGCCCCCACGACGACCTGCGTACGCATAGCGCCCGGCTGGAGTTGCAGACCGAAGGGAGCGAGCGCCGTGCCGAGGTCAATCGCGTTTGCTTCCTGTACAAAGCGACGCACAAAGCCCTGCGAATCTCCGGCCTCTTTGAGCGCTGCGAGGACGACCACGTTGCCTTCCGCACGCGCGCCCGAAGTCTTACGCAGGCGAAACAGATTTCTATAAACGTCGTCCAGCGAGCGACGTCCCCCGTTCTGCTCTCTTAAATAGAGGTCATAAAGAAAGGCAACGAGCATCCCCTTGTTATAGACCAGCGAGTTTGCGCCGCTCCATCGTCTCTCGGAAGCTTCAAGCAGAGACCACTTGTCGCGCTCGCTCGACTGTAGATAAATGTCGTAAGCGCGGCCCAAGGCTCGCAGATAATCTTGAAAGGTCAGGAGTCCCAGGCGCATGCTCGCGCGCATGGCTTGATAAAGCGTAAAGCCTTCGTAGAACCAATCGTAATTGCCGTCCAAAAGGAGCGCGTTCGGAACCCACAGGTGAAAAAGCTCGTGCGTAAGCGGCACGCTCAACTGCGATAACGCGGCGATTTTAGAAGGCTGACGTCCCGCGAGCAGCACGACCGTTGCGCCGCGCGTCTCCGCGCTCCATCTTTCTGCGCTCATGGGCCGTGGATAGGGCGAGAGCATCAACGCGACGCGCTGCTGCACGCCAAGGCCAGCCGTGCGCTCGTGCTCCTTCAAAATATTCCGTGCAGCCTCGGCCACTTCCTCGTCCGTGAACGCCCAGTCGCCTCCGGTGAACAGGGAAAATTCCATGGAGCCTGCGCGGCCTCGCTTTTCTCGCAAGTCACGCCCGGCGTAAAAAACCGCTCGTTCCCCGTCGGCCAAAAACTGCCTCTCGCCCTTCCTGATTTCATTCGAGTAGACGGACCATCCATCAGGTAAATCAAAACGCACGGCGACGCCCGACTGCTGACTTATATCGCGCGGAAAGAGATCGCCGGTCATCAGAAATCCGCGCTCATTATTAAGCCATGAAATGTACGCGGCATCCGTCGTTTGTGTAGGCGCATCCAGCTTCACCTCATAACTGAATCGCGTTGCGGCACTCGCGGCTTCAAACTCGCCCGGCGCACTCTTTCTAACAGAGACGCTCTCGCCCTGCGCATTCCAGAGAGCTAGATTTTCAACTCTTTCGCCGATGCCCACGACGCCAGCATAAGAGTTGCGGAAAGCCCAGAGCTTAGCCGCTTGCGCGCGCGCTCCTTCGACACGCACGCGCGCCGGAGCGGTGGAGAGCACCGTGACGCGCACTTCAGTTTGCGCCTGTGCTAAGCCTGTACTCAGGAATATTAGAAGAAGTGAAAGGAATAAAAGACGCGCGTGGACGGCCCCTGTTTGCCCATCATTGTTTCGCAGAGACACCCTCGAACGCTTCAGCAACATATGAATATCAACCGATTTTTCGGAACTGTAATTCGGCGGGACGCAAGCGGCAAAGAGTTGATTTGACACTGATGCAAGGGCCGTTTATATTGCATATTCCTCTGCACTGTAACATACAGTCAAAAACGTGACCAGTACGACCACCCAAGCACGGACTCGACCGCACACGCCCTTAGCGCGTGTCGTCGCCTTCGTGCTTCTTCTTCTGGTTACCTACTCTGCGACGGTCGAGGTCGCGCATAAGCACGGCGAGCTGCTCTATGCAAACGCGCCGAGCGCAGGCTCCATTGGTGAAAGCACGGATCATTCAACTACGGAAGGCTCTCGCTCGACCGGCGAGTGTTTGATCTGCCAGCTTCACCAGCATCTCTTTTCGAGCCTGCTTATCAATCTGCCGGGTTTCGTGCCGCCGCAAACGCAACCGGCTCTCGCCCGCACAACTTTTGTCTCCGCTCTCTCTTTCGCTCGCGCCCCGCAAAGGGGACGCGCGCCACCCATAGCCTCTCTCGTCTAGCACACCAGACGCGCCGTTTTGAGCTTTGCCAGCCAAAGCTCTCGAAGACGGCCAGACTAATAGATTTTAACTGCATCGCTTTATCCAAACAGCGTGCGCCCTCGCTCATCAAGCCGGACGTGATGCGCTCCGTTTTAGAGCCTTGCAGGGATTGGTAGAGAGGTTATTCCGCATGATTCAGAAAGCAATATATTTGGCCGCACTCTTCGCGGCTCTCCTATGTCTCAGCATCACGGCCTTTGCGCAGACGCGCATCGGCACAGTTCAAGGCGTTGTCAAAGACCCGAACGGCGCGCTCGTCTCGGGCGCAACCGTCACGATGACGCAAGCCGTCACGGGCTATCAACAAACGGCGCAGACCGATGCGCAAGGCACTTTCCGGCTCGTCAACGTCCCGTTCAACACCTACACGGTGCGCGTCGAAGCTCCCGGCTTTCAAAACGCCGAACAGAAGGTTGATCTCGAAAGCAACATTCCTTATAGCCTCGATTTCACGCTCACGCTCGGGCAGACGACCGAGACCGTGACGGTGACGGGCGGCGGGAGCGCGCTGGTCGAGCCCGACAAAACCTCTTCAGACACGGACATCGACCAGACTTTGCTTGAGCGTCCCACCGGCGCAGTTCCTTCGCGCGGCATAGAAGCCATCGTCGCTTCCGTCCCGGGCTTTGCCACAGACGATAACGGGCGGCTGCACCCGCGCGGCTCCGAATCACAGGTCCAGTACGTCATCGACGGCGTGCCGATTACAGACAACCTGTCAGCGATTTTCTCCACGAGCCTCGACGCGCGCATCCTACGCACGGCTGAAGTTTTGACGGGCGGCATTCCTGCGGAGTTTGGCGACAAGCTGGCGGGTGTGGTCAACGTCAACACGCGCTCGGGTCTGGAAACGCCCACGCAGGGCGGCATTAGCTTCTCCGGCGGAAGCTTTTCGACGGGCGAAATCGGCGCTGACTTTTCTACGCGCACCAAGAAGTTCGGTTTTCTGACGAACCTTTCGGCCAGCACTTCGCAGCGTTTTCTTGATCCGCCGACCATCGAAAACTTTCACAACTTCGGGCGCACAGGCAAAGGCTTTTTCCGGCTCGATTATCAATTCGACCAGAACAACACTTTGCGCGGCACGTTCCTTTTCGGCGGCTCGAATTTTCAAGTCCCGAATCGAGTGGAGCAGGAGCTTGCGGGCCAGGACCAGCGCGAGCGTCTGCGCGATAGCTCGCAGTTCATCACCTTCCAGCACATCTTTTCCCCGGACACGCTCGGGCAGTTTTCCTTCTTCAACCGCTACGGCACGGCGCGACTGACGAGCAATCCTACGTCCACGCCCGTCGTAGCCTTTCAGGACCGCACGCTTCAGAACACGGGCGGTCTCGCCGCCGTCTCCATGACGCGCGGGCGTCACAACATCAAGTTCGGCGGGCAATTCACCATCACGCCCGTACGCGAAAACTTCAGCTTTTATCCGACCGTGCCGTTCGATGATCTGGTTGACGATCAAGGCAACGCTGTTCCGAATCCCGTCAACAATTTCACAGCCGCCGACCCGTTCGTCTTCAACGGTCGCAGGACAGGGCGCACCTTGAGCGCCTACGTGCAGGACCACTTCCACTACGGCAACTTAACGCTGGACCTCGGCCTGCGCTACGACAATTACAAGCTCGTCATCAAGGACGACGGATGGAGTCCACGCATCGGCATAGCCTATTACATCCCGCGCACCGGGACCGTCCTGCGTGCTTCTTACAATCGTCTTTTTCAGACGCCGCCCGCAGAGAATCTTCTGCTCGCCAGTTCTTCCGAGGCCGCTGCGCTTTCGCCGCTCGCGGTGCTGCAAGGTCAATCGGGCGTGCGTCCCATTCAGCCCGACAAGCAGCACGTTTATGAGTTTGGCGTGCAGCAACAGCTCTCGCGCTTTGTGCGCTTGAACGCGACCGTCTACCAGAAGCGGATTATCAACTTCGGCGACAAGGACCAGTTCTTCGACACGGGGTTAATCTTTCCCATCACCATCTCTTCGGGGCGCGTGACGGGCGAAGAGCTGCGGCTTGAGAGTTCGGAAATCTACGGCTTCCGTGGTTTTCTCTCTTACGCCAACACGCGCGCCTACGGTGTGACGCCGATTAACGGCGGTCTGTTTTTGGGCGAAGCGGTGGAAAGTCTGAATGAGCCCGGTCTGATTTTCGCCAACGACCACGACCAGCGAAACTCTTTGCAGTTTCAGTTGAGCTATAACCACAAACGCAGCGGCCTCTACGCCATCTTCAGCGGTCGTTACGATTCCGGTTATCCTACGGACGTTGAGCCGGGCACGACGCTCGCGGATTTCGTGGCCGAAGGCTTCGACCCGCGTCTCTACAACGAGATAGATTTTCAGCGTGGGCGAACACGACCGCGCACCCTGTTGAACTTCTCCGTCGGCGCGGACCTTTTCCAACGCGAGCGCACCTCGCTGAACCTTCAGTTCGACATTCAGAATCTGACCAACGAGCTGTTTCTTTACAACTTCGAGTCGGTCTTTAGCGGCACGCACGTAGGCTATCCGCGTCTCTTTAGCGGGCGCATGTCGCTGCGCTTTAAATAGCGCGGCGCGTGGGGCTTTGGGCCGGGGCAGACAATTTGTTTTGCCTGCCCCGGTTATTTTTAAGGAACTTGACGAGCGGCGCGGGCGTAAATGGTTTGCGTAGCACGGATAGTTGACACGCGGCGGGCGGCCACGCGCATATGCCGAAAAGCGGCGCGTTGACAGCTTCCGCTCCGCGCAACTAGAATGAGCTTTCGTTTTCCTACCGTTTTTAAGAGCCTTCGACAGGCACTTTCTCAGTGAGGAATCAGATAGTGAGCTGGGTCAAAATCATCGTCATCACAGTCGCTTTAATCCTCAGCATACTGCTCTTCGGGCGCTTTCTTTTTTAGCCCGTGCGCCCCTCGCGCAGCATGCTCTTGCGTCAAGAAGCGATTTTTTCATCTCGTCACGTTCCACACGGCGTTGCCTTGCGCTTCCGCGCCGCATCTCTCTTTCTAGCTTCCCTGCTTCTGGTTTTCGCATTTCAGGCACACGCCTTCGCACAGGATGATGAAACAGATGAA
Source organism: Pyrinomonadaceae bacterium (assembly GCA_963715565.1). GTDB lineage: Bacteria > Acidobacteriota > Blastocatellia > Pyrinomonadales > Pyrinomonadaceae > JACVRN01. The sequence goes on along the minus strand of OY970256.1, from coordinate 349,671 downwards.
GTGGTGCGTGTTCGCACGGACCTCGTCACCGTTCCTGTCTTCGTGACGGACTCGCGCGGTCGTCGCGTGAGCGGGCTCTTGGAGAAAGATTTTGTTGTTCTTGATGACGGCGAGCGTGTTAAGACCGATTACTTCGCTTCGGGAGCAGAGCGCGTGGCGCTCGTTTTCGCGCTCGATGCTTCTGGCAGCGTGCGTGATATCGTCGAGCGCCAGAGAGAAACTGCGCTCGCGCTCTTTTCGCGTTTCGGGCGCGGCTCGCGCGTCGCCGTCATGCGCTTTACCGAAAAGCCGGAGCTGGTGGCCGCCCTTAACTCTCAGCCGGAAGAAGCGCTCGCAGCCTTTCGCTTCCCCGTAATCGCCGGACGCCGCACGGCCATCTTCGATGCCGCGCTCGAAGCCGTGCGCGCTTTCCAGACAAGCAGCCCGGCGGAGCGCCGCATCGTCATCCTGATAACCGACGGGCTGGACACCACGAGCCGCACTACCCACGCGCAAGTCATCACAGAAGCACGCGCGCGCAACGTCTCTTTCTACCTTATACATCTTCCTCTTTACGCGCCGCGCGATGGTCGTCTCGTTGTGCGCCCTCCCGCCAGAGGCTTTCGCGACCTTGCGGAAAAAACCGGGGGCCGCTATTTCATGCTCGGCGATGCAAAGAGTGCGCTCGCAGGCCCGCGTGCTGAATATAATCTCGCGCCGGTCTTTCAAGCGATTGAAGAGGACTTAAAAGGACAATACGTGCTCGGTTATTATCCAGCAGAGACGGCCCGCGACGGTCGTGCTCATCGTATTGAAGTCCGCGTCGCGTCAACGGATGCGAAGAAGCTGCGCGTCGAAACGCTGCGCAAGGATTACGTTCTGCCAAAAATGCCGTAAGCTATTTTGTCTTTATCTTAAAAGAGGAGAGCCGGTCTCTATAAATATTATGAGCGAACATGAGCCGAAAGGATTGCGAAAGATTACGCGCGCGCTCCTGAGCGTGTCGGACAAAACAGGAATCGTCGAGCTGGCGCACGCGCTCTCGCGCTTCAACGTCGAGGTTATCAGCACGGGCGGCACTGCCCGCACCTTGCGCGAAGCCGGAATCGAAGTGCGCGACGTATCGGAAATCACAGGCTTTCCGGAAATGATGAACGGTCGCATCAAAACGCTTCATCCGCGCATACACGGCGGCTTGCTTGCGCTGCGCGACAATGAGGAACACCTCGCCGCGATGCGCGAGCACCAGATAGCCCCGATTGATCTGGTAGTCGTCAATCTCTATCCCTTCGAGCAAACAATCGCGCGCGAGGGTGTGACGATTGAAGAAGCTATTGAACAGATAGACATCGGCGGCCCGGCCATGATTCGTTCCTCGGCCAAGAACTTCAGAGACGTTGCCGTCGTCGTCAATCCCAACGAATACGAGATGGTGATGCAGGAGCTTGAAGAATACGAAGGAGCACTCTCCACGGAGATGCGACGCGAGCTGGCCTTGCTGGCGTTCTATCAAACGTCGCATTACGACGCAGCCATCGCCGAATACCTGAGCCAACTGGAAGAGGAAGAGTTTCCCGTAGAGATACCGGCTGATACAATCCTTGAAACCGATGCCGTCGTGCTGACCAAGCTCGCGGACCTGCGCTACGGCGAAAACCCGCACCAGCGAGCGGCGCTCTACAAAATTGAAGACCCTTACAGAGAAGTCATATTCAGCGGCGTGGCCGACGCGGAAGTCATCTCCGGCAAGGAGATGTCTTTTAACAACTACGTTGACGCAGACGCGGCCTACGCGCTCGTCTCGGATTTTGACGAGCTTGCCTGCGCCATTATCAAGCACACAAACCCTGCGGGCGTCGGCACGGGCGCGTCTGCCGAAGAAGCTTATCATCGCGCTCGGGCAACCGACCCGGTTTCTGCCTTTGGCGGCATCGTCGCTTTTAATCGCGCCGTGGATGAACGTGCGGCGCGCGCCGTGACGGAGATTTTTACGGAGGTCGTGATTGCGCCCGCCTTTGACGAAGCGGCGCTCGAAGTCCTGCGCGCGAAAAAGAACCTCCGCGTGCTGCGCATAGGTGAGCAAGGTCACGCGGTCGGGCTCGAATATAGACAAATCTCCGGCGGCATGCTGGTGCAAACGCGCGACACACACCGTCTCGCACGCGAAGACTTAAAAATCGTCACACGCCGCGCGCCGACCGAAGAAGAGATTCGCGCGCTTCTGTTCGCGTGGACGGTCGCGAAGCACACGAAGTCGAACGCCATTGTTTATGCGCGCGAAGGCCAGACGGTCGGCGTCGGCGCGGGCCAGATGTCCAGGGTCGATTCCGTCAAAATCGGCGCGATGCGGGCGCAGTTGCCCGTCAAAGGCTCTGTGCTCGCGTCCGACGCCTTCTTCCCTTTTCGCGACGGTCTTGACGAAGCCGCGCGTCACGGTATCACCGCCGTCATACAACCCGGCGGGAGCGTCCGCGACGATGAAGTCATCGCTGCCGCAGACGAACACAACCTCGCGATGGTTTTCACAGGCATCCGACACTTTAAGCATTAATCCTGAAGGTGATAACCTATTTGGTTAGTTCTTCATCGAGTAGGATAATTTAATGGGTAGAGCGTTTGTAATTGGCAACTTGATGTTTACAGAAACAGAGAGGCTATTTGTAATTCGAAGACGGGATCGTAAGGATATCCCTCATCTTACAATTTCATTTGAAAATGCCAGTGGCGAAATAGACTTGCACTTTAAGCATGAGTCTCCTCAGAATGACGCGAGTTCTACATACACTCCTATCATAAGATTCCCCAAAGCGGCCTTAGTAAAATTTCTAGCGAATTACTTTTCACTTATTAAGTGGCAAGAAATTCTTGGTACGTTGTTTAGTAATATGAAGAAAGTTCGACCGGGTTGGCTTGAACGGAAGGGATATATTATAGCCTTAGGCCAAGCTGAAATGATCGAGTCAATACTCAGCCCAAATGTTATAGCTCCAAAACGTAGGGGTAAGCATCGAGTAGATGTTCAAAAGCTAAAAGATTTTCTTAATGAGCCAGATTTATCAGAGATTAGCTTTTATTACCCTTCTGTCCTTCATATCCTCGCTGCTCAAGGTTATAACAAACAGGTTGCCGCAATTCGCGTAAAAGGTAAGAGACGAGTGATTCTTCTACAATATATCCCTTGGCGTAATGGTAAAGGAGCATGGCTTACTTTAGACCGTGTTCCTACCAACATACAGGAGGTTTTTTCCAATAACATTCCATCAACAATCAAAGACCAAGTGAAGGACATTTGGTATAGAATCTTTGATACGATGATGCTCAATGAAATTGGACTCAAGCGAGATTTATGAGTTTGGGGCCAGAGTTGCACTTATCATTAGCAAAAGTTTATATTGCTCTTAACTAAGAACAAAGGAAAATGCACATGACAGACATGGATAATCAGGATGATTCATTGAGCATGCGTTGTCGTTATTGCGGGCAGTTGAATCAAACACGTTCCGAAGGCGGAGCGGCGCGCTGCGGTCGCTGTCGTTTGCCTCTGTCAGACAAACCGCACAAGAAGTTTGCAGAGCTTGATAAGCATGATTACGTGCACCCGGCGGACAGCCGCGCGCTGGCTGCATTGCGTACAATTCCCGGTATTGATTCGGCTCTCAAAAAGCTTTTGGCCGTGACGGGCGAGTCAGCCATTCGCGTCATCTTCATGGCAAGCGCCGTCAAGGTCACGCCGGATCAGTGTCCTGATCTTCACGCCAAGCTTCAGGTCGCGTGCACGACGCTCGGCGTGGACATGCCGGACCTCTTCGTGCAGCAATCGCCCATCGTCAACGCCTTCACGGGCGGCGTGGAAAAGCCCGTCATAGTGCTTCATTCATCCCTGCTCGAACGCCTGACGGATGAAGAAGTGTTGGCCGTAGTCGCTCACGAGGTCGGCCACATCCACGCGGAACATGTGCTCTATCTGACCGCCGCGCGCCTGATAGAAGCCCTAGCGGGCGCTGCGTTGGCAGCCGCTCCGATTGCCGCCATCGTGACGCAGCTTGTAACGGGCACGATGCGCGCCGCGCTTCTCGCCTGGGCACGCCGCGCAGAGCTTTCATGCGACCGCGCAGCACTGCTTGTCACGCAAGACCCGCACGTCATTGGCCGCACCATGATGAAGCTATGCGGCGGGACGTTCGCGTCCAAGGTTGACTATGAACAATTTCTCGCGCAGGCGCGTGATTTCCAGAAGAACTACGATGAAAAAGCGCTCGACCGTTTCTGGGCCGACATCATCTCTTCGGGGATGACGCATCCGTTCCCGGTGTGGCGCGTCTCGGAAATTCTCAAGTGGGTGGACAGCGGCGAGTACAAGCGACTGATGGAAGCAGAGCCGCAAAGCGCGGCGGCATGAGAGCCTTCTGGCTATCCAGCATAGAGGAGATACCGCGTGCGAACTTTTGTCAAAGTACTCATCGTGCTTGCTATCTGTTTCGTTCTTTTCGTAATCGCAATTGCGGGCGCAGGTTATTACTGGTGGACGCAGAATAAACAGGAGCTTGTGGATGCCGGTAAGCGAGCCTACACGGAAGGTCAGGAGTTCGGCGCGAAGAGTGACAATCAGGGATGCCTGTCGGAGACCATCACGCGATATAAATCCAATCCGGGATTGAAAAGCTCGATTTTCAACAATCTCTTTCTGCGCACCTGCCTGAAGAGTAGTCGCCAGTCGCCGGGCTTTTGTGACGGAGTGCCGAAGAAGACGGAATTTGTGGCAAGCGCGCGCTGGCAGGTGGAGCAATGCTCGCGCGTCGGCCTCTCCGATGATAGCTATTGCGGTCAACTGTTCTCTCAAGTTCAAGACTACTGTGAAGAAGATGTAAGGCAATCACAGGATAAGAAATGAGACGCGGGCGCGTATGAGCTACGGCTAACAATTCGACAGCGGCTCAAGCTTCTACATCTTTAAGGAACACTCCCCATGCTACAGAATAAATTCGGTATCATCTTCGGCGTCGCCAACAAACGCTCTATCGCGTGGGCCACCGCCGAAGCCCTGCATGAAGCGGGCGCGCGGCTGGCCTTTACCTACCAGGGCGAACGCTTGAAGGAGAACGTGGAAGGCTTGACGCGCGACATGCTGGGCGCGCTCGTACTGCCCTGCGACGTGACGAATCCGGAAGAGGTCGCAACGGCCTTCGAGCGATTAAAGCAGGAGTTCGGGCGGCTGGACTTCCTCGTTCACAGCATCGCTTACGCGCCGAAGGAAGAGTTGGAAGGCGAGTTTTTGAACACGTCGCGCGAAGGATTTTTGACGGCCTTGGAAGTAAGCGCTTACAGCCTTGCACAACTTGCGCGCGCCGCGCTGCCACTGATGACCGAAGGCGGGAGCATTGTTTCCATGACCTACTACGGCGCGGAAAAGGTCGTGCCCAATTACAACGTCATGGGGGTTGCGAAGGCCGCGCTCGAAGCAAGCACGCGCTATCTGGCTTACGATTTAGGCAAACACAACATACGGGTAAACACCATCAGCGCCGGACCCATCAACACGCTGTCGGCACGCGCCGTCAGCAATATGTCCACAATGCTCAAACACCACGCCGAGCGCGCCCCTTTGCGCCGCAACGTGGAAGCGCGCGAGGTCGGCAACACAGCCCTCTTCCTCTGCAGCCCGCTCTCTTCAGGCATCACCGGCGAAGTGCTACACGTAGACTGCGGCTACAACATCATGGCGGTATAAAAGCAGTGACAAGTGACAAGTGACGAGTGACAAGATAAAACCTTCTTGCTCGTCACTTGTCACTTGTCACTTGTCACTTTTTCTTATGGCTGAGACTGACGCAACAAATAAACCGGCTCACGATACGACGCAGGACGAGCAGCTACTGGAATCGCCCCGCGCGGACGAGTTTACAAACACGGATACGTGGCGCGTGTTCCGCATCATGGGCGAGTTCGTAGAGGGCTTTGACGAGCTGGCGACCGTGACGCGCGGCGTAGCCATCTTCGGGTCGGCGCGCACCAAACCGGACGACCCGCAGTACCTGGCCGCAGAGGAAACGGCTGCGCTTTTAGCGAAAGCGGGCTTTGCCGTCATCACGGGCGGCGGGCCGGGCATCATGGAAGCGGCTAACAAGGGCGCGTTCGAGGCGGGCGGGCTCTCCATCGGCTGCAACATAGAGCTGCCTTTCGAGCAGCATGTTAATCCTTATCTGACTCGCTCGCTGACCTTCAAATACTTCTTCGTGCGCAAGACCATGTTCGTCAAATATAGCTGCGCCTTCATCATCTTCCCCGGTGGCTTCGGCACACTGGACGAGCTGTTTGAAGCGCTGACGCTCATACAGACGCGCAAGATTAGAAACTTTCCAGTAGTGCTTTTCTGCTCTGACTACTGGAAGGCGATGATTGATTGGATTACGAATATGTTGCTGGTCGAAGGGAAAATTGCTGAGCGGGATTTGCAGCTACTGCATATTACGGATTCGCCCGCCGAGGTAGTGGAAATAATCGCGCAAAGTCAGGATGCTCTGCGCAAGCTGGACAAGACAATCTCGGACGACCTCCTAACCACCTAGATACAAGCAAAGCTTTCGCTCGCTCGCGCGCAACGGCTCACTGTGTCTCAGGGGCAGCCTTCGCGGTGTTGTGATTCTCGACGCTTTGCGGCGAACGGACGGTAGCCGTCAGCCATTCCAGGTAAGGCGCGGACGCATCCGTCACAGGCAGAGCGATAATCTCCGGCGTTTTGTAACTGTGAAGCGAGCGCACGGTCTGTTCTAAAGCCGGGAAATTTTCGCGCGTCGTCTTGACCAGCAGAAGATGCTCGGGCTGGCGCTCGACATTGCCTTCCCACCAGTAGACCGATTCCATCTCCGGCAATATCTGCACGCAGGCCGCGAGCCTTGCCAGCACAAGGGTTTCGGCCAAACGCACGGCCTCTTCACCCCGGCCCGCCGTCATCAGGACCACAATCGGAGTCGCGTTTTCCTCACTCATATTAACCTCCATACGAGACGCTGAGACGCGGAGAGTGGGAGACCGAGGAGACGCATAGAAAAACAAATGTCTAACATAGTCGTAATTTCTTTTGCGCCGTGTCTCCGCGTCACCGCGTCTCCGCGTCTCCTTCTTCCGACTCGGCTTCCGCCCTTTCTTCCGCTTCATCTTCCGCTACTTCTTCGTCTTCCTCAAGGGTCGTGCCCGTGAGCGGAGTCGTGTCGTTGCCGAAGAAGGCGTTGTAAATCTCCATGGCGCGGTCGTAGTCGCGCTCGTCCACAAGCACTACGGCCCCCGGCGAAGACGTCGAAAGCAGCGGCGAGAGGGCATCCATGCCGCCCGATTGCACGACTGAGCGAATGTCGTTTTGCATTAAAATGTCGTTGACCATCTCGGCCTCTGCGGGCGAGCCGACATTATGCAGCGGCACAAACCGCGCCTCGCTATGATCCTGCGCCGTGTTATCAGCTGTCAGTTTCTCGACTAAATCCGCGCCGTCATCCGGGCACGTATTAATTCCCGGCTGATATTCAGACTCGCAAACGGGACAGAACATGCAGTTATCCTCGGCTCACAATTGAAGGTTAAGATAATGAACGACGCCAGTTTAACGCGCCCCTCCACGAGGACGCAACCACGGGAGGGGTCGCCCGCGGGGGAGAAAAATCTTGACGAAACGGAAAGACAGGTCTAATTTTTTACGCAAACGGGGACGCGCGGGCCGTCCAGACACGGGCGAGTTCTACCGAAACCAAGAACAACTTTATCAGGCTCCATTGCATCTTATTTTTTGGCGATAGAGAGCTTGCAAAAGCTGTTAGGTTAGCCCCCTTTTCAAGTAATTCCTCAATAGATTTTGGTTATTTTTTAAGCTCTGGAGGTATGCTAATGATACGTTCGACTCGATACCCTGTTCTGTCCGCTGCCAGTACACTGATTGCAATTTTCCTCCTCGCCATTGTTTCTTACGGACAGTCAACCGAACAATCCTTCTCCAACGTCAAGATTAAGAATTTCGGCCAGATGGATGAGCGCTTTTATCGCGGCGCACAGCCCAAGAAGCAAGAGGATTATGAAGCCCTCCATGCGCTAGGCATCCATACCGTGATTGACCTTCAGGCCGAGCCGAAAGAGTACGAAAAGCAGATGGTCGAAGCCCTCGGCATGCGCTACTTCAACATCCCCATGGAAGGCAAGACCTATCCGAAACAGGAGTGGGTCGATGCGTTTATGAAGATTGTCGACGACCCCGAGACCGGCAAATTCTACGTACACTGCGCGGGCGGTCGTCACCGCACGGGCTCTATGGGCGCGGTTTATCGCTTCACCAAGTACGGCTGGAACTATGATCAGGTTTACGCGGAGATGAAGAAGTTCGACTTCTACACCTCGTGGGGCCACGGCGACTACAAGAAATTCGTAGAGAATTACTGGGAGCAAATGCAGGCAGCGCGCACAAACGCACCAGCCGCAGCCGCTCAAGCAGGTGGCCGTTAAGATAAGATTTAGTCAAAAAGAAAAAGCGACCGTCTCATTGAACGGTCGCTTTTTTTGTGTCTCGAAGAAACCGCAGAAGAAGGGATGAAGGCGGAGGGATGAAGTAAAGAAAGAGCTACTCAATGTTGAATAGCTTCCTTTTCATCCCTCATCCCTCATCCCTTACAGATACGTGTTGGCAGATTTCTGCTGGCTCCATTCGATGCTGTCTATGTTGTTCTGATCCGAGGATAGAATCTCTGCGCTCAGCTCGTCTGTGCTAATCATCGGGCTCAGCTCGACGCAGAAAACGACTGTGCCAAGCGGGTCGTCTTCGTCTTCGCGGTCCAGCTCTCTCAGCTCCGAGCCGAAGTTATGCTTCCTTAAGATGTCGCGGATAGCCTCGTGCGTCTGGACAAGGTTTTTCGTCTTAACCTTTAAGTCCATAGTGCGCGTCACTATCTCGGATTCTTTATACTCCAGCGCCCAGAGCAGCGTTAGGACGAATATGCTGAGGATGGCGGCCAGTTCCCAGCGCCCGACGCCCGTTGCCAGCCCGACCGCAAGGCTCACCAGCAACACCGTAATCTCTTTCGGGTCTTTAATGTTTGTGCGGAAGCGCACCAGCGAGACAGCGGCAAAGATGCCGAAGGCGCGCGCGGCGCTGTCGCCCACAATCATCATCAACGCAGAGGCAACGACCGCAAGCAGTATCTGCGTTTGCGCGACGAAGAGATTGCGTTTGAACATGACCGCAAACCTGCGCGGCCTGAAGGCCAGGGCGGCTGTGAGCAGCGCGGCCAGCGCCAGTCTCACGGTGACGCGTAGAAAGACCGTGGTCCAGTGTTCTATGTGCGTAGTCGTGCCCGGCTCGGGCGGATCGGGGTCGAAGACTTTCTCGAAAGGAGTACGGTTGTCTTGAGCGGCCTGCTGATTTTGCGCCGTGGTAGTTGTTGTCGCTCCCGGCTGAGTGTCGTTTTTTTCGCCGGGCCGTGAGATGAGAGGGGGCTGCGTGGCCGGTCGGCCTACGCCGCCAAAGATGACGTAAGAGATCAGGGCGCTCACAGCAAAGATGACGATAATCACGCCCGCCAGCCTGAGATTACGCTTATTCATACTCTTCACACACGCGCGTCCGCTACGCCTTTGTTTAGAGACTGGTCAGTTGATTGATTCTCTGCCTGACAGCTTGCGAAAGCAACTGAACATCGACGGCTGAGAAGTTGCCCGCCCGGAAAGCATCTCCTATCTGCTGGTCCGACAACTTCGAGAGCAGCCCGCCGAGCCATCTCGCGTCCTCGACCGTGATGTTGCTCATCAGCCCCTTGTTCTTTCCGTTATAAGCTAATTTGACGCGGCTCCCGTCGACGCCCTCGACAAACTTGGACTTGACGAAATCCTGCGGCGAGTTGCGATTGTGCGAGATGAAATTGCCGGTCTTGCCAAAGGTCGCGCCCAGATCGCTGATGATGTAATGCAGCTCGTTTTGTCCGCCTTCGCCGCCCGGAACCGAGAGGATTTTATTGTTATCATCCTTCAAGTCCCAGTTGTTGATAAGCGCCATCAAAAGGATTAAGCCTTTGAACTCCCTGGTTCCGACAAACGGGTTATTCGACCAGCCCCAAGGGTCCAGACGCTTGACGCCTTCGGGCCGGGCCTCGAACCTGACGTTGGTGAAACCGTTCTCACCACATCTTTGGACATCCTTCTTGGGCACGGGCGCGTTTCTAATCTCGACGCACGGGAAGAGATAATTAATCTCCGTCACGTAGCCTATGGCCCATGCTAGACGCGTGGAGGCTGTTTCGGGCTGCGACTCTTTGCCGAGCTTTGCAACCCAGATTTTACCCGCGCCGTCTTTAACACGAAACTTTGGCGAATAGCCGCCCGTCTCTTCTTCTATAAAGGTGATGTTGGAAATGTCCGGCTTCATCTCATCACCGCCGGGGCCAGCGAGAAGATTGCGTGAAGAGATGTCGCCGGGGTCGCGCCACAAAACGGGCGTGCCCGTCGGCTGCATTTTCTTACCGTCCTGCACGGCAGGCGCGAGCGGTGTCAGACTCAGGAGCAGCGTGATTGCCAGCGCGACCCGCCCGTAAAATCGAGTTTGTTTACGCATAGTTATCCTTTTATTTCGCGGCCCGAAGCGACCGGACTTTGGAGTTAAGCTCCTATAAAATAGGTTTGACTGTTAATGCTTGCTTCGCCGCTGTCTGCCCGTACTCTATCATAAGTTCCGTCGGGCTTCAGTAGCCTCGCTTTGACATTGTCCTTCAGGTAGATGTCCAGCACTTCATCCTTCAGATACCTTTTCAGGCGCGGGTCCGCAATAGGCATGATGACCTCAACGCGGCGATCAAAATTGCGTGGCATCCAGTCTGAGCTGCCGATATAGACGTCTTCCTCGCCGCCGTTTGCAAAGTAGTAAATGCGGCTGTGCTCCAAAAATCTACCGACAATGCTTCTGACAGTGATGTTCTCGGAAAGCCCCGTGACACCGGGACGAAGCATGCAGACGCCGCGCACGATTAAGTCTATACGCACTCCGGCCTGCGAGGCTTCGTAGAGCGCGCGAATAATCTCGACGTCCGCGAGCCTGTTGATTTTGACGATGATGTGCGCGGGACGGCCTGCGCGCGCGTGCGCCGCTTCGCGTTTGATGAGACGAATCATCTGCCCGCGCAAGTTGGCGGGCGCAACCATCAAACGACGATAATCTTTCTGACGAGAGAAGCCCGTCAGGAAATTAAAGAGGTCTGTGACGTCCGAGCCTATCTCTTCATCGGCGGTCAAAAGTCCAAGGTCCGTGTAGAAGCCGGAAGTGGCCGGATTATAGTTGCCCGTAGCGATGTGCACGTAGCGGCGCAGCTCGTCGCCTTCGCTTCTAATCACGAGCGTCAGCTTGCTGTGGGTCTTGATACCGACCAGCCCGTAAACAACGTGAATGCCCTTTTCTTCCAGCCGCTTCGCCCACGCTATGTTGTTCTCCTCGTCAAAGCGCGCCTTCAATTCCACCAGCACCGTCACCTGTTTGCCAAGCTCGCTGGCTTCAATCAAAGCCTGTGGGATGGGCGACTTCTTGCCCGTGCGATAAAGACAGATCTTGATAGCGACGACTTGAGGGTCGTGCGCGGCGGCCTTGATAAAGTCGGTGACGACCGAATAGGAATGATAGGGATGATGCAGGAGAACGTTCTGCTCCCTGACGATGTTAAAGATGGAATCTTGTTTTTTCAGCCGCGCCGGGATAGTCGAAGCCAACGGCTTGTCCTTCAATTCGGGACGCTCCAAATCGTAGAGCGACATCAAGCCGGTCATGTCCAGCGGATCGTCCAGCACATACACGTCGTCGCGCGTCAGCTTCAGTTCCTCTATCAAATAGTCCACCATCTCGTTCGGCATCGCGCGCGAGACTTCCAGACGCACGGGCGAGCCGAAACGTCTCTCGCGCAACGTCTGCTGCATCATACGCAGGAGGTCGTCGGCTTCCTCTTCGCGCACGGCAACGTCCGCGTCGCGCGTGACGCGGAAGGCGTAACACTTGCCGGGATGCATGCGCGTGAACAGGGATTTGACGTGAGCGGCAATCAGCTCTTCGATGAGCACAAACTTTGTCTTGCCCTCTTCCACCGGAACGAGACGAGGGACAAGGGGCGGGATTTTCAGGCGCACGAAACGCGGGTCGGGGCTGCCCGTCAGAGATTGCGTGATGCCGTGCTCAGCGACGGGACTAACCATCAAGCCCAGATTAAGGCTCAGACCGGAGATGTAAGGGAACGGGTGTCCGGGGTCAACACCCTGCGGCGTCAGGACCGGGAAGACCCTCTTCATAAAAAACTCTTCCAGATGCTCGCGCTCCGCCTCGTTAAGCGAATCGTAAGGCGTAATCACGATGCCTTTGGATTCAAGCTCTTGCAGGATGTCTCGCTTAAAGACCCGCACCTGCTCGAACAGCATCGGAATCAAACGCTCTCGAATCTCCTTCAACTGTTCGCCAGTCGTCATCCCGTCCGGCGAGCGCCCGGACGCTTCCCCCGCCAGAGTCTCTTTCAAACCCGAGACGCGGATCATGAAAAACTCGTCGAGGTTGGTAGAGAAGATGGAAAGGAATTTGAGCCGTTCGAGCAAAGGCTGTGTCTCGTCGAGCGCCTCTTCCAGGACGCGACGAAAAAACTCCAACAAGCTCAGCTCGCGGTTAAAAAGCAGCGGGTCTATAACGCGCTGGCTGGGCGCGGGAGGAGAAGAAGTAGAGTTTGGCCCGTCCGTTTGCTGCTCTATTTTCAAGGATTGGTTATTGATAGCCCTCATCATTAATCGTTTCGTGTAAACCCCTGACCGAAATCAACAAACGCGGGAGAGCTTTCCGTATCAGTCAGAATCTTAAAATACCAATTGGCAATTATTATACCTGAAAACGCCGGGACTTGACCTAAATGTCTGATGTACGAGCGAGCGCGGCAGAATCTTCATAGTTTAATGAGAAATTCTTGACGTATTCAATAGCCCCTGAAAGAGGCGTTATATCAGTAGCCCACCACGTCAGTGGTGGGAACACACGTCGCGATTAATTCCGAAGCCCCGTCAGGGGCGACATCGATGCCGCCCCTGACGGGGCTTCATTATTCTGGCTGACGCATGACCCACATCTCACGATGTGGGCTACTGATATGTCGCCCCTTTCAGGGGCTTAGCTTTTATGATGCTTGCTTGACGGTCGCTTCGACGGCGCGCGCGAATGGAATTTCTTCAAAGTACGTCATGCGCTTAAAGGCGCTGAAGCGGTCGTTGATTTCCTCGTGCGTCAAACGCTGCACGCGCTCTGTGCCAAACTCTTCGACGTTAAAGGAAGCCATCACCGAGCCGAAGATCATCGCGCGGCGCATCGCACCATCGTCCAAAGTTTCCTGGCTCGACAGGTAACCCATAAAGCCGCCAGCGAAAGTATCGCCCGCGCCCGTCGGGTCAAAAACAGATTCGAGCGGGTAGGCCGGAATGGCAAAGTAGGTGTCGGGCGTAAAGAGCGCCGCGCCGTACTCACCGCGTTTGACCACGAGCGCACGCGGCCCCCACGACAAAATCTTGCGCGCGGCTTTGATAAGATTTGGCTCGCCCGCCAGTTGCCGCGCCTCCGCGTCGTTGATGATGACGACGTCAACGCCCTTCACGGTTTCCAGCAGAGACTCGCGCGTAATGTCTATCCACATGTTCATAGTGTCGAGCGCGACCAGCTCTGCATCCTTGACCTGCTCGCGCACGCCGCGTTGCAGGTCGGGCTGTATGTTGCCCAGAAAGACGAGACGAGATTTTTTAGCTTCTTCGGAAAGCTTGGGTTGAAAATCCGCGAAGACGTTGAGCTGCGTGTCCAGAGTGTGCGCAGTATTCAAGTCGTAATCGTAGCGCCCGCGCCAGAAGAAGGTCTTGCCCTCAGGCACGCGCTCCAAGTCAGAAGTGTCTATGTTATGGCGCTCGAAAACCTGATCTTCTTCGCGCGTGAAATCGCCGCCGACCACCGCAACCAAGCGCACGTCGCTAAAAAAACTTGCCGAGATGGAAAAGTGCGAGCCCGAGCCGCCGAGCATCTTTTCGCGTTTTCCAAACGGCGTCTCCACGGCATCAAAGGCCACCGAGCCGACTACCAGCAAAGACATCTTTTTCAATCTCTCCTGTTCAAGAAAGTGTTGACACAACAAGAGGCCGAATCTCTTTCGACCGGCCTCTCAAAAATAAAAGTGATTAGCTAATTGCTCAAAGACTGAAGCTCAGACTTTGGTTTCGGCCCGCCAAGGCCGCGCAGCTCCTTTTCCGCCTCCTTGCGAAACGCGCTGTCAGGGAAATTGTAGACGAGCTGCGACAGGTATTCGCGCGCGTCGTCGCGCAGCTTGTCCGGCGTCATCTCCGAAGTCTGTTTCTGCTTTCCCTTGCCCTCGGCCAGCCGCAGGCTGCTCACGCCCGCGATGTAAAAGACTTCATCAATACGCGAGAAGGTTGGATTGCCTGCGATGACCTCTTCGCAACGTTTGAGCGCCGCAAGATACGCCTTCTTCAACTTGAAATACTGCCGCGCAACCTCCAGATTGTGCAGAGAGTCCTTTTCCATCTCAGGGTCGCGCACGGCGGTCGGGTCCGGCCCACGACTCGCATTCCCCTGCGCCCGCGCAGCCCCCGCGCCCCCCACGAGCACTATCAACAATGAGAACAACAAAAAAACTTTCTTCATTAACAAACCTCCAAAGAGCAGTGACAAGTGACAGGTGACAAGTGACGAGTTCAAAGCTTTTCTCTTGCTTGTCACTCGTCACTTGTCACTGTACTTTTTGATGATGGCCTCAAGCTTTTGCGTTGTCGCCGGGGGCCACAAATCGGGAGCGGTAAAGATAGCGTTCTTTAAGGCTTCGCCGCATTTGCAGGCGCGTGGGCGCGAAGCCAGTCGCCCAACGGCCTCGCGCATGATGACCTGCGCGTTGCGTACGTTCTTGTTCAAATTCTCTATCACCGTCTCGACAGAGACCGCGTCGTGTTCTTCGTGCCAGCAATCGTAGTCGGTCACAAGCGCCAGCGTGGCGTAGCAAATCTCCGCCTCGCGCGCCAGCTTGGCTTCCTGCAAGTTCGTCATCCCGATAATGTCCATGCCCCACTGGCGATAGAGATTCGATTCGGCCACGGTCGAAAACGCGGGCCCTTCCATGCACAGGTACGTCCCGCCGCGATGCGTGTTCACTTCAACCTTGCCGCATGCTTCTTCCAGCACGTCTCCCAAATCTTCGCAGACCGGGTGCGCAAACGTGATGTGCGCGACGATGCCTTCACCGAAAAAGGTGGACTCGCGTGCGCGTGCACGCGTGCGGTCGCAGAACTGGTCAGGGATAACCATGTCGAGCGGCGCGTAACGCTCTTGCAGAGAACCCACAGCCGACGCAGATAGAATGCGCTCCACACCGAGCAGCTTCATGGCGTAGATGTTGGCGCGAAACGGCAGCTCCGTCGGAAGCAGGCGATGGCCCCTGCCGTGACGCGGCAGAAAAGCGACGCGCACGCCTTCGAGCGTCCCCGTGATGAAAGCATCCGAAGGAGGCCCGAACGGAGTCTCAACCGAGACCTCTTCGATATCTTTCAGCTCGGGCATCTGGTAAAGCCCGCTCCCGCCGATGATTCCAATCTGCGCTGTTGCCATTCGCGTCCTTAGACCTTTAGAAAATTAGTAAAGCTCTTTACTCGCCCGGAATAAACCCGTCCTGTTCGTCTTCATATCCGACCGCGCGCAGTTTACCGTCTTCTTCCGTGATGCGGCAGAGGGGAGCGTCCGCGTCGTGATAAAAGAGGCATAGCCAACCCTCGCGCGCGGCTTCGGGCAGGAGACGCTTCTTCGCTTCAAGCGTTTCCACAGGATAGAGGTCGTAACCCATAATCCACGCGGAGGGGACGTGAGCGCGCGTCGGCACAAGATCGGCAAAGCCAAAGAGCGTGCGCCCCCCGCGCTCCAAGCGAAAGCACTGCATCGTGCGCGAATGTCCCGGCACGCATTCCATGCTTAACCCCGGCACAACTTCGTACTCGTCTTCCTTCAACTCAAGCTGGCCTGATTCAACAAGGGGCCGCCAGTTATCCGGCAAGTAGCTCGCGCGGTCTCGCTCATGCGGGCGTTCGGCGTGCTCATACTCTGCGCGCGAAACGAAATAACGAGCGTTCGGAAAAGCAGGCCGAGCGTCCCTTCCATCATCGAGCAAAGTATTGCCGCCCGCGTGGTCGAAATGCAGGTGCGTGTTGACGACAATCGTCACATCTTCCGCATTGCATCCCACCACAGCGCGCAAGGAGTCGCTCAAGCTCCGCTCACGCGCGATGCCGTACATCTCTTCCTGCTTCGGAGACCACTTTGACCCGATGCCTGTTTCAATCAGGATGCGCTCGCTTCCTGTATCCACAAAGAGGCAGTTCATGTTCAGGCGCACGCGGTTGTGCTCGTCCGGTGGGCACACACGCGACCACAGAGCACGAGGCACAACGCCGAACATCGCCCCGCCGTCCAGACGAAACTCCGCGTCCGGAACAACCTCCACCCTATAATCTCCGAAATGCATCCGTTATTTAAATGTCTGAAACGGATTCAAACAGGGATGGACAGGATAGACAGGATGAAAAGATTTAAAATCAACGAAGCTTGTTCTCTTTTTTTATCCTGTCTATCCTGTCCATCCCTGTTAATTCCTGTCCTCAGCGTTTCTTCGTCCCTTGTTTGGTAGACGACGCTCCGGGCTTTGTTGGCTGAGCGGTATTAGCGTTCGAGTTGCCCGTGGTCGGGGGCGCGGCATCTCCGCCTTCCGGCAATCCTTCCTGCATCTCAGGCGGCATCTGCGGCATCATCGGCTGCGCGGGCATCTCCGGTTTCTCCACCGTGAAGTTTTCCGCGACCTGAACGCGCGAGCGGTTCGTAATTTCTTCGAGCACCTTCTCCTGCTTTTCGCGCTCGACGGCGGCGCGCGCCGAATCCTTCATCGACGGCGGAGGCCCAAACGGGTTCGGGGCCGACGCCTGCCCGACGCTAATCAGTATGTGACGAGCGTGAACCTGCTCCTCGGGCTTGCCCTCTTTCTCTTCGGTCTTGCGCTCTTCGACTTTGATGACGTGGAAGCCGAAGGGAGACTCTACGACATCGCTAATCTGTCCCGGCTGAAGCGCGAAGGCAGCGTCTTCAAAGGGTTTGACCATCTGCCCGCGCGAGAACCAGCCGAGGTCGCCCTCACGCTCTTTGCCGCCGGGCTCGGTCGTGTATTCCTTGACGAGCGTGACGAAATCCTCGCCCGCGCGCGCACGCTTCAGTGCCTCTTCGGCCTTGGCGCGTGATTCGGAAATCTTCGCTTCAACTTCCGCGTCCGTAGCCGTGAGACGCTCCTTGAGCTGCTCTCCGACATACTTCTGGGCCAGCACGCGCGCCTGCTGGACCATGATTTGAAGCTCTGTCTTGCGCTCTTTATCAACGCCCGCGGCTTTCGCCATGCGCTCGCCGACCATGACGCGCGCCCACTCCTTCTGCAACTTGGGCTTCTCCGCATCATCCATGGTTGGCGGCAGCAGACCGAGCCCTTTGGCGTCTTCGACAAACTGATTGAACTTCGCTTCCGTGCCCGGCTCATTTAAGAAAGCTTCCAGGTCTTTGTCCGGAATGCTGCTCAAGGTTTCAGCGCCGGTTTTTTTACTCTGCGCGACTTCATAATTCTGAACGATGATGAGCGTACGCATCAAATCAAGCTGGCGCTTGACCTCGGGCTTGTCGGCGACGCCTGCCGCGCGTGCCTCTTCGCCGATAGCCAGAATTTGTTTGATATTTTTAGCGAAGTCCTTGCGCGCCTTTTCGTCGTCGGCGAGGCGCGCACGCATCATCGGCGGTTGGTCGGCGACGATGAGCGCCATGTCTTCGGCTGTGATGTTGACGGCGCGCGCGCGTCCCGCCTTCGCCTGCCAGACGATGAGGCCGAGCGCGAAAAGAATCGCGACGCCTCCGGCTATCAAGGCTTTAGTTGTTGACTTCAAGATTAACTACTTATCCTTTCCGTGCGGCTGGTCTACAGCGTGCTGAACCAGCTCCAAAAGTACACCGTTGGTGGAGGTCGGGTGAACAAAGGCGATGAGCGAGCCGCCCGCGCCCACGCGCGGCTCTTCGTATAGCAGGCGCGCGCCCGACGCGCGCAAGCGGGCGAGGGCTCCATGTATGTCGTCAACGCGCACCGCA
Organism: Pyrinomonadaceae bacterium; assembly: GCA_963715565.1. Lineage (GTDB taxonomy): Bacteria > Acidobacteriota > Blastocatellia > Pyrinomonadales > Pyrinomonadaceae > JACVRN01. The sequence continues at coordinate 331,502 of OY970256.1, read as the reverse complement.
ATGTGATGAATACCGGGGCCGCGTTTTTCCAGAAACTTTGAGATGGGAGAATCTTCGCACGTCGGCTCAAGCAGCTCTATGCGCGACTCTCCGATGGGCAGCATCGCTACGCGCACCTTCTGCTCCGGGACCTCTTCGGTCTCGACGACCTCAAGCCCCAGTGCATCGCGCCAGAACTCGACCGCTTCATCAATCCTGCGCGTGGCAATGCCCAGATGTTCAATCTTCATAAGCAGTGAGCAGTGAGCAGTGAGCAGTGAGCAGTAAAATAAAAAACTGCTTACTGCTCACGGCTTACTGCTTACTTCCTCCCATAATCTCTTCGACTGCTGAATAGGGGTCGCGGCTCTTGTTGGCGACTTCTGCTACCAGACGGTCAAGCTTTTCAGATGCCGCATCCCGGTTCAGGGTTTGCGCCAAAAGCCGCTCGCGCAAAAGCTCAAGAATCCGCCAGCGCGCGATTTTCTGGCGGCGTCCGAGGCTTGATTCAGCCTTTTGTTGAAACTCCCTGTAGCCCTCTATGGCAGCCGCTAAATCTTCTATCCCCGTGTTCTCGGTGGCGACGGTTTTGACAATCTGCGGGCTCCAACCGTCGGGCCGCGTCGCCAGAGAAAGGAGCGCTTCCAACTCCTTTTCAGTGCGCAGCACGCCGTCGCGGTCAGCCTTGTTGATAACAAAGCAGTCGCCGATTTCCATGATGCCCGCCTTGATAGCCTGTATGTCGTCGCCCATGCCGGGCACGAGCACGACGACCGAGACGTCCGCCGCTTTGACAATCTCGACTTCGTCCTGCCCGACGCCGACCGTCTCGACAATAATCTTCTCAAAGCCCGCGGCATCGAGAATCGCCACGGCGTCAACGGTCGCGCGCGACAAGCCGCCGAGTTGGCCGCGCGTCGCCATCGAGCGAATAAAGACGCCGCTATCGAGCCCGAGGGTCTGCATGCGTATGCGGTCGCCTAAGATTGCACCGCCCGTAAAAGGGCTCGAAGGATCGACGGCGATGATGCCTACGCGCTGGCCCTGCTTACGATAATGGAGCGCCAGTTTATCAACGAGCGTGGATTTCCCTGCTCCGGGTGCGCCTGTGATGCCGACGACTAGCGCGCGGCCCGTGCGCGGGAAAATCTCTTTCATCAAACGCGCTGCGTCTTCTGCGCCGTCCTCTACTTTTGAAATAGCGCGAGCGACAGAGCGCGTATCTCCGGCGATAACCTTTTCAACGAGACGAGGGTCGCTCATGAGCTTCACTGTTCTCTTTTTTTCTCTACAAGCTTCACCAGCTTGAGCCGCGTCCCCGTCCATTCGTAGTAGTAAATGCCGCTCTTCGGATTATCGTTACTAGATTCGCCGCCGGGTGTTCCAGACATTATTAACAGGCGGCTGTTCGGTTTGAAACGGAGCGCTTCATCGCCGGAGTCGGGCCAGAACCAGACGCCAAAGCCGCTCAGCTCCTCCGGGAAATAAACCTTGCCCGTCTTCGCATCAATAACAGCTCCCTGAAGACAGCTCGTTCCGCAGCCCCAACTGACCAGCGTGTAACGACCCGCGAAGTTGACGCCTTCTTTCGCGCCTTCACGAAGCCGCGTGCGGAAATTACTTGCACCCTTCGCGCTTGCCAGATTCACGGGCGCGCTCTTTCCCCTGTACACGGGCGCAGTGTAGTTTTCAAAGCGAGGCACGCCCCGCTGCGCGCTGGCTAATGGAGCAACGAGCGTCAGGCTGATGATGAAAATCAACGTGGCAAAAATCTTTTTCATGAAACGTCCGGGGCGACCCACTATGACTTTAACAACTGGCGCGCGATGATGATGCGCTGGATTTCGCTCGTGCCTTCGCCGATGGTGCAGAGCTTGGAGTCGCGCCAGTATTTCTCCGGCGGATAATCCTTCGTGTAACCGTAGCCGCCGTGAATCTGTATCGCCTCTTCGCACACGCGAACGCTCATCTCTGAAGCATAAAGCTTTGCCATCGAAGATTCCTTCGTCACACGCTTGCCCTGATCTTTCAAATAAGCGGCGCGATAAGTCAAAAGCCGCGCGGCCTCTATCTCTGTCGCCATGTTGGCGAGCTTGAATTGAATAGCCTGAAACTCCGCTATGGGTTTGCCAAACTGTTCGCGCTCTTTAGCGTAACGCACGGCGGATTCATACGCTCCCTGCGCGATGCCCAGAGCAAGCGCCGCAATCGAGATGCGCCCGCCGTCCAAGACCTGCATCGCCTGAATAAAGCCCATGCCTTCGTCGCCCAAACGGTTCTCGTCCGGCACAACACAATCTTCAAAAACCACGCTCGCCGTTTCAGAGGCGCGAAGCCCGAGCTTGTTCTCTTTCTTAGAAGGCGCGAATCCCGTCATCCCCTTCTCGAAGATAAAAGCCGTGATGCCCTTGTTGCCCTGTGAGCGGTCTGTGACGGCGACGGCCACGCACGTATCTGCATGAATGGCGTGCGTGATAAAGTTTTTCGACCCGTTGACGAGCCACCCGCCGTTCTGGCGAACGGCTGTAGTGCGTGTGCCCGAAGCGTCCGAGCCAGCGCTCGGCTCCGTCAATCCCCACGCTCCAAGATGTTGGCCCTGTGCGAGCGGGACCAGATATTTACGCTTCTGCTCCTCTGTCCCGAACATGTAAATGTGATTCGAGCAGAGCGAATTGTGGGCCGCGACAGAGATGCCGACCGAGCCGTCAACGCGCGACAATTCCTCTATCACGGTGACGTACTCGACATAGCCCATGTTTGCGCCGCCGTACTCTTCAGGAAAGATGACTCCCATCAGCCCCAAGTCCGCGAGTTTCGGCAACAACTCCACGGGAAAGTGCTGCGTCTCGTCCCATTCCATGACGTGCGGCGCAATCTCCGCTTCGGCAAACTCGCGCACGCTCCATTTCACCTGCTGTTGATCTTCGTTCAGCTCGAAATCCATAACGTCCCCTTAAAGCAATGATAAATGCAAAGTGCAAAATTAAAGCGGGTTCTTCTTTTCATTCATCATTTTGCATTTTGACTTTTGCACTTTTATTGTACCTTAAACCTTGCGCTTACTCTTACCTCGCGCGCGCGTTCCTTTAGCTTTAGCAGCCGTTTTATCTGCTCGCTTCAGTTTCTTAAAGCGTGTGACTTCTGCCTCGGTCAGATGACGCCACGCGCCGGAGGCGAGCCGCTCGTCTTTGAGAAACCCTATCCGCGTGCGGCGCAGCTTTAACACGGAATGGCCTATCTGATCGAACATGCGGCGAATCTGCTGGTTGCGGCCCTGGCGCAGGATGACTTCAAACCACGAGTTGGTTTCGCTCTCGTCCACGAGCCTGATTTCCGCAGGCGCTGTACGCACGCCGTCGTCTAGAGTAATGCCGCGCCGCAGGCGCTCGATGGCGTCTTCCGGCGGCACGCCCTTGACCTTGACCTCGTAGACTTTCGTGACGCCGTGACGTGCGGAAGTAATCAGATTCGTCAGCTCGCCGTCGTTCGTCAGAAGCAACAAGCCTTCGGTATTAAAATCCAGCCGCCCGACAGGGTGTATGCGCCCGAGCGATGTCGGCAGAAGCTCCGTCACGAGCGGTCGCCCTTCTGGGTCCGCCACGCTCGACAACACGCCGCGCGGTTTGTTCAAGAGCACATAAATAAGCGTGCGCTCGCGCAGACGCGCGTTGATTAAACGCCCGCGCACCTTGATGTGGTCGCGCAAAGGGTCTGCCTTCGCCCCCAGAGTCGTCACCACTTTGCCGTTGACGCTCACGTCCCCGCCAGTAATCAACTCCTCTGCATGACGACGCGAAGCTATCCCGGCAGCCGCAATCAATTTTTGCAAACGCTCTTCCATAAGTGAGCAGTAAGCAGTAAGCAGTGAGCAGTAAAAAGACACGTTCGTCTGCTCACTGCTTACTGCTTACTTTTTACTTTTACGTCCCGCTCGCTAAATCTTCAAAGTCTTCGATGCTCGGAAGCTCCGTTAAATCCTTTAAGCCGAATTGGAGTAGAAACTCTTTCGACGTACCGTACAGCATCGGTCGCCCGATGGTTTCCTTGCGGCCCTTGGCGACGATTAAGCGTTTGTCGAGCAGCGTCTTGATGGCGGAAGACGATTGCACGCCGCGAATCTCCAGAATCTCGGGCACGGTAATTGGCTGTTTGTAGGCGATGACGGCAAGCGTTTCGAGCGCCGCCAGAGATAATTTCGCGCTCGGGCGTGATTTGAGAAAGGCGCGCACCTGCTCGTGATATTCGGCCCGCGTCGCAATCTGCCAGCCGCCCGCGACCTCGCGCAATTGCAAACCACTCTGACGCGAGTTGAACTCCCTGGATAACTCTTCGACGGCCATCTCGACCCAGCCGCGCTCCTCCTTGAGCACCTCGCTCATGGCCTTAGTGCCGAGCGGCTCTTCCGCGACAAAGATGAGGGCTTCGCAGACGGCCATCAATTCGGCCATGCTGCGCGCGGCTTGCTGCGCGGTCGCTTCTTCGTCCGCAGGAGCATCGCTTTCATCACCCTTCGCGGCAGCTTCACGCGCGCGAGCTTCCCTTTCATCTTCGGCGTCGGCATCGTGAATGACGACTCCGTCCTCTTCTTCTTCCGTGTCAAGCTCAAGCTCATCAAGAGCATCGTCCAAAGCTTCGACAGCTTCCGCTTCGTCGTCGCCCGGTTCGCTTATCACTACTTCTTCACTCAGCTCTTTGGTCTCGTTACTCATGGCTTCTCAAATTTTTCCTCAAGCTAACTCGTGCGCGCGATGATTTCGCCGAAAGTCTCTTGCTGCACGAGAGAGATTTCGGTGGTCCGCACCAGTTCCAGAACCGAAAGAAACGCCAGCACCAGCTCGCGCCGCGAACGTGCGCGCTCGAAAAACACGCGCAGGTTCAGCTCGCCCGCCGACATCACCATGTTGCGCAGGCGTTCGAGCATCTCCGTCATGGTTATCTCGTCGCGCTCTATTTCCAGCAGGACTTCTTCCTGGTGGCGCGCCAGAATTTCCTGAAAGACTTTTAGTAGATCAAAGACGGCGACGGAAACTTCCGGGTTGTTCTTGTCCGTCTCCAACTCGCCGCGACGAAAGACAGCCTGCTCCACAGTCGCGCGCGACCAGAGCATCTGCGCGGCCTCTTTGAACTTCTGATGCTCTAGAAGCTGGTTGATAAGCTCTGAGCGCGGGTCGTCTTCGGTCTCTTCGCCCTGCGCAAGCGGGTCGGGCGGCAGGAGCATCTTTGATTTAATCTCAATCAGCGTGGCCGCCATCACTAAAAAATCGCCGGCAAGGGCGATGTCCAATTCCTGCATGAGACGTAGGTAACGCAGGTAAGCGTCCGTGATGCGCGCGACGGGGATGTCGTAGATGCTGACCTGCTCCTGTCGTATCAGGTAGAGCAACAGATCGAGCGGCCCCGCAAATTCGCCGAGGACGATTTTCAGATCCTCGCCGTCGGGCGCGGAAGAGATTTCCGGCTTTGCCCCGGCCACGTTGATGGTCTGCGGCGCGCGCTCTGTTTCCACTACCACTTCGGGCGTCTCGTTCATAAAAGCTCTCCTCAGCTCTTGCCGTCCATTCAGCTTTCAGGGGAGCGCTCGCGCACTCCTTCGAGGCCGACTCGCTCCATGACTAATTTGTAGGTTGCGCGCGCCACCTCGCTTGCGCGCTCGCGCCCTTCGGAAAAGATGCGGTCCAGCTCCTCGTCGCTGATGGCGCGCACGCGCTCCTGAAAGGGCGTGAGAAATTCCACGACTGCTTCGGCCAGCTCGTTCTTCAAATGCGAGTAGCCGCGCCCCGAAAAATGCGCTTCAATCTCCTCGCGCGTCTTGCCCGTAACGAGCTGGTAGATGGTCAGCAGATTTGTAATCGCCGGGCGCGTGTCGTCAAAGCGTATCTCTGTGCCGGAATCCGTGACGGCGCGTTTGATCTTGCGCCGGATAGCATCGGCGTCGTCCAGAAGAAAGATGCTGCCCTGCGGATTTTCATCCGACTTGGACATCTTCTTCGCTGGATCGTCGAGCGCCAGAATCTTCGCGCCGACTTTGGGAATAAAGGGATCGGGGACGCGGAACGTCTCGCCGTAGTCGCGGTTGAAACGTATGGCGAGGTCGCGCGTCAATTCAAGATGCTGCTTCTGGTCTTCGCCCACGGGCACAACATCCGTTTGATAAAGAAGAACGTCCGCGGCCATCAGCACAGGATAATCGAAGAGGCCGACGCCCGCCTTCTCGCGCTGCTTGCGCGCCTTCTCCTTAAACTGCGTCATGCGTTCAAGCTCGGGAATACGCGTCACGCAGTTCAAAATCCACGTCAACTGCGCATGCTCGGGCACGTCTGACTGCACAAAGACGGTCGAAATTTTTGGGTCAATGCCCGAAGCCAGATAAAGCCGCGCAAGCTCCCTCGTCTTTTCACGCAGGCTTTTGGGGTCTTGCGGGCTGGTGAGGGCGTGCAGGTTGACGATGCAGAAGAAGCTATCGTACTCGCGCTGCAACTCGGCCCAGTTGCGCAGCGCGCCGATATAATTGCCGATATGTAGATTACCCGTGGGCTGCGCGCCGCTGAATATTCTTTTACGCATGCATTCTTAAAAACCGACAGAGCGCGGGACGCGAGCGCCCATGCGCTCTACAGCTCCAGTAAAAAGAAGATAAAGCCCATCACCGGCCTCATGATGAGACTAAAGAATCCGAAATAAAGCAGCGCCATTAAGATAAGAAAACCATACTGCTCCAACACGTTCAAAACCGGCCTCATACTCTCTGGCAGAAACGTCTCCAGAACCTTGCTTCCGTCGAGCGGGGGGAAAGGCAGCAGGTTAAAGATTGCCAAAGAAATGTTCATCACCAGCGCATACAGAAGTAACAGGTTAACGGGCTCTCTCAATGAAACGGGGATCGAATTAAATGCGCCCGTGACAAGCATCACCTTAAAAATGATAAATGTGCAGATGGCAATCAACAGGTTCGCCATGATGCCCGCCAGCGAGACCATCACGTTGGCTAAATTCTTGTTGCGCCAGCGCAGCGGATTCACAGGCGTCGGCTTGCCCCAGCCGATGAGAGGGATAGCGCCGACAACACCGCCGATGTGGCCGAAGATAAAAGCGGCCATGGGAATCAGCAGCGTCCCTATGGGGTCCGTGTGGGCAACCGGATTGAGCGTAATACGCCCCAGCAGTCGCGCCGTGTCGTCGCCAAACTTGTAAGACATCCAGGCGTGCGCGGCCTCGTGCGCCGAGATGGCAAAGACCAGCACGACCATGTAAATAATCAATTGCCCGACGATAGAGCCATCCATCTCTGATATACCCTGCAAGGCAGTAACAGCACTAAATGTGCAAAAGTATCATAAAGAGTAAGCAGTAAGAAAGTGAGCAGTAAGCAGTTGAACGAAAAATTGCTCGACGCGGATTGTCGCTCGCTTTCTTTAACTGCTTACTGCTCGCTGCTTACTTCTCACTTCAACAGCGTCCCGTAGATACCGAGCGGCAGGCTGTAAACGGCTTCGTTGGTCGCTACGACCATGTCGCCCGTGGCGCTGAAGGCGAGACCGATGACGTTCATTCCGGCCACGGCCATTTCGGCCTCTCCCCCGTCCGGCGTAATTTTCACGATCCCGCGCCGCCCCTTCAAAGACGCGGCGACATATAGATTTCCCTCGCGGTCGAAAGCCAACCCCTGCGGGCGGCCTAAGCCGCGATAAAAGACGCTCGCTTCGCCTTCCTCGTCTATACGCATGATGCAATCAAAGCTCGACACGGTCGGGCCTGTGACATAGAGCGCATCGTCAGGGCCGAAGGCCAGGTGATACGCGGAGACGGAAGGTTCCAACTGCGCGAAGGGCCGCTCTTCGCCTATGCCGTTGACGCGATAGATAGTGCCCGTACGGTCGCCCACGTAAAGCCTGCCCTCGCGGTCAAAAGCCAGCCCCGTCGCAACGCCCAGATTCTTGGCAAACGCGACGGGCTCTCCAAAGGAGGACATCCGGTAAACAGTTCCGTCCAGACGGCTCGACACAAACATTTGCCCCGACGGGTCAAAGGCAATGCCGGTCGGGTTCGTCACGTCGCCGGAGAAAGCGTCAAGCTCGCCGCTCGTGTTAATACGAAAGATGGAGACGGGCATCTGCTGGCCGCGCGAGCCCGAGCGCGTGACAAAGAGCGCGCCGTCATCAGGGTCAAACGCAGGGTTGGCGACCGGATGCAGGTCTTCCACCAGCTTTGTGCCGACGATGAAGCGCCTGGGCTCGCTCACCTCGCCCTGACTGCTCAGCAAGACTTCGGTTTCGCCGCCGAGCCCCGCGTCCGGCACAATCGCCAGCGCGCGCCGCGACGACAGCCCCACGGCCTGCGCAATCACAGCCCCGAACAGAGGGTAACAAGCCCTCAGATCACTCGTATCGTAATCAGCGCATTCGATGACGACCTCTCCGCCCGGGAGACTCGCCGCCGGATCAACGCGCACAATCCGCCCTGCTTTGCTCATACACCGTTCATCATACGACGGGCGCACAAGTGGTGTCTAACTCGGGTAGTGATTCAGTTTAAGACGAAGAAAGAATTAACAGGGATGGACAGGATAAAAAGAAATGATAAATGCAAAGTGCAAAATGCAAAATGATGAATGAAAAGCTATTCCGTCTTTAATTCTGCACTTTGCACTTTGCATTGCTTTTATCCTGTCTATCCTGTCCATCCCTGTTTGAATCCGTCTTACATATATTGACCCACTATCCAGAGTCGGGCCTTTCATCATGCCCGGCGCGGGCCGAATTTATCTCCCCGTGCCTTGCCATTTTGTGCTTGCCTTTTGGCCCACTATGCTATAATTGCTCCCCGGTCAAGCAGTTCCTGAAATGCTCTATCAGAAGGAGCGCCGCTCGGTCAGCAAAGACTCCGGCGGCGACATAGCTTGACCAGGGTTTAGCTCAAGGACAATGCTCAAGCGACTAAGCTTCTCGTTTTCGCAGAGAGCAACACAACAGGGGCTCAAACAAGCGTCCGACCACTTCCGCTCGCTACAATCTTTCTGTAACTTCCGCCTGTCAGCAAACAAAAGCATGAAGATATGAGTCTAAAGACTTGAAAGAGTCTTTAGAGACCGTGTGGGTCTGGACTCTGCTTTTTTCGAAGGAGAAGAACAATCGGTAACGTACACGGCAACACGCAAGGGTTAAAGCCAAACCAACTGCGGCGCATCGAAAAGCTCTACTCGCGCCGCATCTCGCCGCACCAGATAGTGACACCGGAATTTGCGCGGCAGCTAACAGAGCTTTCCTACGAGACGCGCCGCCAGATTGGCGCGCTCATAGACCGTAAGGGTTACGTCGAATATGTGATTGTCGGCGATGCGCGGCGCATAGAGCTGCCGGATTTAAAGAGAACGCGCGTCGCCGCAGACCGCTTTCGTGGCCTGCGCTTTGTGCACACGCACCTGCGCGGAGAGGATTTGACGCAGGACGATTTGACAGACCTCGCGCTCCTGCGTCTGGACCTGATGGCTTCCGTAGACGTTGACGACCGAACAGGACTGCCCGGATTCGTACGCGCCGCGCATCTTCTGCCGACCACCGTGGCCGAGCTGGAAGCGCATCAACAGGCGTTGCCCTACGCTTTTCTTGAGCCGCGCATCCCTTCGCAGCTCGACACAGATTTTCTCTCGCTCATCAACTCGCTCGAAGAAGAGATGGCGCGCAACCGTCGCACCACGCGCCGCGCCACGGCACGCGACCGCACCATCCTCGTCAACGTCACGACCGGCACCACAGTTTCCGCAGAGGAATCAATGGCAGAGCTGCGCGAGCTTGCAACTTCCGCAGGCGTCGTCGTGCTCGACGAATTTATTCAAAGGCGACAGGAGATTGACCCGCGAACCGTACTCGGGCGCGGAAAACTGGAAGACCTGCTCGTGCGCTCGCTTCAACTGGGCGCAGACCTGATTGTCTTTGACCGCGAGCTTAGTCCCGCGCAGGTGCGCTCGCTTTCGGAGGCCACGGACCTCAAGGTGATTGATCGCTCGCAGCTCATTCTGGACATCTTCGCTCAGCGCGCTCAATCGCGCGAAGGCAAGATTCAGGTCGAGCTGGCGCAGTTGAAATACCTGCTGCCAAGATTGATAGCGGGACAGGACTCCGCCTTCTCGCGGCTGGCGGGCGGCATCGGCGGGCGCGGCCCCGGCGAAACAAAACTCGAAACCGACCGCCGCCGCGTGCGTGACCGCATCAACCGTCTGGAGAAAGAGATTAAGGCGCAGCGCCAGCGTCGCCAGGAACGTCGCAAAGAAAGAGCGCGCCGCGAGTTTCCGGTCATCTCTATTGTCGGCTACACCAACGCCGGAAAATCCACTCTGCTCAACGCGCTCACGTCGAGCAAAGTCCATGCGGAGCAGCGCATGTTTGCGACGCTCGACCCTACGTCGCGCCGCCTGCGCCTGCCGCATGAACAGGAAGTCATCATCAACGACACAGTGGGTTTCATACGCGACCTTCCGCCCGATTTAATCGCGGCCTTCCGCGCCACGCTCGAAGAAATTTCCGAGAGCGACCTCCTGCTCCTGCTGGTTGACGGGGCTTCGCCAAGCTGGCTGCAACAGCTCGAATCAGTCGAAAGAATTTTGTCCGATCTCAACTACAACACGATTCCGCGTCTCGTCGTCTTCAACAAGTCTGATCTGGTTTCACGGCACGAGATGGAGGCCATGATGCGACAGGCCGCGCTCGACGGGCATCGTGAGTGCGTCGCCGTTTCGGCCCTCAGGCCCGCAACCCTGCGACCCATGCTGGAAGAGGCTGGCACTATCCTTGCGCGCAATCTGGTAGAGCAGCCGCGCTATCGACAGACGGATGAGGACGAGCAGGTGGAGTACGCCGAAGCGCATCATTAAAACATGAGCAGCCGCCGTCCACGCTTTCAATCGCGACTTGCCCCCGCGCGAAACATCGCTTCGCGTTACATTGTTCGTCCATTCAAGTGGTTCTCTCCGCGAACTCGTTACACAATCGGCTTCCTGCTCCTCGTCTCGCTGACGACACTGCTACTTGCCAACACGCGCTCGCGCGTCAACATAGAGCCCTACAAGCCCGGCGACGTAGTGGTACGAACCGTGATTGCGCCAGCCGACATAGAAGGCGTGGATGTATCGGAGACGGAACGGCTGCGCGCCGCCGCGCGTCAGGCCGTGCCGTCCGTGTTCAGACACGACCCGACGGCGGGCGAAAAGGCGGCGCAAATCTTTCGCGCCTCGTGGGAAGACTTGCAGAAGCAGACGGAAGCGCGCAACGGCAACAACAACGCCGACCCGCACTGGAACGGCGCGGGCGACCCCGGCATAGCGCGTACAATCATCTCGCGCCGTTTTAACCCGTCAGATCTTGAGCGCATCACAGAGCTGTTGCGCACAACGGGCGCGGGCTACGTTTACGACGACCGCGATGCAGAGATGCTGCGTCACGACATCACGCTCATTAACTCGCAGAGCCCGAACATGTCTTCGGTCGTCAAGATTCCGCCCGAGAACACGCGCGCGCTTTCGGTCGTCTTGCAGGATTTTCACTCTCGTCTCTCAAGGCTTCCCGGCTGGTCGCAGGAACAGATAGCTTCGCTCGCATCAAGCACGGTCTCTCTCGTCAAGCCCAATCTGGTTTACGACCCCATCTTAACCAACGACATGCGAGAGGCGGCTGCGCGGCGTATAGAGCCTGCGATTATTTCCCTGAAGCGCAATCAGGTCGTGGCGCGCGAGGGTGATACTGTTAACGACCACACGCTCTCGCAGTTTGCCGCCATACGCGCCTACGGGCGCACGGCGCGGCGCGCTAGCCACATCATCGGCCTCTTCTTTATCGTCACGGCCTTTTACTGGATTGCATGGAAATTCACTGAGCATCGCGGGACGGTCAAGAGTTTGTCGCTTTCGCCGCGCAGGGCTTTTTCCCTCATCGGCTCTGCGATACTGGTCGAGACGCTTTTGATGCGCGTCGGCTTTCTGCTTGCCGAAGGCATTGCCAGCAAAAATGTTCGACCGCCTTTTGACGACCCGACTATCTGGAATTTCGCCATCCCGTTCGCTTCCGCAGCCCTTCTGGTCGCGCTCCTTCTGGACACACAGCTTGCGCTGATTACCGGATTCATCACGGCGCTCTTCGCGGGATTGATTTCGCCGGAAGGTATTCCGATGACCTTCTACGCGGTTACTTCGTCGGCGGCTGCCGTCTACGGTATTCGCCGCTATCGCGAGCGGCAAAGCGTCACACTAGGGGGCTTGATTGTCGGCGGCGCAAGCGCGCTGATGGCCGTCGCGCTTCTGGCTTACGCGCAACAACCTTTGAAGCTCAACACTATCTTGCTTGCGGTGGGCTGTGGTCTCTTGGGCGGACTTTTGACGACCGTTTTCACTGCCGGACAGCTTCCCGTTTACGAATCAGGCTTTGGCATCCTGACGGACGTTAAGCTCCTTGAGCTTTCAAACGCTGACTTGCCCGTGCTCGGCCAACTTGCCCTGCGCGCTCCGGGCACAAACCAGCATTCGCACGCCGTGGGCCAGTTGGCCGAAGAAGCCTGTCGCGCTGTCGGCGCGAACCCGCTCCTGGCACGTATCGGCGCGCTCTATCACGACATAGGCAAGCTGGCCGCGCCGCACATGTTTGTCGAAAATCAGCAGGGCGAAAATCCGCACGACCGTTTGCGCCCGACCAACAGCGCGCGCATTATCATCAGCCACGTCACCTACGGTTTGAAGCTCGCCAAAGAGCTTGGCCTGCCTAAACGCATAGCTGACTTTATCCCGCAGCATCACGGCACACGCACTCTTCACTTCTTCTTACGCAAAGCGCAGGCGCAAGCCGCGGAGGTGGAAGAGGTTGACGAAAACGAGTTTCGCTATCCGGGTCCGAAGCCGCAGTTCAAGGAAGCGGCCATCATGATGCTGGCGGATTCGTGCGAGGCTGCGGCGCGCTCTCTGGCGCGTCCCGACCCCGACAACATACGCTCCATCGTCAACAAGATTGTGGACGCCGTCATCAGCGACGGTCAGTTGGATGAATGCGACCTCACCTTGCGCGAGATAACCAACATCCGCAACTCCATCATCACGTCGCTCGTCGCCATCTATCACGCGCGAATTGATTATCCGGGCTTCAACCCGCCTTCCATGACGGGCGCGCTCCCGCCTCTGCCGCAGGCCGAGCTTGATACTGAAGAGCGCGGCGTCAGCTATACCAGAACGGCGGAGATTCCCATCAACAAAGCGGGCGAGGTCGAAGACGAAGCCATCGAGCGCAAGACGGTCAAGCGTTGAAGCAACACAGCGATGCAGCAGCAGAGCGTTTTGTTTTAGCCCCGCGAGGGGCGATATATCAGTAGCCCACCACGTAAGTGGTGGGAACACGCATAGCAATAAATTCCTAAGCCCCGTAGGGGCGACATCCAATGTCGCCCCTACGGGGCTTGATGATGTTTGCTCGCGCATGACCCACATCTGACGATGTGGGCTACTGATATGTCGCCCCTCGCGGGGCTCAGAAAAGATGACTTAAAAATGTTCGCGCAGTTTATTGTAAGTCGTTCGGAGGTCTTCGGGGATGACGCGGGTTTCGCCGATTGTGGACATGAAGTTCGAGTCGCCTATCCAGCGCGGCATGATGTGGAGGTGAATGTGTCCGGCGACGCCTGCCCCTGCGGCTTTGCCCAGATTCATTCCTAAGTTGAAACCGTGTGGATTGTAGGTTTCACGCAGCGCGGTCTGGCATCGCTTGGTCAAATCCATCAACTCGTCCGTCACCTCTTTCGCGGCCTGGTCCAGCTCGCCGACGTGCGTGTAGGGCACGATTAAGAGATGGCCGCTGATATAAGGGTAGACGTTGAGGACTATGTAGTTGTGTGCGGCGCGGTGAAGAATATATTTGCTTTCGTCTTCCGCCTCGTCGCGTTGCAGCTCGCAGAAGACGCAAACCGGGGCGCGGCCCTCTTCAGGAGGCGCGTTTGATTTGATGTAATCGTAGCGCCACGGACTCCACAGCACGTCCATCGAACAGCACCTCCCCTTAAAGACGGCTTACATGGCGGGAGGTGTCGAATCGTTTTCCGGATTGTTAGCGCTGGGTGTCTCAGTGGTCGGGCCGGGGCTGGACGCCGTCTCTTCGTTGATCAGCTCTTTCAATTCTTTTCCGGGCTTGAAGTATGGGACGCGCTTGGCGGGGATGTTGACGGGGTCGCCCGTTTTCGGATTACGGCCACGGCGTGCGCCGCGCTCGCGCACGCGAAAACTGCCGAACCCGCGCAGCTCTATCTTCTCGCCTTTGTTCAGCGTCTCGATGATGCTCTCAAAGACGATTTCGACCAGCCGCTCGGCATCCTTTTTGGTCAACTCGGCGGCCTTGGCAACGTCTTCAACCAGATCAGCTTTCGTCATGCCTCTACCTCGCTGTTGGACAAAAGGCGCGTGCGCCTCAAAGACCTCTGTGTGGGTCAAAAATTTTCTGCTTACAAATCGTGTGGTAAGAATTCTACCTTGGGCAGGCTGTACAGTAACAGATTCCGTGTGACTCCCGCAAGACCGCAAGCGCCATGCAGCCAACATTTTACCGAGCCCCACAGGGAAAAGCGAAGGAGCGGTTGCGGGCAGAACACAAGCTTTTATGTTCCCTGCCCGCAACCGCTCTCGGTTTGCGCTCCGTTTTGACAGCCCCGGCTATTCGCTGTCTTTGTCTTGTTCGCTCGGTCTTGGAAGCCCAAGGCCCGCCAGCTCGCCCAGGCTTGCCATGCCGCCGCCCGCTTCCGTCGAATAGCTCTTGGTGTCAACGATGGGCTCGTTGTGCGAGGCGGCGCGCGCCGAAAGACCAATCTTTTTGGCCTCGGCATCTATACGCAGGATTTTAAACTCCAGCTCCTGTCCAATCTGCACGGCCTGTTCGGGACGCTCCACTCGCTCGTCCGACAATTCAGAGATGTGACACAAGCCTTCAAGATTATCACCGAGTTCGACAAACGCGCCGAAGTTAGCGAAGCGCGCAATCTTGCCCTTCACCACATCGCCCGGCTTGTGCTCCGTGATAAAGCGATCCCACGCGTTCGGCTCAAGGTCTTTGATGGAAAGAGACAGCCGACGATTCTCCGTATCGATGCTCGTGATGACGGCTTCGATTTCCTGACCCTTCTTCAAGACTTCGCCCGGATGCTTGATGCGCTTGGCCCACGAAATATCGGAGACGTGAACAAGACCGTCCACGCCGTCTTCGACTTCAATGAATGCACCGAAGTCCGTCAAGTTGCGCACGCGCCCGCGCACTTTTGAACCGACTTCGTAACGGTCTTTCAAAGTGTCCCAGGGATTCGATTGCACCTGCTTCATGCCGAGGCTGATGCGGCGCGCCTTGGGGTCAATGCTCAGCACTTCGACATCCACATCGTCGCCCGTATTGACTATCTTCGAGGGATGCTTGATGCGCTTGGACCAGCTCATCTCCGAAACGTGAACGAGACCTTCGACGCCGGGCTCAAGCTCTATGAACGCGCCGTAGTCTGTGACGCTCGCGACCTTGCCATGCATGCGCTTGCCGATTGGGTAACGCTCCTCGACACTCTGCCACGGGTCGGGCTGCAATTGCTTGTAGCCAAGAGAGACACGCTCGCGGTCCTTGTCAAATTTTAAGACCTTGACCTGTACGGAGTCGCCGACCTTGAAAAGCTCGGCGGGATTCTGAAGTCGTCCCCACGACATGTCTGTAACGTGTAGTAGACCGTCAATGCCGCCGAGGTCTACGAACGCGCCGTAGTCGGTCAGGTTCTTAATCTGGCCTTCGACGATGATGTCCTCTTCGATTTGATCCAGGGTCTTGCTCTTGCGGCCCTCGTTCTGTTCCTCTATCACGGCCTTGCGCGAGAGGACGACGTTCGAGCGCTTGCGGTTGAGCTTGATGACCTTGGCTTCGATTTCCTGATTGCGCAAGGAGTCCAGATTGCGCACGGGACGAACGTCCACCTGCGAGCCGGGGAGGAAAGCTGCGATGCCGTCTATGTCAACGCGCAGGCCGCCCTTGATGCGTTCGGTGACGCGACCCTTGATGGGCGTGCCCTGGCTATATGCTTTCTCCAATTCGTCCCACGCCTTCATGCGTACGGCGTCTGCGCGTGAGAGAACGGGAAAGCCTTCCGAGGTCTCCATGCTCTTGACGAGCACTTCGACTTCGTCGCCCGGCTTGACGGTCAAATTGCCGCCTTCCATGAACTCGACCTGCGGAACGATGCCTTCGGACTTGTAACCGAAGTCTATGACGACGCCGCGTTCTGTGACGCCGACGACCGTGCCGCGCACGACTTCGCCTTCCTGAAAGGCTGCCTGCTCCTGCTCGAACTGGTCGAGCATCGCGCCAAAATCCATGCCGCCGGAGCTGCTTCCTTCATCTTCGTCGTCGTCGTGGGAAGCGCCGGAAGAAGCGCGTTGCGGAGCAGCGGAAGCTGACGCCTGTGCGTTGGTGGTCGTAGCCGCACTTGCGGCAGGCTGTGGCGGCTGGCCGGCATCGGAGGGCGCTGCGGTCGAGCCGCCCTCGTCTGGTTGAGATTGATTGTTGGTGGCCTCGCCGTCAGTCGGCTTGGTTTCTTCGATGGACATGCGGACTCCTGTCGAACTCCTCCTGGAATTTGCGGCGCGCGCATGGCGTGGACAGCGCCGTCTACCCGAGACACAAAATTGGCTGCAATCCCTTGCGCGCGCTTTAAGAGCCATGCGCGTGCGCGAAAGAGCAACCGCGTGTGAGAGGCCGGAGGCTTTATTGGCTTCGGAGCGATGAGCCGGATGACTCGAAGTCAGAGGCGGGAGTGCGAGCTTGAAAGTGTTAGGAGGTTGAAAGTTACATTCAATTTCCAGTTTGCCCGTAGTCGCCCGCTTGGTCCGACTATCGCCGGCCTCTTGACCGGGTAAGTCGGCACTGTACACGCCGTTAACCTGAAGTGTCAAGGCGAGGAAGAAGGCGAAAGCGCGTAAATCGTAAATGGTAAATCGTAAATAGAAGAACTGCCTTTTTCTCTATTCGCGATTCACGATTGACGATTTACGCGCTTTTGCCTTCCACAGTCTACTTGACAGCGGCAGCGCGGCCCTGACGCTCCGCAACGTAGATGCCCGCCGAATGAGAGCCTACGAAAATCTTGTTCTGGCTCGTCGGGTCGAAGGCCAGCGCCCAGATGCGCTGGCTCGGCAGACGCGGCTCTCGCGGGTCAATCCGGTTCCAGCTAATGCCCGCATCGGTCGAGCGGAAGACGCCGCCGCCGTTCTCCCACGCGTTGCCGACAATGATTTCGTCCGGGCTGTCCGGGTTAATCAGTATGCTTGCGTAATCGCCGTACGGGAGATTGCCGCCGCGCCGCATCCACTTCTCGCCGCCATCGTGCGAGACGTAGAGGCTCTGCTTTGTGCCCACATATATATATGCCGAGCGGCGCGGGTCCTGTTCAATAGCACTAATCGGAGCCTGATTTGGAACGCCCCTGACTTGCTGCCACGTTTCGCCGCCGTCACGCGTCACGAGCAGACCGGAGTTGGCCGTGCCGACCCAGATGGTCGAGGGGTTCTGACGACTAACGGAGATGGCCGTGGTGCGCGAGTCCATGCCCGGACCGTAATTGATTTTCTCCCAACCCTGAAGAGGGTCGTAGGTGCGATACAGTCCGGCGTTCGTGGCCGCGAGTATTCCGGCCCTGCCGCTGCGTTCGTCAAAGGTATGAGAAAGCGCGTTGACAGCATCTGTGAGAAAGACTACGGGCACGGGCATCTTGCCCGCGGGGGTGGTGGTCTGCACGCCGCCCGCAAGCCCAAGCGCAGAGAGTGTCGCGTCGTCCAGTTTGCCAGAGACGGGAATGCCCTTGTCCGTCTGGAACTTTCTAATGGCCGCGACTGTTTTCGTACCCGCCGCGCCGTCAGCCGGACCCGGATCATAACCTGCGGAAATCAACGCCTGCTGCGCACGCTTAGTCATATCGTCCGCGCGCGGTCTCGCTGGCGCATCAGCCGACGCGCTCGGTCGTGCTCCACGGCCTCGCCTGGACTTTGCGGGCTTCTCCGGTTTGGGCGCGCCAATCGGAGCCCACGATGCGCCTCTGTCCAACGAGCGATAGATGCCGTAGTTTGTGCCCAGATAGATCGTGTTCGCGTCGCGCTGGTCCTGAAGGATTGAGTAGGCCGTCAGGCGGTTGACGGTGATGTTGCGAATCGCAGGCTCCCAGGTGGCTCCGCCGTTGTTGCTGATATAGATAAAGCCGCCGCCCGTGGTCGTGTTGATGGTGGTGGCGTAGACGCGCTCGGGCCGCTCGCGGTCAGGCAGTATGAAGTTGATAAAGCGCGTGCTGTAGCCTTCGTTGGTCGGCGTGAAAGTCTTTCCGGCGTCGCGCGAAACCATCACACCGTAGTTGTTCGTGCCGATAAAAATAGTCTGCGGGTTGCGCGGGTGAACGGCGATTGAATTTATCTCCAGATCACGACGCGTCGTCAAAGTCCAAGAGCCGTCAGCGCCGCCATTGGTCGAGCGCCATAAGCCTTCGGTCGTTCCCGCGAAGACGAGTCCCGCAATCGAAGGATGTTGCAGGATGTCGCGCGTGCGTCGCGACTGTGACGGGATGCCCTGCACTTTGCGCCACGACTCGCCGGAGTTCTTAGAGTCGTAAATGCCGCTACAGGCGGAGGCGATAATGTGATTGGGATTGCGCGGGTCTATGTTGATGGCGAAGACGTCCGAATCGTCAATCATGCCCGACTTGATGGAGCGCCACGTCTGACCGCCGTCCGTAGATTTATATGGCAAGTACCACGTGCCCGCAAAGATTGTGTTCGAGTCGCGCGGGTCTATGGCGAGCGATTCGATGGCCGTCGAGCCGAAGGGCGAAGTCAGCGCCCATGTGTCGCCCGAGTCGGTCGAACGATAGACACGATTGTTTGTGCCCACGGTCAGGATGCTAGGGTTCGAAGGCGACTGTTCCAGCGAGTGTATCGCCTCGGCCTTTAACTGCTCGCTTTCGCGCCACGTCTGGCCGCCGTCCGTAGACTTAAAAAATCCGCCGGGGTCTTTGTGCTTGTGCCCGCCGACGTAAAGCGTGTTGGGGTCGCGCGGGTCGACGATGATGTGGTCAACGAAAAGCTTCGGGCGATTGAAATTGTAGAGCAGCCGCCACGACCCGCCGCCGTTTGTGGAGACATAAATCTGTCCGTCGAGCGTGCCGAAATAGAGGCGCTGCGCATCGCTTGGGTCAATCACGATGGCGCGCACGTCGCCGCCCGTCGGACCCGTCCCACGCCAGTCCATAGCATACTGCGCCGCAGCATCGGCCACGCGCTCGCCTTCGGCGACCTGAGCATTAATGTTTGCGCTGCCGCCTCCCATGAGCGGCGTGGTGAGAGCGCAAAGTGTGATTAAAAAGAGCGTACGTTTGAGTAGTCTAGTCAGCATTGGTCTCATATCGTGTCCTCGTAGTTGGTCGGGGCGAACCGTGGACGCGTAGTCGCCATCAGTCCCACAGAAATCGGATAACTATAGCAGAAGTTGCGCTTGTTGATGAAGGAGAGAGTTTTTTAGCGCGCGAACCCCACATCGCAGATAGGATGCGCTCCCGGTCAGAAGCGGTTGTACCGCTATTGGACTTGCGACGCATCCGGTCAATTCAAAAGCGAAGCGGGCGATGCTTCTCTTTCAAGAAACATCGCCCGCGTTCGGTTAAGAGCTGCGACTCTATAATAAAGCCGCGAGCGTTAGTTGATTAACGACGACGACGTCGGCCTGTGCCGCCCGTGATGATCGTCACGTCCGAAGGCTGTAGAGTCGGCGCAGCAGTCGGTGCAATAGCCCCCGACGGCACGATCCACAGCTCGACCGTAAGGTCTTCACGGTATCCGCCATCCACCGTCACAATACGACCCGGATCAATACCGCGCGTGTTGACCAGGTAGTCCTTGGCGCGGTCGGCGCGAGCCTGAGCTTCACCAGCGCGTGCACGCCGTCCGGCGTAAGCGATGATGTAGCCCTGTGATCCAGGCTCGTTCTGCAACTGAATTGCGAAGTTGTCGAGACGTGCTTTCTCGTCGTTGAAGGCGATGTTGCCGTACTCGTCAAACTTGCGCGCAATCGGACGAACGGTGACCTGCGTTGTGCAAGACGCTTGCGTCTGGCATTCCGGCGGGTAGCCGCCGACATTCACGGTCGCCGTGACTGCCGTTGCTCCGACGTTTGAAGTGTCAACTGTGATCGAAGGCGTACCCTGCCCGCTCGTAATCGTACCGGCAGAGACTGACCAGTTATAGGTTGCAGCAACGCTCGGGTCACCACCCGTGACGTTGGCTGTGAAGGTAATCGGTGTACCCTGTTCAACCGTATCCGGGCAACTGACGGCAACAGTCGGGCACGGCACGATGCACTGGCTGCAATCTGCAACAGTGACGGTGACCGAAGCGAAGGAGATACAGCCGCAGCCGTCATCCACTTCGACGTTTGCCGTATAGGTTCCCGGCTGCACGCCTGTCAAATCCCACGTGACGTTCGGACCTTCGCCGGTAATGCGTCCGCCCGAGACGTTGTAGGTATAGAGCAGCGTATCGCCATCCGGATCGGTGGCGTTAGCCGTCAACTGAACCTGCTGGCTGGCGCTCGGTCCGGGGTCGCAACGCGGCAACCGGCCCGGCGGGCATGGCAGGATGATTGAAGTTGACGAAGCTGAGAGCGTGACGGTCGGAGCCTGGTTCGGCAGGTACTCGGGCGCACGCGCATTGCGACGGCCAACCCAAACCTGGAAGCCGAAGCCGTTAGCATCGTCCGAAGGAACGAATCCACGCGGGAACTCGTTCACCGTCGCCGGCACAGTCCTGACGCCCGTCGTGGTCAATCCCGGCGGGTTAACGCCGTTCGGGTCCACGCTAAACGCCGTGATGGTCGTGTTGAAGTTCTGACCTTCAAACAGGTTCTGGCGCTGCTGGTTCAAGTGGCGGCGATACCACATGCCGATGCCCCACCAACGGCGCGGATAAATCTTCGTACCGGCGGTGAACTCAACGGGGCTGTTCTCAAACGCATTCGGCGTGCGACCGCCGACATACTGTGTTGAGCGCAGCTCGAAGATGGGCTGGAACCATTTGTTGACCGGGAAGTCGAAACCGATACCGGCGATAACTTCGTCCGGACGGTCCAACATCACAAAGCCACCAGGGTCTTTCGGATTGCTGTTCAGGATGTAACCGCCGTTGACGGAGACATTGACTGAACGGCTCAAGCGGCCATCGAGGAACAGGACAAGCCCGAAATCACCGATGTCGCCACCCGGCCCTGCGCCGCGATTCAACTGATTGAAGCCCTGCACATCATCGCCCTTATCCAGCCACCAGCGGTAGAAGGGAATGATACCAAAGCCCAGCGCGTTGTCCGGTTCGGTAAAGCGAATCTTGCCGCCGATGACGATGTCGGTAAAGCTCGACTCGCCATAGAGGCGATTCAAGAACGGCGCGCCCGGATAATAGGTCGGCGCGATGGTGAAGGTGGCAGGAACCACCATCGTGTTCAGAATCGCGCCCGGCGGGTTAGTCGCCGGACTCGGAGGCAGAATGGTCGTCGCCAGCACTACGCCCGGCAGAATCGAGCCCACGGGCGAACCGACTCCGGGGAAGGCCGCCGCCGAGCCGAACGTGCCGTTGTTGGGCGTGGCGATAGGCGGTCCCAAAGTGGCGTTAAAGCCCGGGAAGCCAAAGAATGTGCCAAGGCCGCCGCCTCCTACGCCAAGATTGCCCGCCGTGCCGCCCGTAAACGGGAACGGAACGAAGGGCTGACCGGCCAGGAAGTAGCTGTTCAGGAAAGCGTTAGCCGGAACGGGCGCGCCCGGCGGAGCCGGGAAAGCCGGAAAAGCCGCAGCCGCAGCCGGACAGAAAGGCGGACGGAAAATGGCCGTCCCGCGAATCGTGCCGACGTTAGGTCCTTGTGGTGAAAGAACCACGGCTGGCGGGCTGCAGGCGAATGCTGCTCCCGGTCCGAAGAAGACGCGCGAGTTTGGCAGGTAGAAGCCCGACAAGTTGAGCGGGCTATTGGCCTTGATGCCTTTATAGCCGGTCGTCTTGAAGAACAACTCGATATAGTCGTTCAAGCCAACGTTAAAGCTGATTGGCGTCTCGACGATATCCAAATTGCCTGGATCGCGGTCAAAATTTGAATATGCAATGGAGAAGGTAAACTCGCCGCGGCGCAGAGTTTGTCCATCATAGATAGTAAAAAGTCCGGTGGGGCCGCCTTCGGGGCCACCCGTGCCGACGGAAGGAGAAAGATTCCGCGGATCATTCTCGTTCCGTAAAGTTTGAGCCGATGCTACGGCACACAGCATCAGCATAACGAGCGCACAAAGGAGCGCCCTTCTCGCGAGTCTCATCGCATTCCTCCTGCGAAATGAGTATAGAAAATTTTGCGGATCGTGCGGCCCTGCGGGCAAGGCCACTGGGCGGGTTGGGCGGATGTCTTTTTGCATCTGACTGTTCCTCACAGACATCGCGCTACCCGACAACAGACTTTGCGGGGCGCGGACGCTCCAACTACAAGCGTACAGCGTAAAAGCTAAAGTAGAACTGCTCCTGCCCTTGACCCGTTAAATTGAGCTGTAAGTTGGAGCGGAGCAGCGAGAGGAGCCGAGCCTGTAAAACTGCATGCTCGTTGGCGCTAGTACTTCTCGAAGCCGTAAAGCGCCTCCCGACTGTTTTGGTTCTTGCTTTTAACTTAATTGGTGCGCTACTGGTTATACTAACAGAGTCGCGCAACTGTCAACGACAAAGGTTGTGGGTTTAGGGTTAGCCATCATTCCAAATATCGAGACCACGGCCCCCACATACCTTTTTCCGGCAAACCATACTCCACCTGAACTCGGAAATCAAGACTTTTTCACTACTTAGCGTGAAAAACAAATCTGTTTTTTCCGTCACGCGTAAATCCCTCGCATGCGCGTATCGTAGGCCACGCGGTCAATCGCCAGCATGTAGGCGGCGGTCCGTGTATCCACGTGATGAGAGTCTGCGTACCGGCAAAGGTCGTTGAAACTGGCGACCATCTTGTCCTGCAAACGCTCGTTGACCACGTCTTCGCGCCAGAAGTAGCCCATGCGGTCCTGCACCCACTCGAAATAGGAGACCGTCACGCCGCCCGCATTAGCCAGAATGTCCGGGATGACGAAGACGCCCTTTTCATGCAAAATCTTGTCGGCGGCGGCGGTGGTCGGCCCGTTCGCCCCTTCGGCCAGCACTTTGCACTTAATCCGGTGGGCGTTCTGGGAGGTAATCTGGTTTTCGGTGGCCGCCGGGATCAACACGTCGCAATCCAGCTCCAGCAATTCCTGGTTGGTGACTGACTCGACGCCGGGAAAGCCCTCGAACGAGCGCGTGGTCTGTAGATGAAGCAGCGCCTCGTGGATGTCTATCCCGTTCGGGTTGTAGATTCCGCCGTGCATGTCCGAGATAGCAATAATCTTATAGCCCGCTTCGTGAAGCAGGCGCGCGCCGATGCCGCCGACGTTGCCCGAGCCCTGAACGACGACGCGTGTGGTGGGCGGAGTCATCTTGAAACGCTTGATGGCTTCGTTGACGACGAAGAGGATGCCCCGGCCCGTGGCCTCGCGGCGTCCGGCAGAGCCGCCGAGGTCTATGGGCTTGCCTGTGACGACCGCCGTCACCGTGTGACGCGCGTGCATCGAATAGGTGTCCATGATCCAGGCCATGGTCTGCTCGTTGGTGTTCATGTCGGGCGCGGGCACATCCTTTTCCGGCCCAATGAAATCCAGCAGCTCCGAGGCGTAGCGGCGCGTCATCCGCTCAAGCTCGCCCATCGACATCTGTGCGGGGTCGCAGATGACGCCGCCTTTCGCCCCGCCGAAGGGGACGTTGACGACGGCGCACTTCCATGTCATCCATGCGGCCAGAGCGCGCACTTCGTCAAGGGTCACGTCGGGCGCGTAGCGTATGCCACCCTTGGCGGGTCCGCGCGCAAAGTTGTGCTGGACGCGGTAGCCCTCGAAGACCTGCATCCTGCCGGAATCCATCTTGACCGGGATATAGACCTTCAGCTCGCGGTTCGGAACCCTCATCACCGCATACAGGTCCGGGTCAAGCTCAAGCTTCTGCGCCGCGCGGTCAAACCGCTCCATCATGGACTCGAACGGATTGTCCTCTTTGATCTCGCGTATATCATCTACCATTACACTCGCCATAAGCATCTCCTAAGAACAGTGACAAGTGACGAGTGACAAGTGACAAGCAGGAACAAGAATCAATCTTGTCACTTGTCACTCGTCACTTGTCACTGCTTTTTTATGATTTCGTTCATCGCGCCGGAGCGAAAGCCGTGCAGGTCCAGCGTCACATATTTGAATCCGAGCGCGCGAAACTTCTTTGCGAGCAGGTCAACCACCTCGCGCCGGAGCGCGCCGTCAAGCTCTGAGGGCGCAATCTCCAGCCGGACCAGCTCGTCGTGATGACGCACGCGAAATTCTCTAAAGCCAAGCTCACGCATTATCTCTTCGCCGCGCTCGACCGTCGAGAGCCGCTCGATGGTAACGGGCGTGCCGTAGGCTATGCGCGACGAGAGACAGGGGCTGGCGGGTTTGTCCCACGTCGGGAGACCCGCGCGGCGGCTCAACTCACGCACCTCGCGCTTGCTCATGCCCACTTCTATGAGCGGGCTGCGAACGTTGTGCTCGCGCGCCGCTTCACGTCCGGGGCGGTAGTCGCCTATGTCATCCGTGGTCGAGCCGTCTATGACAAAGGAGGCCGCGCGCTCGCGAGCCAGCGGAGCGAGCTTGCCGTACAGTTCGGTCTTGCAGAAATAGCAGCGCGAAGGCGCGTTGGCCTGATATTGCGGGTCGCTCATCTCCTCGGTCCGAATTGTTTCCTGATGAAGATGGAAACGCTCTACCAGTTCCCTGACCTGAGCGCGTTGATTTTCGGCGAGGCTTTCCGACTCGCCCGTGATGCAGAAGGCTCGCGCGCCCAACTCTTCCGTCGCGATGAGGGCCAAGTAACTGGAATCAACTCCGCCCGAGAAAGCGACCACGACCGAGCCCATCTCGCGCAGGAGCGCGCGCAAGCTTTCTTCTTTGGCGGCGGCTTCGGCTGAGACCTCCGGCCTCTTCCGGTTCATTGCTTCAGCTTCCGCCTTGTCTTCCAGCACACTGCTCACAGCTTTCCCGCTCCAGCCCTTTGGCGCACACACGCGAAACTCGTGGCTTCGCCGTCTCGTGCACCGAGATTTTTTCTCTTCGAGAATTTTGGTGTTATTAAATGCGATGGGCATGTTAACGCATGCGCGCGCGCCGTGCAAGAAGCAAGGTAAAAGGAAAAAGGTAAAAGATAGAAGTGAGAACAAAGCCTGACGGCTTTGAATCTTTAATTTGAAAATCACGCTCGCAGCGTGTCCGCACTTTTTACTTTTACCTTTTTCCTTTTGCCTTCTTCCGTCCCTGCTTTTAATCGGCAGAGAGCGCGTGTTAAGATTCAGTTCTCCCCGAGATTTACTTCTCGCACGCACTCGAACTGGAATTTTCTAAGGGATGTTTTTTCGTTCTCGCTCTCGCTTTATCATCGCCTGCGCGCTGGCGCTTCTCGTCTCACTCGGCTGTGCGGCCATGGTGCGCGCGCAGGATGATGATGACTTTGACGAGGCCGATCCGGTGCAGCTTTTCAAGCGCGCGCAGGACGCTCACGCGCGCGGGCAGTATGAACAGGCGCTCTCGCTCTATGAAGCAGCGCTCAAAGTGCGGCCCGATTTTCCGGAGGCGCTTTTTCAACAGGGCAATGCGCTGGTCAGCCTGAATCGTTTCGAGGAAGCCGAGAAATCTTTCCGGCGCGCTCTCTCGTTGCGTGCCGACTGGTCTTTCCCGCCTGCGGCGCTCGGCGCGCTGCTCCTGCGCCTGAATCGTCTGGACGAAGCCGCGAAGTATTTGGAAAGTGCGCTTGCGATGGAGCAGGGCAACCCGGTCGCTCTAGTTGCCCTGACGGACTTACGCTTACGCGCGCGGGCCGAGCCAATCGTGCTCGAATCCCTCTTAAAGAGACTTGAACAGGCGACGGCACGCACGGACGCGCCCGTCTCGCTCTGGGTGGCGCGCGCCACGCTTGAGCGTGCTCTGAAGAAAGAGCGCGAGGCGCTCTTGAGTTTGAACAACGCGCTGGAGATTGATAAGAAGAGCGTCCCGGCGCTGATGGAGCGCGCCGAGGCTTACATGGCGCAGGGAAATTTCGAGCTGGCGATTCGCGACGCACAGGCTGCACAGCAGCTTTCGCCGAAACTCCTTTCAGTCGCACTGTTTCTCTCGGACACGCTGGCGCGTGCGGGCAGAGGCGCTGAAGCGCTCAAGGTTCTGGATGCGCTTGATGAAAATCAACGTCGGTTGCCGGAAGTGGTTGGGCGCAGGCGTGCCATAGAATCGCCCGCAGTGCCGGAGACGGAAGACCGTGCCGAGCTGGAAAAGCTTCTAGCGGAGCAGCCGCGCAACGCGCCCTTGCTCGGACGCCTCTGCGTGCTCTATCGTGCAGACGATCCGGCGCGTGCGCTCGGTTATTGCCAGCGCGCGTTGGAGATTGAGCCTAAGAATGTAGATTACGCTACGGGAGCAGGCGCGGCGCTCGTGCAGCTTCAGAGATTTGAAGAAGCGGTCGCTATCCTGCGCAAAGTCATCGCGGTCTCGCCCGATTATTACGCGGCGCATGCTAATCTGGCGACGGCGCTCTATCAATTAAAGAGATATGCGGAATCGCTCGTCGAGTATAATTGGATTGTCGCCGCCAAACCGGATTTAGCCGTGGCCTACTTTTTCATCGCGACGGCTTACGACCAAATGGGCCACTTTACGGAAGCGCTCGCGGCTTACGAAAAATTCCTTGAACGCGCCGATGCCAAAACCAATCAACTGGAAATAGACAAGGTTAAGCTGCGCCTGCCTCCCTTGCGCAATCAAATCAGGCGCGGCGAAGGCGTGAAGAACAAGAAAGGGCTATGAGTCGTGAATCGTGAATCGTAAATCGTGAATAGACGAACGAGTTTTATCTATTCACGATTTACGATTCACGATTCACGAAAAGAAAATGGCTTCCCCGCTCCCAAAAAAATTGGCAACTGCTCTGGCTGCTTTAGCGTGTGCGGCTTTGTCTGCGTTTTCATCGGCGGAGGCGCGTGCGCAGGAGCCGCGCGTGACGCCTTTGCCCGCGCCGCCGCCGATTGTAGTTGTCGCGCGCGAGGACCGCACGCAGTTGGACGCGGCGCGAGATGCCAAGGCGCGCACGCGGCTCTGCATAGAGCTGGCGGAAGCAAGACTCGTGCGTGCCGAACAGATGACTTCCGCTCTTCAATTTGAATCGGCGGTGCGCGAGCTTGGTCTTTATCAAGGCATCATTCAGGACATGCTGCGCTATTTGAAGGAACAGAAGGAGCAGAAAAAGCTGCGCGACACTTACAAGCGCTTGGAGCTTGCCCTGCGCGCTCACACCTCGCGTCTTGAGACCCTGCGCCGCACGACGCCGTCCGAATATTCCATCAACATCAAAGTCATCACAGACAGTACGAAGAACCTGCGCACGGAAGCGCTCAACGGTTTCTACGGCGACGCGGTGATACGCGAGACTGCCGGTGACAACGACGACGCCAGAGCGCCCGAAGAAGAGACGACAACGGGCACACCCAAAAGCCCACCCAAGGATCAACCGTGATGTTTAGAAAATCCTGCGCCGCGCTCGCGGTCCTGCTGCTGGCAGCGCTTTTCACTCCGCTTCAATCGCACACGCTCGCACCCGTGAAGCGCGACCACCTGACTGAACAGGAAGTCGAGCTGGTGCGCGAAGCTCAGGAGTTGGATAAGCGTACGGAAGTTTTTATACGCTGCGCCGAGCGCCGCCTGCTCGCCATTAACAACGGCACGGAGACGGCGACCGACAAGAAATCGCAGAAGGCATTGGAGAGGTGGGGACCGATGCCCAAGGGAACGCGCGCAGAGCTTCTCTCGGACTTCGCCAAAATCATAGACGAAGCCATCACCAACATTGAAGACGTCGCCGCGCGCGATTTGAAAAACCCGCTCATCAGCAAGTCGCTGAGAAGGCTCGGCGCAGCCGCCAACACCTTCCTCCCACAAATCAACGCGATGCGCGCTCAATCAACCAATCAAGTGGAAATCTCCGCCCTCGAACGAGCCCTCGAAGACCTCCAACAAATCACCGCCGCAGCCAACAAACTCCCCCCGCCCACGGAAAAGAAGGACAAGAAAAAGCAGGGATGAGGGATGAAAAGCAATGATAAATGCAAAGTGCAAAATGCAGAATTAAAGAAGCTCTTTCTGTTCATTCATCATTTTGCATTCTGACTTTTGCATTTCTTACTTCATCCCTCATCCCTTGTTTTAGTCTCTCGCCTTTTTCAAAACATCCGTCGCACGCTTAATCGCTTCTGTGATTCGCGCGGCTGCTTCGCGTGCGCGCGTTGGGTTGCGGTCTTCTATGGCCTGGCGCAGGTCGGGCAGTGGTTGCGCGGCGTAGCCCGTGTAGTAGCCGGGGGCGTAGATTTGATGACGATACCACGCGCGGCCTTGCAGACCGCGTGCATCCGTCAACGCGCGTTCCGCGCCCATGAGCGCGTCGTTGATGCGCTTTAAGCGTGCGACGGCGCGCGGGTGCGAGTCGTTTGAGGCCGTGCGCGTAGACTCTATCTCCATCACCGTCTCGCGTCTGCGGCGGTCAAGGCGCGCGGCCTCTTCCATAAAATCCTTGACGGCTTCGTTCAAAGCTTTGGCGTCGAACGAATCTGTTAAGCGGCGGCGCGTGGCCGTTCGCTCCGTCTCCGTTATGTACTCCTTAATCTGCGCGGCGTAGTCCGTGTAATCAAACGGCAGACCG
Source organism: Pyrinomonadaceae bacterium (assembly GCA_963715565.1). Classification (GTDB taxonomy): domain Bacteria; phylum Acidobacteriota; class Blastocatellia; order Pyrinomonadales; family Pyrinomonadaceae; genus JACVRN01. The sequence continues at coordinate 302,662 of OY970256.1, read as the reverse complement.
CTTGCGCCAGCGAGCCGCATGGCGATGGTGCCCCACACCTGCGCAGCCGCGACATGATAAGCGAAAGTCGGGTCACCGAATTTCGTCATCCAGTGAAACGAATCATAGGCCGAGTGATAGACGCCGTAGTCTCCGCCAAAGCCCATGTCAATCGACGGGATGCCGAGGTGTTGTAGAAAGGGCGTGTAGTCTGAGCCGGAGCCGAGCGCACCGATGCGTGCTTCGGCTATCGGACGGTCGGAGCCCGTGACGGGGTCTGTCAAATCCGCTTCGGGCAAATTCTCGCGCGAACGATCCTGCCATGCCTGGTAAACGGTCTTGCCCGTCTTCGGGTCCGGAATTGCGCGCGTCGATGCGCGTATCAATTTCCAGAACGAAGGCACGCTCGCCGCGCCAAAGTTTGCGCCCGACACGGCAGAGTCCATGTTTAAGTAAGCGACCGTCTTCGCTCTCAGCTCGTCGGCGTTCTCTTCCGCCCATTCGGTCGAGCCGATGAGGCCATACTCTTCGCCGTCCCAGCTACAGAGAAAGATTGAGCGGCGCGGACGCCATCCGTTTTTTAGCAACTGCCCGAAGCCACGGCCCGCTTCGAGCATGGCGGTCGTGCCGCTATTCGGGTCAACCGCGCCAAAGGTCCACGCGTCTCTATGATTGCCCATGATAATCCAGCGGTCGGGCTCCTCCGCTCCGTCTATGCGCGTGATGACGTTCCAGATGGTACGCACGGCGTAGTCCATGTCCGTCTTCAAACGCACGCGCACGTCCGGTGTCCCGCCGACGTGATAAGCAAACGGCAGCCCTCCCTGAAAACCTTTGGGCCTGACGGGGCCGCGCAAGGCTTCAAGCAGCTTTGCGGCCTCGCCATAAGAAATGGGTTGCACAGGCAGGCGCGTCAGGTTTGTTGCTTCCTCCATCTTGATGCGCGGCGTGCCGGGAATGGAGGGCGTGCCCGGCGTTAAAGGGTCGCCCGGATATTCGAAAAGATATTGGACCGAGCCGCGCTGCGCTGATTGAGGCGGACGCCACGGGCCTTTCGGATAGATGTCGCCCTGCACATAGCCGTCGTCCGCAGGGTCTGAATAGATAATGAGCCCGACCGCGCCGTTTTGTTCCGCGACCTTGGCCTTCACTCCGCGAAACGACGAGCCGTACCGCGCAATAGCAATCTTTCCACGAACCTCCACGCCAAGATTTTTCAAAGCTTCATAATCGTTCGGCAGCCCGTAGTTGACGTAGACGAGCGGAGCGGTCACATCACCCGTCGCGCTGTAGCCATTGAAAAGCGGAATGATGCGGCGGCTGGATGATGAAGGGTCTTCGGCCACGACCGTCTCGACGGTGCTCAATCTTTCGCGGCGCGGCGCAACCATCTCGACGAGGCTTGGCTGTTTCGGGTACGGGAGCAAAACCTGATATTCTTTTAGCTCCGAGTTGAGACCGTAGGAGCGCATGCGGTCGCGCACGTAGATGGCTGTGTCGTAATCTTCGCGCGTTCCGGCAACGTGCGGCTCAAGCGTCAGGCGTCTCAAGTGCTCGCGGGCCGAAGCAGGTTGCGGCACGGAGCGAAACTGCTCCTCGAAGCGCAGCTCTTGTGCGGATTCCTGCGAAGCGAAACCGTCGAGCAGCGCGTCTTCGGTTCTTAAAGTCTGCACGCGCGCTGGGACTTGCGCGAGGATGAAGATGCAAGCGAGCGAGATGGTGAGCAGTAGTTGATGCCTGAAGGTTTTCACTGTTGATTGTCTCCTGGGGTTTGAGCTTTAGCGAAACACGCCGCGCACCGTTGTCGTAATGAAATGCAAAGGGCTGCGCACCGCTACAAAGAGTGCGCGCACTTTTTTTGAACGAAAGGAATCATAGCCAATATGGACAGCAGATTTTACCCCGGAGTCGAGGCCGACGCGCAACAGATGGTCGCAGAGCTGCGCGCCGTCTTCGACTCGGATTATGAAGTGCAAACCATGCAGGTCGCACAGACCTCCGTCTTGCAAGCGCGCAAGTCTAGCACGTTACGCGACCTGACGGGACTCTCTTCAGCTTTGACCATCAAGATTACGCCCGAGCAGGGCGGAACGCGCGTCGAAATCGGGATGCAGAAGTGGTTTGACAAGGCAGCGGTGGCGGCTGTCGCCGTCGTGCTCTCGTTGGGAATGCTGCTCGCTTTGCCAGCGCTCGGCGCTTACTGGCAATACAAGCTCACGGAAGACGCATGGAAGGTGATTGAAGATCACATCGCGCGCAAAGCAGGGGGCTACGTGCCGCCGCTGCCCGGACGCTGCGGGACGTGCGGCGCGGCCAACAGCGCGGGCTCTGCCTACTGCTCCGGCTGCGGCGCGAACATGCGCCTCGGTCTCTCCTGCCCCTCCTGCGGCGCAGAACAAAAAGACCCCACAGCACGCTTCTGCAATCGCTGCGGCAAACCGCTCGCGAGCTAACACGCAGGAAGAGGTCAGAGGTTAGAGGTTAGTAAAAAGCGTCAGCTAGACATCAGCCACCTTAAGCTCCGTCAGGAGCGCGATGTTTATAGCTAATCCGAGCGAGAGAAATAACAAGCTCCGTAGGAGCGGCATGTTGTTCATCCATGACATGCCGCTCCTACGGAGCTTAATTTTCTTAGCCGTTCGTGAGCTATAAACATCGCGCTCCTGACGGAGCGAGGAATCATGTTTATCCTGCGCTCGAACTGTCTTTCTCTTACTAACCTCTAGCCTCTAACCTCTGACCTCTTTCTAATTTCCCTTCTCTCTTTCGGCTCTCTCTTTGTAAGCGGGTTCAAAAGTGCGCGTGGTGTGGTCTGTGACGCTTGAGATGGGGGCGCGTGCGACGGGGCCGGTCTCGGGGGCTTGTAGCTGCGGGGCGGCCTGCGGTCTCTTTAATTGCGGGGGGCGTTGCTGCTGCGGCTCGACCAATCTGGCGGAGGGAATGAGCAGCTTTGACCAGAGACGTATAAAGAGGGCCGTGATGCCGAAAACGGTTATGAGACTGATGATGGCAATCCACGTGATGGCGGCTGGATGCATGCCCTTCTCAGCTAGACTAATAAGACTTGAGAAGATTATCCCGAGGCTGAATACCATCGTCAGGCCAAGAGCGACGCTCGGCCCTGTCAGCTTTACGGGATGCGCGGGCGCTTGCTGTATAAGACCTGTGGACGGGTTCAGATTCGCTCCGCAACGATTACAATAATTTAATCCCTGCACGGCCTCCGCACCGCACGAAGAACAATACATAATAGTCTCCTTCTTAAAAACTTTACGGCGCTTCCGGTCAAAAGCGCACGCCGTCTCGGCACCTGTAATCTTATCTGAAAGGCTTCAAGCAACTCACTTCCGCCATCAGATACGAGCGTGCCTGTCCGTATGTTCAAAGTCAAATCAAGACACCGGGCGAATCATCAATCATGTCTTAAAGCCTTGACGGGGTCTATGCGTGCGGCGCGCGAGGCGGGATAGAGAGCCGCGATGATTGAAACAATGACGGCGAAAGCAATCGCGCCTAAAGAGAGGTAGAGCGGAATGGAGAAGAAGTCTACAAACGAAGCGCCCTGCGGTTTCAGTATAAAGCGATAGGCCAGACGATTCGCCACCGCATCAATGCCCCACGCCGCTAGAGCGCCGACCACGCCTCCCACGAATCCAATAACAGCCGCTTCGATAAAGAAGATGAGACGAATCTCCCTGTCCTCTGCGCCGATGGCTTTCATGATGCCGATCTCGCGCGTCCTTTCAAGGATAGACATAATCATCGTGTTGGCGATGCCGAAGGAAGCGACCACAAGCGAGATGCCGCCCAGAAGTCCGAGCGCCGAGTTGATGATGAGAAAGACTGTGCGAAGCTGTTCCAACTGGTCCACTATGGAGACGCTTTGAAATCCAAGCTCTGTCAAACGCTTGCGCACGTCCGTCAAAACCACTGGGTCGGTCACGCGCACGAGGGCCGACGGGTAACCCTCCATCTGGCTCTTATCCATCACGCCGCGCGAGCGCGCCAGCTCCAACGCCACCTGTCCCATAGGGTCGTTATTTTCCAGAGTCCAGGCGCGCGCGGCTTTCAGCGGAATGTAAACCCTCGCGTTGAACAACAAGCCGCGCATGCCGCCGCCCTGATTCCCGCCGCCCGCCTGCGAGTCCGGCGTCTTTAAGACTCCGACGATGCGGAACGCGCGCGCGACGAGAGCTTCGCCCGGAGCGTCTTCCGCTTCATCTTCTTCAATCGGGATGCCGAAGAAGCTCGGCGGCTCTTCCTTCTCCTCGCCCTTCTTCTCTTGTTTCTCGCGCGGAGCCAGAAAATCTATCGTCTTACCGACGGCTTCCTCCGGCTTCTGATAGCCGTAGTCTAGCGCCCACTGTTCGCTCACGACCGCCTCGTCCGCGTCCATGGAGCTAATCATGCGCCCTGCCGCAAACTCCTTAAAGCGTGAAGACTCGTTCGGCACAGTCGCGCCGCCGACAGCTTCGGTCTGCACCTTTCCGTTCGAGCGCAGGAATGCCGTGAAGACCACGACCGGCTCTACATAAGCGACGCCGGGAATTTTTTCTATCTCGGCGATGGCCGCGTCATCAAGGATGCGCGTCGCTTTCTGATCCGCTTGCCCGAGTCGTGCACGGGGCTGTCCCTGACGTGCTCCGCCACCGCGATTTTCAGCATTAGCGCCCGCCAGACTCCAGATGCTTTGACCATAGACCGTCACTTCGTTAAAGAGATCAAGCGCCTTGAAACGCTCGACCGTGTTGCGCTGCAATCCGAGCCCGAAAGAGACCATCGTGACAATCACGGCCACGCCGACGATGACGCCCATCGTCGTCAACGTCGCGCGCAGCTTGGCCTCGCGCAGGTTTCGCAAAGAGAGCCGGAGGATGTCGAAAAAAGACATAATGGTCGTGAATCGTAAATCGTGAATCGTAAATAGACGAACGGGTTTTTCTATTTACGATTCACGATTTACGATTTACTTCTTTCAGTTTCTCATGGCCTGTTGGCGGCGGATGCGGTTGAGTTGCTCGCGCACTTCCGTAGCGCCCGGTTGGTCGCCCGCTGTGCGCAGATAAAATTCCGTGGCTTCTATGGCTTCGCTGAAGCGCTCAAGTTGCGCCAGCAGAGCGCCACGGTCCCTGTGCTCTGCGGCGTCTTCGGGCGCGAGCAGGAGAATGCGATCGACGACCGAGAGAGCCTGTCGATGCAGGTTGGAGCGCGCGTAAATCGCTTTCAGATTTCTCAACATGCGGACGAGGATTTCGCGCGTCGTCGCCGCCGTCAAATGTTCGTCGGACAAAGCGACGAGCCCGTTATAAACAGTGTCGAGCCGGTCCTGACAATCCTCGCGGCTGAGCACCGCGCCATGAAAAGGGTCCACGATGCGGTCGCCCGCATCATTCCATTCGTGGACGCGCACTAAAAAATGTCCCGGCAGGCCGACGCCTTCGACGTCTAGCCCCGCGCGGCGTCCCACCTCCATGTAAACGACCGAGAGCGTAATCGGAATCCCCACGCGACGGTCCAGCACATGATTCAGAAAGCTGTTGCGTGGGTCGTAATAATCAAGCTGATTGCCTGCAAAGCCCTTCTCTTCAAAAAGAAATTGATTAAAGGCTTCGGTCTGGCTCAAGCCGGTCGCATCGTCCAAAGCCACGCGAGCTTCCGCCGCCAGCTCATCCAGACGACGCAGGTACTTTTCGACTTCGACGCGCGCGTGCGCCTCGTCCTCGGCAGCAATCAAGAGCGCGGCCCTGTCAAGACGCATGAGCTGGTCCGGCTTGCCCGCCTCCGCGCTAAAGAGCGAGCGCGCAAGCCCGGCGCGTAATTTACTCGCAGGAGTCATAAGAGCAGGGATGAGGGCGGAGGGATGAGGGATGAGGAGTGAAAGAAAAACTATTCAATGTTGAATAGCTTCCTTTTCATCCCTCATCCCTCCGCCCTCATCCCTCCGAAAAGATATGGTAAACGGCGTCGGCGTTCCAGTCGTAGAGGCTGTGGGTGACGACCTCTGCGCCTGCGGCGCGCAGACTACTTTCTGTGACGGTGTTGGTGACGCCGAGGGTTCGCATCCCTGCGGCGCGACCGGATTCGATTCCACGCGGCGCGTCTTCAATCACGAGACACTCCGAAGGGAGAAGCGGAAGCTCGCCTGCCTCACGACGCTTTTCGTTCACGCGCGCAAGCGCGAGGCTGTAGCATTGCGGGTCGGGCTTGCACGCGCCGACATCTTCTGCGCTCACGACCGCCTTGAACAACTGCTGTAGACGGGCGCGTTCCAGCACATACTCTATCTCGACGCGACGCGACATGCTGACAAGCGCCAGCGCGTACCAGCGCGAAGTGTGTTTGATAAAGGTCAAGATGCCGTGGAAAAACGGCAGCTCGTCTTCGATTAGCTTGCGATGCTTCTCGGTCTTGCGCTCGATGAGGGCAAGCAATGGCTCATCCGCGATTTGTCGGCCCGCACGCTCGTAAATCGCGCGCACGAAAGTTTTGTCGTCCATCCCCATCGAGTCGTAATACTCTTCTTCGGTGAACGTCACCCCCTCGTCCTTTAAGACTTCAAGGTAAGCCTGCATGTGCAGCGCCTCGTCGTCAATCACCACACCGTTGAAATCAAAAAAGATGGCCCGAATCATGATCCACTCAAGACTGTTTTGAAGATGCGCAGAACGAAAGCCGGATTGTAAGCCGCAGAGAAGGCAAAAGGAAAGAGGTCAGAGGTTAGTAAGAGGAAGATAGTCCGATAGATGCATAAACATGATTCTTAGCTCCGTTAGGAGCGAGATGTTTATAGTTAACGAACGATTAAGAGAATCAAGCTCCGTAGGAGCGGCATGTAATGGATGATGAACATGCCGCTCCTACGGAGCTTGATTCTTGTCTTGCTGTCAGTGGCTATAAACATCTCGCTCCTGACGGAGCTAAATTCGACTGGTGTCAAGCGGATGCTTTTTACTAACCTCTGACCTCTGGCCTCTAGCCTCTTTGTGCTTCCTTGAGCTTGGCGTTCTGTTCCTCGAAAAGTCTGGGGAGGCGCTCGCTCTCTATGACGTCGAGGCGGCGCAGGACTTCCGCGAGCGAAAGCTCGTTCTTTAAGTTGATCTGAAAATCTATGTCCGAGCGCAGGCGGTCCTGATTCGACTGGCGATTCTGCGCCATGAGGATGATGGGAGCCTGCAAGCCCGCGACGATGCCGAAGACGAGGTCGAGCAGGTTGTAAGGATAGCCGTCGAACTGGCTGCCGCGCAGCACCCATGCATTGAGGAGCACCCACGCGACTATCAAAAGAATCGAGGCAATGAAGAATTTCCAACTGCCCGCGAAGTTGGCGAAGACGTGCGCCGTGCGGTCGGCGGGCGTCATCATCGCCGCCGCTTCCACGTTGACGTTGCGCGAGACGCGCTGGCGCAACAGCTCGTCCGTGTGGCGCAGGCGGTTCGTGATGGCACTGAGCATTTCGAGCGCTACGTCCGGGTTGCGGCGGATGAAAGAGAGGAACTGCTCGCGCGGCAGTATGGCGAGCCGTGCGTCCTCAACCACGGTCGCGTCCGCAGAGCGCCGCTTGCCGTCGAGCAAAGCCATTTCGCCAAAAAAATCTCCGCCCGCCAGCTCCGTCAACGTCACATCGTGGCCCGTGCTGTCTTCGACGTGTATGCGAACGCGCCCCGATTCAATCAGGTACATGGCATTGCCCTCGTCGCCGTGATGAAACAGCTCCGTCTTGCCCGGCACATGCTGGACCAGTAGCAGGCTGCGCAGCTCGCGCGCCGCCTGATCGTCCAGCGAAGCGAACAAAGGGACGGAGCGCAACGCCTCCAAAGTCATCTGGGGAGAACCATTCTCAGACATACATCACCTCACAAGGGCATCAATTCAGCCGCACACGCACACACTAGAGCGCACGCGAAGAGAATAATAATCGCATCTAGAAGATAAACAAACAGCACTTATTCTATTCAATCATCAGGCGGAAGGAGAAACGACTCGCCCGTCTTTCATAAAGAGGATGCGGTCTGCGAAGCTCCGGGCGAGTTCCTGATCGTGCGTCACCATGATGACGGTCAATTGATCGCGCGAGACCATTTCGCGCAGGAGCGAAAGTATTTCGTGCGCGCGTGTGGAGTCTAAATTTCCTGTGGGCTCGTCGGCCAAAAGGATGCGCGGGCGATTCGAGAGCGCGCGGGCGATGGCGACGCGCTGCTGCTCGCCGCCCGAAAGCTCAGAGGGGCGATGGTCCAAACGATCCGCCAGACCGACACGGGCCAGCAACTCCGCTGCGCGCCGCTCTCTTTCCTCGCCGCGCAAGCCCCCGAAAGCGAGCGCGAGACGGACGTTCTCGGCAGCCGTCATCGTCGTGATGAGATTGAAATTCTGAAAAATCATCCCGACCGCGTGCCGCCTGTAGCGCGCCATCTCGCGCTTGTTCAAAGGCGCAAGCGATTTTCCGTCGAAGATGATTTCCCCACCCGTAGGATGGTCAAGCCCTCCGAGCAGATTCAAAAGAGTTGACTTGCCCGACCCGCTCGTTCCCTGAATCGCCAGAAACTCCCCTGCGCCGACGCTCATCGAAACATGATCGAGCGCCACGACCTCGTTCGTCCCCATACGATACACGCGCGAGACATCACGAGCGGAAAGCAAGGGATGAGGGATGAGGGATGAGGGATGAAAATGTGACTGTTCAACCTGAATCTGTTTTATCTCATCCCTCATCCCTCATCCCTCATCCCTTGTCTTTATCCGCCAGAGGTCGAAGCTCTCTTCGTCGAAGCCCTTGAGCATCATCTCGAAGGGCGTGGCCGTCAGTTTACAGTCGGGGCTGGCGAGCAGTTCCGCGACTTCCGGGTCCGCGTAAACAGCCGAAGAGATAATCACGTCTTCGCCCGTCGAGAGACCTTCCAGACGCGCGGCCATGTTGACCGTGCAGCCGAAGTAGTCGAGCCGGTCGTTCAGTGTAACGGCGATGCTCGGGCCAGCGTGGATGCCGACTTTTAATTTGAGCGGGCGCATCCCCGTGGTCGGATTGCCAAGCTGCTTCTGCGCTCGGAGGATGGCGCGCAATGCGCCTGCGGGCCTGCGGAACACGGCCATGATAGCGTCGCCTATGGTTTTCACCAGCGCGCCTTCTTCTTCGGCAATCATCTTGCGAAGCACGTCGAAGTGGCCCATCACGCTGCCGAAGGCGGGCGCATCGCCTATCTCCCTGTAGAGGCGCGTGGAGTCGCGCAGGTCCGTGAACAAAATCGTCAGACTGCCGACGGAGATTTGCTCGCCGGGACGCAGCGCCTCGTTTGAGAAGAGGTCGCGGAAGACTTGAAGCGCTGTGACTTCGGCGGCGGTCGCGGCCTGATCGCTCCACGTCGTGCGCTCCAATGCAAAGAGCAATTCCCGGTCGGTCGCGTTCTCCAACAAGAGCGTCGGCATTGTGCCGAGCTGAATCTCTTCCGTTGACCAACCTGCTTCTTCCGCGCGTAAGTTAATGCTTGCGGGGCCGTCTTCTGTGACTTGAATGTATAGCTCGCCGGGGACATTGCGCGCGCGCAGGCGATAGCGGCCCGTCTCAAGCGGCAGCGTCAACTCACGCTGCTCGCCCGCGCGTACAACTTGCTGTGCGACGATGTGCGGTGTGACCTGCGGGCCGCCGACGCAGAACTCGCGCGCTTCTATCTGGCGTATGGAAGGATTGGGTTTAAAAGTCAGCTCGGTGGTGTTGTCGAAGTTGACCGTGAAATCGACGTCACAGCTCCCGCAATAGATTTGCGAGCTGATGCCCGTGAGCGTGCGGCTGGTGGAGGCCGCGCCGCGACAATGCGGGCAGAGCAAGTCCCACTGCAAGTCCAGCAGACCGACGCGCGTGGCCCACAAGAAGATTTCCAAAACCTTGCGACGTGGAAAGCCCCAGTAATCCGCGAGCGCGTGCGAGCGTATGCGCGAGAGGCTCAGGTCGTCAGCCTCCGCAATCAGCGCAGCGAGCTTTTCGACAATCTCACGGTCTGCGCCCTGCTCTATGAGCTTATCGCCCAGAGCCTTGATACGTTCGCGCCCGCCCGACGTCAGGCTCACGACGGCAGGCTCGTAGCGCGGCTGCTTGCCGCTTGCGGCGAGCTTGTCATAGCGACGAAAGGCCGCTTCAAAGCTGCGGCGGCTGAGGATGCCTATTTGAAAAGGAATCGCCGTCAAGCCCAGCGCGGATTTCGGCTGCGCCCAGACTTCATAAACTAGATGCGTGCCGCCCGAAGCCTGCGGGCTCAACTCGGCCTGCACGCGCAGTCGAGCCATTGGCCCTTTCAGATAACGACGCACGACGCCGAAGCGGTAAGGCTTGATCCACTCGAAAGGCTCCTCTTCCCATTCAACCTTGACACCGAAAAGCGACAGGCTCATGCGGCGCTGCAAAGATTGCGTCTGCCCCTTTTCCATTTCGACAGGAGGAACGCCCGTGTCTCTATTAAAGCGATTCGTGTCCGTGACAAGCGGCCAGAGTTCTTCAGGACGCGCACGCAGGTCATACTCCCAGCGATAATGAAACTCGCGGTAGGCCATACGGACATGGTAAAGGCAAAAGGCAAGGAAGAAAAGAGGTCAGAGGTTAGAGGTTAGTAAAAAGCATCCGCTTGACCCCAGTCGAATTTAGCTCCGTCAGGAGCGGGATGTTTATAGCCAGTGGCAACAAAAGAAGAATCAAGCTCCGTAGGAGCGGCATGTCATGGACGAACAACATGCCGCTCCTACGGAGCTTGATTCTCTTAATCGTTCGTGAACTATAAACATTTCGCTCCTGACGGAGCTAAGAATCATGTTTATGCATCTGTCGGGCTGTCTTTCTCTTACTAACCTCTAACCTCTGACCTCTTTATACTTGCTTCACACTTCTTTGTATTCAGAGTTGACGTCTTCGTCCGAGAAGGCGACGCGGTAGTTGGGCGATTGCAGTTGCTTGGTAATCAGCAGGTCGTCTTTGGTCTTGAGGAGGTCGGCGCGCGAGTAGACCGAAAGCTCGAAGTTGTAGCCGTGCGTGATGGCGTCCTTCGGGCAGGCTTCGACGCAGTAGCCGCAGAAGATGCAGCGCCCGTAGTCTATGTTGTAGACGCTGGCGTAACGCTCCTCGACGCCTGTGCGTTCTTCTTCAGGGCGGGGGTCGTCAGCCGCGATGATGTAGATGCACTCGGAGGGACAGGCGGCGGCGCACAGAAAACAGGCCACGCACTTTTCCCTGCCCAGCTCGTCTACGTGCAGCAAGTGCATGCCGCGATAGCGCGGCTGCATCGTCACGGGCTCATCCGGGTATTCGACCGTCCACTTCTCTCTGGGAATATAAGAGAAGGTGACGCCCATGCCCTTGATGATCGCCTTGGTCGATTCGATAACGTCGCTGATGATTGACATAAAACCCCTTTGGTAAAACTCGCGCGCCGAAGTCGCTCTGCCGGAAAGTCCGCCGCGACGGACAGACGCCGTGCGTCAACTTTCTCATACGAAGACGGCCTAGCGTAGGAGGAGCGGGATGAGTTGCAGGATAAACCAGAATATCCCGAGCAGAACTCCAAGCCCTCCTGTAATGACTCCGGCCAGTGCCATTCCCTTGCCGCCATAATTCGCAGGGTCTGCCTTTTCTTTGTTCATCGCTATGATGCCCAGCACAATCGCAGGGATTCCTGTCACGAGATTCAGACAACAGACAAGGCTCGTGATGCCGCAGATCATGGAGGCTAGAGCGAGTCCCTGCTGTTTATTCGCCGCGCCGGGAAAGGGCGGCGGCGGGGGCGTTGTAAAGCCGCCCGAGCCCATGGGCTGCGAGCCGGGCTGATACGCGCCGGGCGAGCCCCACGCATCGCTCCGCGCAGGCGGCGGAGCCGAAGGCCAATCAGTCGGCCCTGACGGCTGCGAAGAAGGCCAGTCGCTGCCGCCCGGCTGGTCCGTGCCGAACGGCCCCGAAGTCGGCCCAGTCACCTTGGGCGGCGACGCCATGATGGTCGCCTGCGGGTCATAGCCCATAGGTGGTTCTGCAATCAGGGGAGTACCGTCACTCGGACAAAAACTCAAGTTGTCGTCGGTGTAGGGATTGTTGCAGGTTGGGCAACGCTTCATCTTGTCTCACCGTTTCCTTTCGTCTCGTGCCAACGAAAAAACCGAGGCTCAAAAGTTAGACTAGCTCAATCTGCGCGAAGAAGTAAGAGATTTCAATCTGCGCGTTCTCTTCCGAATCCGACCCGTGGACGGCGTTCTCGCCCATCGAAGCTCCGAACTCTTTGCGTAGCGTTCCCTCGTCCGCCTTCGCAGGGTCTGTTGCGCCCATCAGGTCGCGCCACGCACGCACCGCTCCTTCTTTTTCCAAAGCCATCACAACACACGGCCCGCTGGACATAAACTCCGTCAGCTCACCATAGAAGGGACGCTCGCGGTGCACTTCGTAAAAGCCTTCGGCCTCGCGCCGCGTCATGTGTTTGAGTTTTAAGCCGCGCAGACGAAAGCCTGCGTCCGTGATGCGTTGAATTATCTGTCCTGTTTGTCCGGCGCGCACAGCGTCGGGTTTGATAATGCCGAAAGTAAGATTGCCTGTCTGTTCTGCCATCCATGCTCCCCGAAAAATTTTAAGACTTCGACGTCAGGTCTTGCTCTCCTGCGGTTGATTGACTTCCTTCTTATAAACTCTATGCCAGCGGAACCTGCCGCATGCGGTGCATCGTCGCAGTAGACGCTTGCCGCGTGAGCTTGCCTTGTAACGCATGCCGCCGAGTTCCCAGTAGGAAGCTTCCTGCCCGCAGGGGCACTGCACCATCCAGCTTCTGGATTCGGCCTCGACTTCTTCGGGCGGCGGCCAGTTCCGCAGAGTCCCAAACAACTTCTGCCAGATGCCCATGCGAAGCGCCTCCGGTTTGCGGCAAACTCTATCAAATCATGAAAGACTGTTCTTCGAGGACAGTCTCTCACAAAATCTTTTACGCTGCCCCGGCTCGTGCGCTCAAAGCGTCTTTCATCGCCTGGCCTATGTCGGCGGGCGATTTAACGACACGTATTCCCGCGTCTTCCAGCGCCTTCATCTTTTCGGCGGCAGTTCCCTTGCCGCCCGCGATGATTGCGCCCGCGTGGCCCATGCGACGCCCGGGCGGCGCGGTCTGCCCCGCGATGAAAGCCACAATCGGCTTGGTCACATTATCTTTGGCAAAGGCTGCGGCATCCTCTTCCGCAGTGCCGCCGATTTCGCCAATCATGACGATGCCATCGGTTTCGTCGTCAGCTTGAAAGAGCGCGAGCGCGTCCGTGTGCGTAGTGCCGACGATGGGGTCGCCGCCGATGCCTATGGCGGTCGATTGCCCGAGCCCGAGCGCCGTCAATTGTCCTACGGCCTCGTAGGTCAACGTGCCCGAGCGCGAGACCACGCCGACGCGGCCCTCCCTGTGTATGTGTCCGGGCATGATGCCGATCTTGCAACGACCCGGACTGATGATGCCCGGACAGTTTGGCCCTATGAGACGCGTGGGCTTATCGGCCAGATACTCTCTGACCTTTACCATGTCGAGCGTAGGGATGCCTTCCGTGATGCAGACGACGAGCGGGATGCCCGCATCAGCCGCTTCCATAATCGCATCAGCCGCAAACGGCGGCGGCACGTAGATGACGGAAGCATTCGCGCCCGCTTCAGCGACAGCGTCCGATACGGTATTAAAGACGGGGATGCCTTCGTGCGTCGTCCCGCCTTTGCCGGGGGTGACGCCGCCGACCACGTTGGTCCCGTACTCGACCATCTGCTTTGTGTGAAAAGTTCCCTCTTTGCCCGTGATGCCCTGCACGACGAGCCGCGTCGATTTATCTACCAGAACGCTCAAGACTCCTGCTCCTTAAAACGGTGACGGGTGACAGGTAACAAGTGACAGGACAAAAGCTTTTCTCTCTTGTCACCTGTCACCTGTTACTTGTCACGGCTTTATAAAGACTGCGCAGTATAGCACGGCTCTGCATCATTCTCTACGCAAAGCGGCCCTTTTATGACGGTTGGCTAGGCGGGTTCTTTGAACTCAGAGCGAAACTTTTTGAAGTCGGCTCTGAGGTACATCATTTCGGAGCGGGTTTCATTAGCGAAGCCTTCAATTTTGTCCAGGCGGATGTCCATCTGCTCAAGCATGTGGTTGATGTTTGCGAAGCCGGAACGCATCTCGGCTTGCAACTCTCCCATCTGCGATCGCAACTCGTCCATCTGCTTAGAGAGGGTTTCGAGAGTCGGTTTTGTTGGGGCTTCGTCGGCCATATATTTATCATCAGTCGAGTTGACCTAAAATGTCAATCGGTCAGTGTCACAACTAATAAGAGGGCTCAGCAAGGTTTGTAAGCCTTTTCATGCCAGCTCAAAACGGTCGCCGTAGTCGGGCACGTTCGTCTCCCAGCCGAAGCGTTCGTGTATGTGAGCGGCCATAGCAAGCGCCGCTTCCGGCTCGCCGTGTGTGAGAAAGGTCTTGCGCGGTCCCACGGGCAAGCCTTCGAGCCAGCGCAGGACTTCACTCCAATCGGCGTGCGCCGAAAAGCCGCCGATGCGTTCTCGCTGGCAGCGCACGCGCACCATCTGCCCTAGTATTTTTACTTCCGGGTCGCCATCCAGAATGCGTCGGCCCGGAGTCCCTGCCGCTTGATAGCCTACGAACACTACGGTGGCGCGCTCGTCAGGTAAAATCCTGAGCGCGTGATGAAGGACGCGCCCGCCCGTCATCATGCCCGAGGCGCTGATGATAATGCGCGCTCCCTTTTCCTGATTCAAACGCTTGGACTCTTCGCGCGAAGAGGCTATGACCATAGAGTGTGTCTGGAGCGGGTGGCGGCGTTGCGCCAGTATGCTCACGTATTCTTCGTCGTGCTCCTCTTTGCGATTGGCGTAGGCGCGCGTCGCCGCCGCGGCCATTGGCGAATCGACGCGCACGGGCAGGATGGGGATACGCTTTTCGTCTTCCAGCTCGCGTATGGCGTAGATGATTTCCTGCGTGCGCCCGATGGCGAAGGCTGGAATCAGGACTGTGCCGTCACGTTGCGCCGCTTCGTTGATGATACGCGCCAGAGCATCGCCGGGATGCTCCGGGTCGTGAAGGCGGTCGCCGTAGGTCGATTCCACCAGCAGGTAATCACAGGCGGGCGGCTTGACGGGGTCGCGTATGATGGGCTGGTCATAGTGGCCCAGGTCGCCGGAGAAAAGCACGCGGCGGTTTGTTCCGTCAGCGCCCGCGCCGTTCAGCTCCACTAGCACAAGGCTTGAGCCGAGGATGTGGCCTGCGATAAGAAAGCTCGCCGTCACGCCGCGCGCGACCTTGACCGGCTCGCCCATGTTGGACACGGGGTCCAAAAGCTTGAGGCTCTCTTTCGCGTCCTCTTCCGTGTAGAGCGGGAGCGCGGGCTTGTGTTTGGTTAACTGGTGGCGGTTGCGATACGAGGCCTCCTCTTCCTGAAGGCGCGCAGAATCGGGCAGGAGTATTCGCAGGAGATCCGCCGTCCCGCGCGAGCAATAGACGGGACCGCGAAACCCTTTGGCGACAAGACGCGGCAGGTAGCCCGTGTGATCCACGTGCGCGTGCGTGATAAGCACTGCGTCGAGCGCCTTCGGGTCAAAGGGCGGCTCCTTCCAGTTAAGATCGCGCAACTCCTTAAAGCCCTGAAACAGACCGCAATCCACGAGCACGCTCGCGCCGTTTGACTCGATCAAATATTTCGAGCCCGTCACAGTGCCCGCACCACCCCAGAACGAAATGGTCGCCATCCAACGCCTCCGCCAACCTCAATCTTGAAATGGAACGGCGCGATTATACATGAGACGCGGGGAAGAAGAGACGCCGCGAAGCAGAGAGCCCCTGAAAGGGGCGACATAAAGTAGCCCACGGCGTGAGCCGTGGGAATAGGCCATATGAAAGAAAAACATATAGAGCCCCTGAAAGGGGCGAAAGAAATCAGAGCGTGAACTTCTTTCGCCCCTTTCAGGGGCTCTTAATCTTTGAATGTTGACTGTCTCCCACGGCTCACGCCGTGGGCTATTATCTTCCGCCCCTGCCGGGGCTAATGATTCTCCGCGTCGCCGCGTCTCTTCTTCCTGCCAGCAAAAGAGAGTCGCGGCGTCGTCATCATTTGCGGCGTGCGTGAAGGGATGATGACGAAAACGCGCGTCATGGATTATGATAGTGACAGGCAATTTTTTAGTTGAAGAGGAGATATAAAAATGTTCCCCCAGCCTCGTATGCGTCGCAGGCTCCTTGCTCTAATTTTTACGATTGCGCTTTTGGTCTCGCCTCTTTCGCAGGTGAGCGCGCAACAGAAGCGCGGCCAGCAGATTGAGCCGCCGACCATCGGCGACCCGCTCTCTGCCGCCATCAGCCTTGGCTCGACGCTGATTAATACCACCGCCGGTCTCATACAGAGCGACCCGTATTCG
This sequence comes from Pyrinomonadaceae bacterium, assembly GCA_963715565.1. Lineage (GTDB taxonomy): Bacteria > Acidobacteriota > Blastocatellia > Pyrinomonadales > Pyrinomonadaceae > JACVRN01. The sequence goes on along the minus strand of OY970256.1, from coordinate 286,284 downwards.
CAGTTTCGCGGTCAGCGTCATTCCAACGACGGGCTCTTGAGCGAGCAGGACGAAATCAAGCTCGGCAACCAGCTTGACGTTGAAGTGCGCAAGAAGGTGACGGTCGTCGCGGAAGGACAGGAGCGCGTCAACCGCATAGGCCAGCGCGTGGCGCGTTCGAGCCAGCGCCCCAATCTCCTTTATCGCTTCCACATCATACGCGACAAGGAAATCAACGCTTACTCCACACCCGGCGGCCACATCTACATCACAACGGGCCTGCTGGCGCTTGCCAATGATGACGAATTAGCCTCTGTGCTCTCGCACGAAATCGGCCACGTCGTCGCGCGCCACAGCTTAAAGACGCTGCAACAGGCACAGTTCCTTGGAGGCATAGCGGACTTTCTGGGCGGCATCGCAGGTGTTGCGGGCGACGCGGCGGGACAACTCGGAACGGCTGCGGCGCGCATTGTCGCGAGCGGTCTACTGGCTTCGCACAACCGCGAAGAGGAGCGCGAGGCTGATTACCTGGGCGTCAACGGCATGGCGCGGGCCGGGTACAACCCCGAAGGCATGATTACCATGTTCCAGAAGCTACAGACCAAGAACCGCACGGACCCCGGCCTTGTCGGCGCTATCTTCCAGGACCACCCGGACGTGCAGGAGCGCATAGACAACACGCGCTACGAGATTAACCGCATGCGAGGCCGCCGTTAGAAGCTGATGGAAAAGTTCTGATTGATTAGCTCCGTAGGAGCGCAGATGTTTATAGCTCTATCAGCCAATCAGTAATCAAGCTCCGTAGGAGCGGCATGTTCTTCGTCCATGACATGCCGCTCCTACGGAGCTTGATTGTTGGAACTGCGTGCAAGCTATAGACATTAAGTCCCTACGGGACTTTTCAACCAGCTTGTTCCTGCCCCTACAAGACGAAAACCCGGCCAAAAAGGGCGCAATCCTCTTCATTCACCCCGTAAACCACCTCAGACAAGGCGAAAATCCCTTCAGAAATCGTGAAAATCGCTTAATACAGGGAGAAAACCGCTTCAGACAGGTGAGAAATCGGCTCATACAGCCGCAAAACCGGCTCATACAGGCGCAACTTCGGTTCAGACAGTGCGAGAATCACTTCATACAGGCTGAGAATCGCTCCATACAGCGTGAGAATCGCTTCATACAGGCGCAGAATCAGTTCATACACGCGCAACTTCGCTTCATACACCTGCAAGATCGGTTCATACAGCGTGAGAATCGCTTCATACACGTGCAACTTCGGTTAATACAACGTCAATGAAGGGTTTAGCGGGGGCGTAACTTTATGCTCCGCCGTGCTCCACGATGGGCGGGGCGGCGTTTTGCGCTCCGTCCAGGGCGGGTTTCGAGCGTTGCGAGCGCGGGTAAGCAAAGACGACGAGCAGGGCGGGCACGAGCAGCGCCAGGTTGCGCAAGGCCGTGGAGACGCCTAGCTGGCTCGCGATGATGCCGCCGAAGCAGCCGCATTCGAGCGCCTCGCCGCCCAGCACGTACGTATAGTAGAGAGCATAGGCAGCGAACCCTACGAGCAGCGCCCCGGCTAACACGCCGCCCACGCGCACCGTGCGCGGCCAGACGAGCAGGAGCGCCGTTACCACCTCTATCACTATCACGCCTGCGGCAGTCGGCCAGGCCCAACCGTCCCACACCAGATTGGAAACCTGACCGGCGAAATCCCGCACCGTCACAAGCTTTGCGCCCGCCGCAAACAGAAACATCGCCGCCAGCCCGAAGCGGCTGATTTGAACGAGCAGTGTGAGAAGCTTTTGACGACTCATGATGAAAAAGAAGTCCCGAGTCCCAAGTCTCAAGTCCAAAGTCAAAGACAGGCTCTTTCTTTTGACTTTGGACTTGAGACTTGGGACTTGGGACCCTTACTGTCCCGCGAGCGAGACTACTTTCTCGGCGGCGTCGCGCATGCCGTTGGCGACGGTGAAGTTCATGCCCGATTCGCGTATCACGCGCTGGCCTTCTTCGACGTTTGTGCCTTCGAGGCGGACGACGACCGGCACTTTGACGTTGAGGTTCTGCGCCGCGCCGACCACGCCGCGCGCCACCATGTCGCAGCGCACGATGCCGCCGAAGATGTTTATCAAAACGGCGCGGACGTTTTCGTCTGCGAGCAGGATTCTAAAAGCAGCCTCGACGCGCTCCTGCGAAGCTCCGCCGCCGACGTCCAAAAAGTTTGCGGGCTCGCCTCCGGCCAGCTTGATGATGTCCATCGTCGCCATCGCAAGGCCAGCGCCGTTGACCATGCACGCGATGTTGCCGTCGAGCTTGATATAGTTCAGGTCGAACTTCGACGCCTCTATCTCCAGCGGCTCTTCTTCATTCAGGTCGCGCAGGTCCAGAAACTCTTTATGACGAAAGAGAGCGTTGTCGTCAAAATTGACTTTCGCGTCCAGAGCTATCAGGCGCTTGTCTTTCGTTAGAAGGAAGGGATTGATTTCAAGCAGCGACGCATCCATCTGCTCATAGGCGTTGTAAAGCGCCTGCATGAACTTGACTGCCTGATTGACTAAATCAGCCGGAAGCCCTAAGCCGAAGGCAAGCTTGCGCGCTTGAAAGGAGCGAAACCCGACCGCAGGGTCAATCGTCTCTTTCAAAATCTGCTCGGGCGAATGAGCCGCGACCTCTTCTATGTCCATGCCGCCCGCAGCCGAAGCCATAAAGACGGGCCGGCCCGTCGTGCGGTCGAGCACGATGCCAAGGTAGAACTCTTTATCAATCGGCAAGCCCTCTTCAATCAGGAGCACGCGGACTTTTTGACCCTCAGGGCCGGTCTGATGCGTGATGAGATTCATGCCTAAAATCTGTGTCGCGAGTTCTGCGGCCTCGTCCGCGCTCTTTGCGAGCTTGACGCCGCCGCCCTTGCCGCGCCCGCCCGCGTGAATCTGCGCTTTGACGACGACTATTTCCGTCCCCAGCTCTTTCGCAGCGTGATACGCCTCTTCCACAGAGCGCGCGACGATCCCGCGCGGCACAGCCACGCCGTAACGCTTCAACAACTCTTTGCCCTGATATTCGTGTATCTTCATTCTCTTGAATCCTCAAGCGATTGTGATTGCTATTGATGATGTATCTTGCGCGGCAGTTTATCCGCACCCGACGCGGGGCTGCAAGTCGGTAGAGAGAAATGAGCATTGCTAGACGGAGCGCGATGGGAGTAAATTTCAGGACGGACTTTTCAAACACCTCGCGCCCGACAGATATTTCCATGAGTAATTTGTCAGAGGAGGATTTTTAAAATGAGCGAGGTGACGGTAACTTCTGTAAAGAATCTACAGAACGAGGTGAGCTACGGCGACGGTCAAACATTCGTCGTTGACGAGCCAAAAGATTTGGGCGGCGAAGGCGCTGGGCCAGACCCTTACACGCTGATGCTGGCCGCGCTCGGGGGCTGCATTTCCATGACCGTCACGCTCTACGCGCGCCGCAAGGGCTGGCCCCTGGAGCGCGTCCGCGTGCGCCTGCGCCAGCAAAGGATTCACGCGAAGGACTGCGCGGAATGCGTAAATAACCCAAGTTGCTAGTTAGAGCTTGGCTGCTCTTTGAAAACGAAAAGCCCTTTCCTAAACTTTTGTTGCCAAACAAAAAGCCAAAGGAAAGGACTTCTCGCATGTACGACCGTACACTGGCAATATACTGTTTCATTGATGACCTGCTCAAGGCTATGCAGCACAGCGAGGACTCGCGCGCCGAGTTCTCTGACTCGGAAGTGGTGACGACCGCCATTGTTGCGATGCTCTTCTTTGGCGGCAACTTTGAACGAGCACGCAGCTTTCTGCATTCCTCCGGCATGATGCCTCGGATGCTGAGTCGCTCGCGGCTCTCGCGCCGACTCTCCCGGCTCAGTGAACTGATCGAGTTGGTCTTTCACCAGTTGGGGATGACGATCAAGGAGTTGAACGTGGAGAGTCGTTATAGTCTGGATTCCTTTCCCATTGCCGTGTGCGACAACATTCGTATCCCGCGCTGTCGACTCATGCAAGGCGCAGAGTTTCGCGGCTATCTGGCGAGCAAACGCCGCTACTTCTTTGGCGTGCGGGTGCAAGTGATAGTGACGGTCGCAGGCGTGCCGGTTGAGTTCTCTGTCCTGCCCGGCAGCCTCTCCGACATTGAAGGGATGGCGGCTTTGCCGCTCGCTTTGCCAGATGGGGCAGATGTGGCGGCAGACGCGGCCTACACTTATTACGAATGGGAAGATGCGCTTGCAGAGAGCGATGGCGTGCGCTTGCTTGTCGGACGCAAACGCAACTCGAAGAGGCGCGATGTGCCGCCTCTGCATGATTACAAACAGTGGTTGCGCCGTCGCATTGAAACGGTCTTTGGTGAAATCACGAAGTTGTTTCCCAAGAAGATACATGCGACCACGCTCTCAGGCTTTATCTTGAAAATCAGTCTGTTCTTGTTTGCTTATCAAGTTGATAAGGCGTTCATTCAATAACTGGCAACTTGGGTTAAATAACGAAGAGGGCTACGTCCATCGCATAGAGCGCGCCGTCACCGTCGAAGGCGACCTCACAGATGAACAGAAAGCGCGCCTCCAGGAGATCGCCCACAAGTGTCCCGTCCACAAAACGCTTTCGTCGCCCATCGTCATCGCTGATTTGAAAGAATGAAAGAAGAAAAGAGGTCAGAGGTTAGAGGTTGGTAAGAAGCGAGTTGAGCCCCTGCAAGGGGCGGTATAACAGTAGCCCACGGCGTGAGCCGTGGGAACATGCGTTGAATAAATGAATGAGCCCCGTAGGGGCGACATAGATTGATGTCGCCCCTACGGGGCTCACTTACAATGGTGACAACGTTGTCCCAGCACTGACGTGCTGGGCTACTGATATGTCGCCCCTCGCGGGGCTCTCTTCTACTTACTGACCTCTAACCTCTAACCTCTTTCCCACTTTACAACGCACGCATGAAGGAGACTAAATCCGCTTTCTCCTGCGTCGAGAGATTTAGCTCCATGACTAGATTAAAGAACTCGACCGTGTCTTCGAGCGTGAGCAGTCTTCCGTCGTGCAGGTAGGGCGGAGACTCCTTGATGCCGCGCAGGGGGAAGGTCTTGATTGGTCCCTGTGCGGTAATCATCATGCCGCCTTCCATGCGCGGCTTGAAGAACCGCTCGACTTTCAGGTCGTGCATCAGGTTGTCCGTGTAAAACGGCGGCGTATGACAGGCCGCGCATTGCGCTTTGCCGAAAAATAATTCTTCGCCGCGCACCTCGCTCTCGTTAGCCCTGCGCCTGTCCAGACGGCCAAACAAATTCAGCTTCGGCGCTGGTGGAAAATCCATCAACTCCTGAAACTCAGACATGTCGTGGACCTGCGAGCCGCGATCCAGAATGTTGAGCCCCTTTTTCGTGGCAATCACGGGGTCGCCGTCAAAGTAGGCCGCGCGCTGCTCGAACTCCGTGAAATCTTCGACCGTCTTGAGCGCTCTTTGCGAGCCGAAGAGGCGTTGAATATTGACGCCGCGCAAAGAAGGCGTCTCTATACGGCGGCGGTTCTCCTGCGGGCGTATGTCTCCGACCAGATGCGCGGCCCCCGAAGTGTGCCCGTTGACGTGGCAATCAAAACAAGCGACGCCGAGCATTCCGTCTGCGCGCTCGGTCTTGCGGTCGGCAGTGGCGTTGAACTGCTGCTGCGGAAACTGCGTCACCAAAAGGCGCAGCCCGTCCAGTTGTTTCGGATTGAGGATGCCGTTGAACAGCTCGTAAAAATTATTGATGGTCACGAGCTGCCCTTGCGAGACATCGCCCAAATCCGGACGGGTCGTCAGGAAAATCGCGGGCGGGAATTCCGGCAGGAAATGATCCGGCAAATCGAAATCCATGTCGAAGCGTTCCAGTCGCGGCAACAGCCTGATGGAGCTTTGCGGGAAAATCATCCCGCCCACCGGATGATTCACGTGCGGCAGAGGCAGATAGGGAAACAAATCTTTTTCCCGTATCTCTTCGGGCGTCATGCGCGCCAGTTGCTCAAAGGTCATGCCCGCTTTGAGCCTCGCCGTAGGCCCCACAGGAATAGGCTTGCCGCGCGTCATCTTAACGTTAGGGTCAACGCGCCGCCGCAGGTCGTAGCGAGCCTCCAGCAACTTCTGTTGCGTTGCCATAACACGCGCCTTGTTGGCCTTATCACGCGCCCTGACAACTTCAAAGGGTTCTTCGACAACGGGCGTGAAAGACGAGTCCTGTCCTTTTGACTTACGCCCCTGCGCGCCCGCGTGCGAGCCCAAAAGCATAAAGGCAGCGAGCAACACAGCGAAACCCAGAATCACAAGCAGCTTCAGATGTGTGATGCTTTTCATAGTCCTCCTTTCATCAAGGTAGAGCATGTGCGAGGGAACTTAAAAAATTTCTTTACGTGTCGGAAAGTAGGGGAATCATACCGCTCAAATGCCAAAGAGGAAAGAGAAATTAAAGGCTGTAGAAATTAAAAGCCTCCAACTAAAATTTAGTTGGAGGCTTTTGACCTCGGGACGACTGGATTCGAACCAGCGGCCTCTTCCACCCCAAGGAAGCGCGCTACCAGGCTGCGCCACGTCCCGTGTAAAACTTTCGGAAGTAGTATCTACGGAAAAGTTTTTTTGGTCAAATGCAGAGTGTGCGCTTCTGTGCGAATGAATGGGAGAGAAAGCGTGCGGGCTATTTTCTCTGCGCGTCGGTCGCGCCGGAATCCAGAACGATGAGCAGCTCTTGCAGTTGTGTGGCTAGATTCCTGAGGGCCGAGCGCTGATCTCCTGAGAGAGTGATGCGCCCGTCCGTTGTCTCTACAGCCGTGCGCGGCTCTGTATTCATAACGGGAGCAGCAGGCGGCGGCGTCGCGGGCACGGCTGTCGGCTGAGCGGCGACTTGTGCGCTCATTTCCGGCGTCACGACTTTGAGCTTGCTTGCGCCGCGCAGCTCGCTCGCCAGTTTCTTCTTCGCTCCGGCAATCGTGTACTGGTCATCGTAAAGCAGTTCTTTGATACGCAAGGCCATCTCCACGTCGCGCTTGCGATAGGTACGCTGACCGGCGCGATTTTTTTGCGGCGCGAGCATGGGGAATTCCGATTCCCAGTAGCGCAGAACGTGCGCCTGCACGCCCGTCAAATCGCACACTTCGCCGATTTTGAAAAACAGTTTTTCAGGGATGGCAACGGCAGCGCGGTTCATAGTTACAACCTTGCCCGGACTCTGCGAATTGGCAAACGAATTAGAGAGAAAAAGCGCGGGCTCCGATTGACCCGCCTTGGCCCTGACTGAATCTGAATGTTACCCGTGCCCTCTAACCGTGTCAATACTTATATTTACGTTCCCACACCTGAAGCGGCTTCTAGATGGCCGGGCCGAGTCCGGAAGAGGCACGGGCCATGAGCTTGATTCTCAAAATTTGCCCTTTTTCCTGACGAATCCGGCCAAAATAGCCTGCGACGGCGCAGCCTCAGAAATATTTATTGAAGATTCCGGGGCGAGTGCTTATAATCCTCGCAACATGATTGTTACCTCCTTTTGGTGAGGTTGTGAGGAGCAAAGGCGGGCTGTTTGTTCGACGCAGCCCGCCTTCGCTTTTCTACTCAACGCTCGCGCCCCTTCCTCAAAATCCCGACCCGCAAGTGGACGCTTTCGGAGACGCCGCGCTATAATCTCGCTTCCGTGCCTGACGCTCCACAAATCTTTGGAGGTTCACCGTAAAAACTGTGTCCACATCTCAAACTCTCTTTCGCCTCGCCGAGCGGCTGGACCGAGTCGGGTTTTCCGACATCGTCACCATTCGCAACAAGATTATGGAGTTGCGCGCTGCGGGCCAGACCGTTTATCAATTCGAGGGCGGCGAGCCTTTCAACAACACGCCCGACTACATCAAAGAAGCCGCCACGCGCGCCCTCCACGAGAACAGGACACGCTACGCTCCTTCGTCCGGCATAGCGGAGCTTCGCGCGGCTATCAGCGACAAACTGCGCGAGCGTAACCGCATGGAAAATGTCACGGACGAGCACGTGATAGTTTTGAACGGCGGCATGCAGGGCTTGTTCGGCGCGTTTCAATCGGTCGTCAACCCGAGCGACGAGGTGATGGTCTTCTCTCCCTACTGGACGCCCATCAAAGACCTCATAGCGCATTGCGAGGGCACGCCCGTTCTGGTCCCGACCGCAGAGGCCCGCGCGGAAGGTTTCCAGCAAACACTCCTGCGGCGTTTGACCGAGAGGACGCGCGCCATCTACTACAACACGCCGCAGAATCCTACGGGCGTGGTCTTTACGCGCGAGGAAGCCGAAGAGGTCGCGCGCTTTGCTCAAGAGCACGACCTGTTAGTGATTGCCGACGAAGCTTATGAAGACCTCGTGTACGAAGGCGAGCATGTCTCTATAGCTTCGCTTCCGGGCATGTTCGAGCGCACCATTACTTCCTACACGCTCTCTAAATCCTACGCCATGACGGGCTGGCGCATAGGCTACGCCGTGGCCGCAGAGCCATGGATGACGGGGATGAAGAAAACCACGCTCTATTCCACGAACGGCGTTTCCACGCCGACGCAGTGGGCCGCGCTCGCGGCTTTTCAAACCGAGTCGGATTTTCTTGAAACCTCGCGCGCCGCTTATCGCCAGAGACGAGACCTGCTCGTCGCGGGCTTGAACGAGCTGGGTTTGACGTGCCAGCCTCCGGCAGGAGCTTTCTACGCTTTCCCCGACGTCACACGCATCAACGCGGACAGCCGAAGGGCCGCGGATTTCCTGCTCGAACGCGCCAACGTCGCCACCGTCCCCGGCATCGTCTTCGGCGAACACGGTGAAGGCCACCTGCGTTTCTCCTTCTCGACCCCGCTCGAAACCATCGAAGCGGGCCTCGATTCCCTTCGCAAAAATCTTTAAAGGGAAGCCTTAAGGGATGAGGGATGAGGGATGAGGGATGAAGAAGACGATGACGAGAGACTTCATCATCGCGCTCGTTCCTCACGGCGACAGCAACCGCGCAGCGAATTCGATTTCATAGAAAGCCTCAGACGCAAAGCTCTCAATTCGCGAGCGGCGAAGCGTCTTTCTTCATCCCTCATCCCTCATCCCTCATCCCTTGCTTCTTCCCTGCTCTCCGGTATTGGCGACGATGCGGCGGTTATCAGCCAGAGGACGGGGCGCGATACTGTTATCACCACAGACCTTCTGGTAGAGGACGTGGATTTTCGTCTGGCGACGACGACGCCAGAGCTGCTGGGCCACAAGGCGCTGGCCGTGTCGCTCTCCGACGTGGCGGCGATGGGTGCGCTTCCGCGCTGGGCGCTTCTCTCCATCGGTGTGCCCGAGCGAATCTGGCGCTCCTCTTTTCCCGATAAATTCTACAAAGGCTTCTTTGCGCTCGCAGACCGCTACGGTGTCATGCTCGTCGGCGGTGACGTTTCTCGCACGCCCGAGAGGGTCGTGATTGATTCAATCGTGCTGGGCGAAGCTATTCACAGGCGCGCTCTGTTGCGCTCGGGCGCGCGAGCGGGCGACCACATCTTCGTTACCGGCTCGCTGGGAGGCGCAGCCGCTGGTCTCCTGCTTCTGGAACGCGAAGCAACCGGAAGCGCGACACGTCGCCGCAGGCGTGTTGCGGCGGCTGAGCAGGCAATCCTGCGACACCTGCGGCCCGAGCCGCGCGTCGCGTGGGGAGAGTTTCTGGGCGAATCCAAACTGGCGACGGCCATGATTGATGTGAGCGATGGACTTTCTTCAGACCTCGCGCATCTCTGTCGCGAAAGCCGTGTTGGCGCGGACGTTGAAGCGACGCGCATCCCCATGGACGACGCGCTGGTGCGGCTCGCGCCTGAGCTACAACTGGACCCACTCGCCCTGGCGCTCGACGGCGGCGAGGATTTCGAGTTGCTCTTTACCGTCTGCCCGCGCGACCTCAAACGTCTCCCCCGCGTGATGGACGGCGTGCCCGCGACCTACATCGGCGACATCACACACGACCAGCGCGGGCGCATACGCCTGCACGAGGGACGCCGTTCTCGTCTTCTAAAGCCAAGAGGGTTTCGGCACTTTTAGAGCAATCTCTAAGTATTGTCATTCACCGCCGAGACGCAGAGAGCGCAGAGCAGGCGCAGAGAATTTTATTCAACCCTCTGCGATTCCTCTGCGCGCTCTGCGTCTCGGCGGTGAGCCGTCTCGCTCACAAGCATAGATTGACTCGCCGCCCGTCCTTGCCTAGACTCTAATTTCAAGCTCGACTTTGATGTGGAACGCGTTATTGCTAAAGACATGCTGAGATTTTTTAATACATTGACGGGACAGGTGGAAGAGTTTCAACCGATGCGTGAGGGCGAAGTGGGGATGTATTTTTGCGGCCCGACCGTCTGGAGCTACGCGCACGTGGGCAATTTCCGCTCGATTATCTTCGCGGACATTCTCAGGCGCTATCTCAAGTTCAAAGGCTATCGCCTGACGCACGTGATGAACATCACGGACGTCGAAGATCGCATCATCGCTTACTCTATGGAAAAGGGCGTGACGATTGACGAGTACACGGCTGAGTACATAGCGGCGTACTGGGAAGATTTCGACGCGCTCGGCTGCGAGCGGCCAGACGTTGTGCCGCGCGCCACGCGCCACGTTCCCGAAATGGTCTCCATCATCGAGCGCCTCGAAGAACACGGCCATGCTTATCGCTCGGACGGCTCGGTCTATTATCGCATCAGCTCGTTTCCGGAATACGGCAAGCTCTCCAAAATAAATTTCGCGGGCAACATCGCCGGCGCGAGTGAGCGTATTCAATCCGACCGTTACGAGAAAGAGGACGCGCGCGATTTCGCTTTGTGGAAAGAGGCCGACTCGCCCGACGAGCCCGCGTGGGACACAACGCTCGGGCGCGGGCGTCCCGGCTGGCACATAGAGTGCTCCGCGATGTCCATGAAATATCTGGGCGAGACTTTTGATATTCACCTCGGCGGCGTGGATTTAATTTTCCCGCACCACGAAAACGAGATCGCGCAGAGCGAGGGAGCGACCGGAAAACAGTTCGTGCGCTACTGGGTGCACGCAGAGCATCTCAAGGTCGAAGGCGAAACCATGTCCAAGTCCAAGGGGAACTATTACACCTTTCGCGACTTGAAAGAGATGGGCTATTCGCCCGTCGCAATTCGCTATTACCTCTTGAGCGTGCCCTATCGCAAACAGCTCAACTTTACCTTCGAGGGTTTGCGCGCCGCAGGCACGACCGTCGAGCGCCTTCGTGATTTTCGTAAACGTCTGGACGAAGCGCGCGTTGAGCCGGGACAGAACGCGCAGGTACATGAAGCCGCCGCGCGTGCGCTCGCGGAATTTGAAGCGGGCATGGACGACGACCTCAACACCGCTGTTGCGCTCGCGGCCCTGCATAACCTGATGCGCGAAGTCAACACGGCGCTTAATGATCACACCGTGTTAGAAGAGAACCGGCGCGAAGTGCTCAGTCTGCTAGACCGTTTCGACAGCGTGCTGAATGTTCTGGGCCAGGACGAGGCGGAGATGCTCGACGCGGAGATTCAGTCGTTGATTGACGAGCGACAGGAAGCGCGTCGTCGTCGCGACTTTGCCCGCGCGGACGAAATACGCGACCAGCTCACGGGCCACGGCATCACACTCGAAGACACCAAGGACGGCGTGCGCTGGAAACGGCGTTGACAAAGATGACGGGCCGGGTGTTAGATACATTTTAAGAGTAACCGTTTACTAATACCCGGCATCCAATAACCGCTCTGTTATGATCTGCAAGCTTTCAACATATTGTCGCCCGCTCGATTCCCGCGCCAATCTCTTCGCGGACTAGCCTCGCCGTCTAAGAAATTCCCGCGCCAATTTTTTCATCAGCAACAAACTGTTTTCCTCGTATTGATAAAGGAGAAGTAAACATGTCTTCCGTAGCAACATTAAAGAGGCCGGAGATTAAGACCGCTTTGCCGGGGCCGCGCGCGAAGGAAATTATCGCGGCGGACGCGCAATATGTGACGCCATCATACCCGCGTCCGGCTTACAAGCTTGTCGTTGAGCGCGCCGAGGGCGTGTGGGTCGAAGACGTAGACGGCAATATCTTTCTTGACTGTAACGCGGGCGTCGCCGTCTGCGCCACGGGTCATTGCCACCCGGAGATAGTTCAAGCCATTCAAGAGCAGGCCGCCGAGTTGATACACATGTGCGGGACGGATTTTTATTATCGTCACATGCCTGACTTAGCGAAAAAGCTGGACGAGATTGTGCCCGTACCTTCGCCTACGCGCACGCACTTTGCCAACAGCGGAACGGAAGCGGTCGAGACGGCTTTGAAGCTCGCGATGCACGCCACGGGTCGCGAAAAATTCATAGCCTTCTTTAATAGCTTTCACGGTCGCACATTGGGCTCGCTCTCGCTCACTTCGTCAAAGGCAGCGCAGCGCAAGGGCTTTCGCCGTCAGGCTCTAGACGTCACGCACGTTCCTTATCCGAACGTCCTGCGTCATCCTTTCACGGGCGAGCGAACAGACGCCGAGACGGCGAGCCGCGCTTCGCTCGATTGGATTGAGAACCGTCTTTTCAAGACCACTGTGCCGCCCGAAGAGTGTGCCGCCATCGTGGTCGAGTGCGTACAGGGCGAAGGCGGCTACGTGCCCGCGCCAAAACAATTCCTTGACGGCCTGCGTCGCATCTGCGACGAGCATGGCATCCTGCTCATAGTGGACGAAGTGCAATCGGGCATGGGACGCACAGGCCGCATGTTTGCTTCGGACCATTACGACCTCAAGCCCGACATCGTGTGCATAGCCAAGGGCATCGCTTCGGGTTTGCCTCTGGGCTTGTGCGTCGCGCGCGCCGAATTGATGAACTGGGGACCGGGCGCGCACGCTTCTACCTTTGGCGGCAACCCCGTCTGCATCAGCGCCGCCTTAAAGACCATAGAGCTTTTGGAGCGCGAGCTTCTAGCAAACTCCGCAGCGGTCGGCGCTTATTTGGAAGAGGGCTTGCGTCGCCTGATGCAGAAGCATGATTGCATAGGCGACGTGCGCGGCTTTGGAATGATGCTCGGCGTGGAGTTTGTGAAAGACAGAGATTCCATGCAGCCCGACCCGAAGCTTCGAGACCGCGTGGAATACGCAGCCTATGAGCGCGGCCTCATCATCCTCGGCGCAGGCTTTAACACCATACGCTGGTCGCCGCCCCTCATCCTTTCGCGCGAAAACGTAGACGTCGCGCTGGAGATTTTCGACGAAGCAATAAAAGCAGGGATGAGGGCGGAGGGATGAGGGATGAGGGCGGAGGGATGAAGAATAAAAGAAAAACTATTCCATGTTGAATAGCTTCCTTTTCATCCCTCATCCCTCATCCCTATCTTTTCGTTGCTTCCAGCTTGCCGCTGCCGTTGAAGCCGTCGGCGACGATGCCGGGGATGCGCTCGAACGAGAGTGAGAGTGTGGTGTCGGTCAAGCGTCCTTTGGCGGAGAGTGCGTCGGCGGGCGGGTCTACGAAAGTGCCTACGCCGAGACGACCGATGACGAGCGAGCCGTCCGATTGAACAAGACCGCTCGCCGCTTCCTTCAGGGCGCGGGCCTTCGTCGCGTTCGTGCTCGTGAGGTTGAAAATCAACGTCGCGAGGCGTCCTTCGCGCATGACGTTGAGGTCGCCCGCGATGCCGAACTTCTCAACGCGTCCCGCGATGCCGCCGGTCATGGTGAATTCGCCGCTTGTGACTCTAAAGGGACGCATTGAAGTACGCCACGCTTCGCCCACGTCAAGCTGAAGCTTCTCCTGCTGCTCCGCGAGCGGCACGACGACCGCCATGTAAGGCATGGTGATGGCTTGTGTCGTCATGGCGTCGCGCGGCGGCTTCGATTCATCTATGCGTATGCTACCGCCTGCCATCAGGTTGACGATGACACTGAACCCGCCCGAGCTACGCTCTCCCAGAAAAGCAGCGAGGACCGCGTTTGATTTAAAGAAGTCCGCGCCCTGTTCCGGCAACTCTTTAATCAACTCGCGTAGTGCGGCATAGGTTTCCGCGTCGCGAGCCACGACGATGAAAGCCCGCTCGACCTGACCATACTGCCCCTGCGCCAGCACCTTCAGACTATCCGCCGCGCCGCCCTCATCGGGTCGCGCGTTCACAGTCGCGTTCTCATTCTTCGTCTGGTTGACGTTCCGCACATTATCGTTCCCCTTCTTCCCGTCACACGACGCCGCGCTCCCGCCGTTGAAGACCAGCGAGAGCATCATCACAAACATTCCCAATTTGGTACTCAACATGACATTTCACCCCACTTCAGCTTAACTCATGAACGGCTCGTGCAAAAGGAGAGAGAATCTGTCACCCGTCACTTATCACGGCTCTTAAAATCTTTGCGGGACGCCCCGGACAGAGCGCAGTGTGTCGCGCGCAATCAATAACTCTTCGTCGGTAGGGATGACGTATGCCGCGAGACGCGAGGCGTCGCTGCTGATTATTCCTTCGCGCCCGTTCGTTTGTGCGTGGTTGCGCTCCTCGTCAAGCTCAAGCCCCAACCACCCCAGACCAGCGCAACAGAGCGCTCGCACCTGCGCCGCGTTTTCTCCGATGCCGCCCGTAAAAACGAGCGCGTCTGCCCCGCCCATCGCCGCAAGATACGCGCCTATGTACTTACGCACGCGGTAACAGAAAATCTCTATCGCCAGACGCGCGCGGCGATCGTTGTTCTCCTCGGCCTCTGCCAGAAGCTCGCGCATGTCGTTGGTCAAACCCGAAATTCCTATGAGCCCCGATTGTTTATTCAAAAGCGTTTCCACGTCCCGCGGCGACAGACCTTCTTTGACGGCCAGAAAATCCACTATCGCCGGGTCCATGTCGCCCGAGCGCGTGCCCATCACCAGCCCTTCGAGCGGAGTGAGCCCCATGGAAGTATCCACTGAATCGCCGCGTCGTATGGCTGCCGCCGAACAACCGTTGCCCAGATGCAGCGTGATGATGTTGGTCTCTTCGCGCGCGATGCCGCGCAGCTGGCGATAGCGATAGGCGACATAGCGATGCGACGTTCCATGAAAGCCGTAGCGGCGTATGCGATGGCGGCGATAGAACTGGTAAGGCAAGGCGTAGAGGAAAGCATGCTCGGGCAGCGTTTGATGAAACGCAGTGTCGAAGACGGCCACCTGCGGCAGCCCCGCGCCAAAGACTTCGCGCGCCGCCACGATGCCCTTGATGTTCGCTGGATTGTGCAGCGGAGCAAGGTCAATGCAATCCTCTATCCCGCGCAGGACTTCATCCGTAATAAGCACGCTCTGTGTAAAACGCTCGCCGCCGTGAACCACACGATGACCGACCGCGCCTATGTCTCCGACCGCTTTGACTTCCGCGATGCCGGACCTTTCAGAACAGGCCCAGCGAATAATGTGCTCGACCGCCGCGCGCACGTCTCTAAGCTGCGCGGTGCTTCTTTCAAGAGGGCGGCCCACGCTCTCGAAAGTGACAATCGCCTCTCCGCCCACGCGCTCGACGATGCCACGCGCCAGCCGCCGGTCAGTGTTCCCGGCAATCTGCTCGATGTCCGTTTCGATAAGCTGAAACTTGACGCTCGCGCTCCCGCAATTAAGCACCAGAACATTCATAAAAGTTTTTGCCCAATCTCTTTGACGCGCGCTCTCAAAGCTTCTTCGTCAACGGTCACGACTGAGCCGTCGCGAAAGACTTCCCTGCCCGCGACGACGGTTAAGAGAACGTCGCGCGCGGAGGAGCTAAAGACGAGTGCATCGGCAGGCGCATAGACGGGCTGCTGGTGCGCGCCCGCTAGATTGACGACCGTGAAATCCGCCGCCAGCCCCGGTTGCAGCGCGCCCGTTTTGTCGTCAAGCCCGACGGCACGCGCGCCTCCCACTGTCGCCGCAAACAGAACATCTTCGGCGCTCACCATCTCACCGGACGAAAGATGCTCGCCCGCCGCGCGCGCGAAGAGTGCGGCGAAGCGTGCCTCTTCCAAAAGGTCGCACACGTTGTTGCTCGCTACGGAATCGCTGCCCAACCCCGTGTGCGCGCCCGTGTTGAGAAACGAAGCGAACGGCGCGCGGCCATGATTGAGCTTCGCGTTCGACTTCGGACAATGAGCAATGCCCGCCCCGGCTCGCTTGATAGCTTCCACGTCATCATCGTCCACACGAATGCAGTGCGCCAGCAGCGGACGCGTTTGAAGGATACCGTGTCGTTCCAGATATTGAATCGTTGAGATTCCGGGCGCGCTCCACTCTATATCGCGCGCACGCAGATTTTCGGCAAACGGCCCGCGCCCCTCTCTCATGAACAACTCTTCGGACGCAGATTCCGCCGCGTGCATCATCAAAGGCAGATGTTCGGAGAGCGCGAAGCTGGCTATCAGCTCAAGCTGCTGAGCAGAGACGGTGTAAACCGCGTGTGGTGAAACACCGACGCGCACAAGTTCTGTTTCAACTTCGCGCAAGAGCTGAATCTTGTCCGCGAGCTTCTGAAAATTCTCGCGCGCCAGTGTTGGGTCAGGCCCGAACGATTCCTGGTAGACCACGCCGCGCAAGCCCACGTCGCGCAGGGCGCGCATGGAAGCGCCCGCCGTGTCGCTCGCGTCCGCGACGAGCGTGACGCCTGCACGCGCCGCTTCGATTGCGCCCCACGCCGCCGATGCGTAGAGGTCTTCCTCCGTCATTTGAGTGAGACGCGCGAGCGTGAGCTTTATGAGCCACGCGGGGAAATTTGCCTCCTCGCGCTCAAGAAATCCTCGCATCACGGTCAGCTCCAGATGCGAATGCGCGTTGACCAGACCCGGCAAGATAGCTGCCTCTCCATAATCATGCAGCGGCGCTTCAGGATAACTTTCAACAAGCCTCCGGCGCTCGCCCACGGCTCGAATCACAGAGCCTTCGACGGCCACAGCTCCATCTTCGATTGTGGGAGACAAGATGGGCAGCACCCATCGCGCGCAATAAAGAGTCGTCATCACTTTTAAGTCCAGAGAGTCTAGAGTCAGGAGTCTAGAGTCCGGAGTCAAAAGAAAGAAGGTTCTTGTTTTTGACTCCAGACTCCAGACTCCTGACTTCAAAATTTGATTTTATCATTGGTCGGGCACGCGCAGCTTTCTTTCGCGAGCACCGAGCACGAACCACAGTGCGCCGGAGAGCGCGATGATAATGCCGCCCGTGGCGGCGACCGCGCGTATGCCGAAGCGGTCTGCGGCCAGACCTGAGACGAGTATAGAGCCGACCATCATCAGCGTCGTCACCGTCTCGTAAGAAGCAAACACGCGGCCCGCGTACTGATTCTCCGTACGGCTCATGATGATGGTTTGCTGCGCCGTCCACCAGATTGAAAAGTTAATCTCACGAAAGACGAGCACCAGCGCCGCGCCCCAGAGCGAAGGCATCAAGCTAAAAGCGAACAGGCCCAGACCGTCAAAAATCATAGAGCGGCCCATGCGCGACGCAAGACCACGCTCAGAGCCTGCGTTGAAGCGACGCGCGAGCGGCGCACCCAGCACGCCGCCCAGACCCATCGCCACAAACAGCACGGAGATTCCAAAATCCACAGGACGCTCCACAAATCCGAACGCCGTTTGTTCTCCAAGACGCGCCCCGAAAATACTGTAGAGAGCGCGCGCCACTCCGTTTCCCAATCCCCAACCGGCGGCCACAATAAAGATGGCCGACAACACATGCACGCGCTGCACGTAACGCAACCCTTCACGAAAATCGACCCACGCTTGCTTGAGCGCACTCAAGGCAGAGACGCGCGGATGAAAATCCCTGTCATCTTGCTTTACCGTATCCTTCGTCTTCACCGCGTCGCTTCTGTGCTCTTTCACTCTCATGCGACGTATGAGTTCTGCGGATAAGAGAAAGGTCGCGGCGTTGAGGATGAAGACGAGCGTGCGGCCCATGAAGGTGGCGACGATGCCGCCGAGAGCAGAGCCGACGGCGATGGTGGCGGCAGTGGTCGAAGCGGAGAGCGAGTTGGCGCTCAATAGTTCTTCGCGGTCGTGCACGATGGTAGGGATGGCGGCGCGCTTCGCCGTGTTGAAAAAAGCTGCGGCGACAAAGAGCGAAGCGCCCACAGTGTAGATGACTGGGAGCGTTGAGAGCGTGCCCGCGAGCAGAAATCCGAGCGCCATGACGGAACGCGCTACGTCCGACGCAATCATCACGCGCCGACGATTCGTGCGATCCACGACGACGCCCGCGACGGGGCCGAAAAGAAAGAGCGGGAGATGACGCGACACGGCATAAATAGCCATCGCGCGCCCCTCGCGGCCCGGCCCGGCAGCCTGCACGGCCAAGGCCAGCACGGCGATGTTGTTGAGCCAGTCGCCGATTTCCGAAACGACCTGACCCATCCACAGGCGGCGAAAGTTAGCGTTGCTTCGAAGAAGCTCGCGATAGGTCAAGGCGTCGGCGACCCCTTGGACGTGCGGTTCACAGCATTCCGGCTGCTATTTGTTCCAACGGGCGGGCGCTTCTTCTTTAGCTCGCGATAGCGTTCCAGAATCGACGTGACGTAGGCGCGTGTCGAAGCGATGGTGATGTTGTTGATAAACTCCTGCTCGGAAAGCTGGCGTGAGTTTCCGCCGCCTGCGCGACTCCAATCGGCAACGCGCGTCGGCCCTGCGTTATAGCCCGCGACCATGCGCGCCTCCGTCCCCGGCACGTCGCGATACTGCTCGTAAAATTTTTCCAGATACCAGCAGCCAATCTGTATATTTCTTTCGGGATCGCGCAGCACGCTTTCCGGATCGGAAGCCATCTGCCGCTCAAGCTCGCGCATGCCTGTGGCGGCGGCCCACTCGCGCCCGACAACCGGCGTCACCTGCATCAACCCGATCTCGCCGTCCGCGCCGGTCTTCCACGGGCGAAAGTACGTCTCTTCGTAGATGACGCTCCACACCAGATCGGGGTCCAGTCGATAGATTCCGGCCTGACGCTGTATGAGCGCGTCGTAGCGATGAATCCAGTAGTAGTTGAAAAGGTAGAGAGCGGCGGCGCTGAGGATACCGACCGAGAGCAGTATGAGCAAGAGGACGCGACGTCTCATCAAAGAGTCCCAAGTCCCGAGTCCCAAGTCCCAAGTCCTAAAGCCGTGTCTTTAGACTTTGGACTTGAGACTTGGGACTTGGGACTCGGTGTTAATTCTTTCGCCTCAAGCCGGACCAGTATGCGCCGATGGCGTAGGCGCGGTCGGCTCCTTCGTAGCGCGAACGCAAAGCGCGCTCGTCGAGCACGTGGCCTTGCAGCCAGACTTCCGCCGAGAGCATCGCGCCGACGGAAAGCTGGCCGCCATGCAGCGCACGCCGATTGACCAGAACTTCGAGCTTGAGACGTTCGAGGTCAAGATACACCCAGTAAAGCTCGCTTCCGGACAAAGGATTCTTGAGCGGCTTAAAAGCTATGATGCGCCCGGACAAGCTCCAGTCATTTTCGTGCGCGGCGCGCTGCGGCGCAGACCTCTCCAAAGGTTGCCAGCGAGCGCGCGCAGGCTTTCGCTCGTTGACGCGCGCACGATAAGCAAGGCCGCACAGGCCCACGTATAATTCCTGCGCGCGGAAACCGGCGGTTCCGACCTCCGTTAAATTCTGCAACTCGAAAAGCACTTCCGTATCCGTGCCGTCGCAGTAGCCATGCACTACAGCTTCACCTTCTTCATCATATTCTGTGAGCGCCCAGGGGCTGATGCGCTGCGTGTAGCGCGCGCGAAAACCGGGACGACAATCGGCGTAAAAGATGTCGCCCGTGCCCGATTCATAAAGCACGGTCCAGACTTCGAGCCCTTCGCCGAGCTTCCAGCAGCGACCGTGCAGAACAGCGCCGCGCCGCGAGAGCTGCGTCGGCTCGCCCTGATCGCCCGCGCGCTCCGCCAGATGGTTGAAAGCTTTCTCGCTGGGGATTTCCAGTCCGATGGTCTCGAACGTCACGTCCATAAGATTAGAGCTGTCAGGATCGATGTTCAGTAATGAGCTTTGGAATTTGCACCGGCTGTGATGACCGGTCGCTCGATATTATCGCGCAACACGTTTCTTTCGTCCATGCGAAGTCGCGTTTTCGCCTTCGGCAGATTGGCGCGGCGCACGGCTGCGGAATCCGCGAATGTTATGCTCCGGCCCGTGGCGCGGCTTGCGCCCCGAACGTACCATCTCGGCAAAGAGGTCCACATCATAATCGGCCTCGCGCGACATCTCTTCGCGAATCCCGTGCAGCACCTCCAGAAATTTCGGCTTGCGATACATGGATGGAATAGTAAATCGTAAATCGTGAATCGTAAATGGTAAAAGCTAATTTTCTTTTTGTTTAAGATGCTGTGAAAGCCCCGTGAGCATGCGACCAATGTTATTTACGGAATGACTTAACTCCGCATAGGTTTTTTGATCCAGATAACCAAGTCGGTGCGCAATGAGGAGTTCGGTCTCAACTTCGCTTGCAGAACCTTGAGCATTTGATAAAAAGTATATGAACTCCTTATTGGACTGACGACCTGCTCCTTCCGCTATATTGGCCGGTATGGAAACTGCGGCGCGCCTGACCTGAGAAGTTAATCCGAACCTTTCTTCCTTTGGAAAAGATTCTGAGCTTTTATACACCTCTACCACAAAATCTATTGCCCTGTTCCAAACATCCAGCTTCTCATGTGGCCGCATAGCACTAATTCAAGCAACCTCCATTTACGATTTACGATTCACGAATCACTTATCTCCTTCTCCGTTGCTTCCGAGACGAGAAACTCGGGCGTGACGATCATCGGGACGAAAAAGCCTGCGGCGGTATTGAACAAACGTATGCGCGCTTGCCGTCGCACGTTGGCTAGATGTCCGAAGTTCCAGGTCACTAAATAATCTATCTTGTGAAAGGAAGCAACTGCTACGTGCAGGGCGTCGGCGATGTACTTGCGATGAAAGATGCCGCGCGAGATGTAGCCTTCGGCAAGGATGGCCGCTTCGTCTGTGAGTTCCACCTGTTCGAGCGGAGAGATGAGCTTGAGATAACCCGTGCGGTGCGGCTCCGCCGTGCGCTCAAGCTCGCGGTGTACGAGCGGGCTGACGACGGCGCGATATTCCGGCAACTCGTGCTCCCACCAGCGAATCGTCAGGTCACGACGAAACGGCTCGCCGTTATCCAGATAAGCGCCGACCACGGATGTTTCCAGATAGAGGCTCTGTTTCATAGCTGTGGCTGAAGAGGCTCGACGGCCGTGCCGGATGGAATGACGTCCGTCTTCTGCTTGAGACCCTTGATGGGTTCGAGCACGAGCACCGAACGCTGAAAGTCGAAGGTGACGCGATACTGGCGCAGGAAATTTCCGCCGAGCACGCCCGTCTGCACAAAGCCCGCCGTCTCGTTAATCGTATCCAGATCGAGCACCGCCGCCGCGACCTTTTCGCGCGCGTGATTACCTATCTGAATGCGCGGCAAAAGCAGCATGCCGACATTTTCGGCGATACCGGCTGCGCCGAAAATCTTCATCCGCGTGGCCTGTGCAAAGCGCGTAATCTCTTCGGTATCGACCACCCTTTGCGAGACGACGGAAACGCTCGCGCCCGTGTCCACTATAAAGTTGAGCGGTCGCTCGATTCCCTCAATGTTCACTTCGCTGGAGAGAAAGCCGCTCGCCGTAGTACGCAATTTAATCCCCTGCGGCGGCGTGAACGGTTGCTGCGATTGCCGCGCGTCGGTGGTTTTGTAAAGCGTGCGCCACAGGCTCGCGTTGTCCGCGCCGCGCTGCTGTCTCACCAGTGTAAAAGTCATCGTCCCGTAATCCACCACCGTCAAAAATTTCGCGACGACGGAGATGCCTATGTAACCGTCGGCAGTATTCTTCTCGTCGTAGAAGCGGCGTATGTAGACGGGAACGTTTTCGATTTTCGCGCCGCCTATGTCAAGCGAGTTCAGAAAGCTGTAAACAATCTCGAAGCGACCGCCGCCGCCGAAGCCGCGCGCAGTGCCGCCGCGCGCCACGGGCTTTAACCCAAGACGCTCCGCCGCCCGGTCGGAGATGACGCACATGCCCGAGCCCGTATCCAACACAAAACGCATAGGCTCGCGCAGCCCGTTCACGCGCACGTTGATGACGGGCCGCGAGTCAGGTGCTTCGAATGGAATATCGATGCGCTCGTCCCCGCCCACGTCGTAGAGGCTGCGGCGATTACCGAGGTAGCGCAGGAAATCAATCAGGCCATGTATGCGCGCGCGGCGGTCCGCGTCCGTGCGCGGCGCAATCTCCAGAAAACGCTCGTAGGCATTAGCCGCTTCCTTGTAACGCTCCGCACGCGCAGCGGCAATCGCCAGGTTAAAAATGTAATCAGGCTCGCGCGGGTCCAGAAAGACGGCGCGGCGCAACCCCGCCATGCACTCGTCCAGACGATTGTCGTAAAAGCTGACCATCGCGAGCCCCGCGATAGCCAGCGCGTCGTTGTCCTTGAGGCTCAAGGCCGTGCGAAACTCTTCGAGCGCCATACGAAAATCCCCGGCAGCCAGCACAGCCGAGCCAAGCAGCGCGTGCGCTCGCGCCGAGAGCGGATCGTTTGCTACCACACGCGCCGCGTGGTCGAAGGCGTCCTGAATCTTGCCGCCCTTGAGAAGCGCAAGGCTCAAGCCCAGACGCGCGTCCTTATCACTTGAGTCTTTGCCCAATAGCTCGCGGTACAACTTTTCGGCCTGCTCGAAATCGCCTTCGCGCAAGGCACGCTCGGCGCGCGTGCGCGTCTTGTTGTCGGCTTGAACCGGAGGCGAGGCAATCGTCAATAGCGTGATGGCGCAGATGATGAGCAGAACAAAAGCGCGTGCGGGCCGGGACGAGCGAGCGCGCTCGGGGGATAAGCGGGTCATCCTTGGAGGAGTCATGATTTCTTCCTTACTTCAAAACTTCACCCGTCTTCATGGACCATAAAACCAGATCAAGCTCGTCGAAATCAATCTCAATCTCGTGCGCGAACCGTTTGAGCCGCGCTTCCGTGTCTAGATAGCGCGTGCGCGTCGCAGGGGGCACAGGCGTTTCTATGACGCCCAGCTCGAAGAGGCTGCGCAGGATATGCTTGTCAAGAATCGCGTAGCCGCTAAAGCCGACGTTGCGCAGAAAGTGGCTCGACTCTTTGTAGCCCAGACCTTTGATGCGCCGCTCGCGCGCGAGCCAGTCGCGCCGCGCTATGTCATCCGCAAAGCTCAAGAGCTTTTCGCGCAGGCGCATCCCGCAAGCTTCCAGTAGATACTCGCGCGTGACGACGATATAGCCCGAGCGCGAGTTCGGATAACGATGCCGCCCCTGAAGCGCACGCGCGAGTTCTTCATGATCGGCGTCCGCGAGCAGATGGCGCACGGCCTCGACCGAGCGCAGCCCCATGCGCGCCGATGCTCCGGCGGTGAAGATGCAATAGACCATCTCTTCCCAGAGCAGTGCGTCCGTACTGTTCGTCCACACGCGGCGAAACTCCGCCAGCCGCGACAGAATCTCTCTATGTCGCGCCCTGTGCGTCGCAAGTATGTTTTCAATGGTGACGGGTTGGCTTTGGGCTCGCACGAGGCTTTTTATCTACACTCCGATTGTAGGAGCGCGCTCGCGGCGTTGTCAACGAAGTTCTTTTCACAAGAGAGAAGCCAACAAAGTAAGAATGAAACAGGGATGGACAGGATAGACAGGATAAAAAACAGAACAAGCTTTTTTGATTTCAAATCTTTCCATCCTGTCTATCCTGTCTATCCCTGTTAATTTCTTCCTCACTTTCGCGAGCCCGAGCCGTGCAAGCATCCCATCGCGCATCCCCCTGCATCATAGCGAGGCTTCCCCATCTCCTCACAAAAATTATTGAAGCCGGATGCGCCCTGGTCATGCTATGATGCGCGTCCCCCGGAAAAGAGTTTGTTGGAGAACTAAATGTTTCGCTCAAGTTATTATCAAAAATTTCTTAGCTCGCTCGTACTTCTCATAACGCTTGTCACATCGCCCGTCGCTCTCTTTGCGCAACAGACGGGAGCGGGTAGTGCGCCCCCGGAGTTAACACGGCCCACAATCCTGACGCGGCCCGCCACGCCCGACGCGGTGCTAATGCCCGCGCCTTCGGCGGAAATTTCCGACATCACCCAGATGGGGATGACAGGGATTCTCGTCGAGACGCTCGACGGCAAACCTGTCATGGAGCAACTGGCGAACATAGGCTTTAACCCCGCGTCCGGCGTTAAGCTCGCCACGGCGCTCGCCGCGCTTCGCACCTTCGGCCCAGAGTATCGCTTCACCACAGCCGTCTGGACCACAGGGCGTCTGGACACAGCGACGGGAACCATCCACGGCGACCTGATTATCTCTGGCCGCGACCCTTCATTCCACTACGAGCACGCCGTGCAGATTGCGCGCGAGCTGAATCGCATGGGCGTGCACACGGTGACGGGCGACCTCATCGTCGCGCCGCGTTTCACCATGAACTTTGACGGCAATTCGCAACGCTCGGGCGAACAGTTCTACGACACGCTGGATGCAACGCGCCGACCGGCGCAGGCCGTGCGCGCGTGGAACGACGTGCGCGTTGCCACGGGCGATACGGCGAGCCTGCCGTCCATGCCGAGCGTGGCCGTGATGGGCGCTGTGTACGTCGAAGCCGTTCCGGCGGGCGCGCGCACGCTTCTCACTCATCGCTCAAGCAAGCTCACGGACGTTTTGAAAGTCCTGCTCTGCTACTCGAACAACTTCATGGCCGAGCGCATAGGCGACACACTGGGCGGCCCTGAAGGCGTGCGCCGCGTGATGATAAAGGACGCTGGCGTGAGCCCTGCGGAAGTCAGCCTCGCGACCACTAGCGGGCTCGGCGTCAACCGCGTCACGCCGCGCGCGATGATGAAAATCTTCCGCACCCTGCGCGACGAGCTGGCGCGTTATCATCTTTCCCCTTCGGACATCATGCCGGTTGCGGGCATAGACCCCGGCACACTACAGAAGCGTTACACTTCATATCCATCGCGCGGCAGCGTCATCGCCAAGACCGGCACGCTGATTAGAACAGACGGCGGCGTCAGCGCGCTCGTCGGGCAGATGCAGACGCAGAGCCGCGAGACGCTCCTTTTCGTCATCTTCAATCAGCGCGGCAGCTTCATGCGGTTTCGCGAAGCGCAGGACGCGCTCGTCTCACAGCTTCAGGGCATGCGCGGCGGCCCCGCGCCCTTTGCCTATCGCCCGCTCACGCTGACCATGCGCCTTGCCGACACCGAACAAACAGCCGTCGGCGCACGCGCAGACGAATACGAGCCGGGAACAAAGTAATTGCGGAATGCGGATTTCGGAGTGCGGATTAGAAGAGATTGAGTCATCGGTTCATTGATTCAATTCCCTAAATCCGCATTCCGCAATCCGCATTCCGCAATTGAGTGTTTGCCTTCTCGCATTTCATTCGATTACTCTTCCTCTTCCAGACGAGTGTGCCCCGCTATTTCCAAAGCAGCGAAACAGACATTGCAGGACTTGACCAAAACTGAAAAGCACGCGACCGCGCTCACAGAAGCTTTAGCAGGCGTGGAACCGAGAGCGGAAGCGTCTGCCACCTCGACGCTGACGCATCGGCTGGCCCGCGCCGCTTCGATGACGGGTTTGGGCACGATTCTTTCGATGGCCCTGAGCGTTCTGGGCAGCATCGCCGTCGCGCGCAACGGCGGCCCGACGGGCTACGCGCTTTTTGTGCTGGCTAACATGTTCATTTATGTCCCGGCGGTCGTCTGTTCCTTCGGATTGCCCATCGCGCTTTCCAAACACGTCGCGGGTGAAGAGGAGCGTGGACGTCATGAAGCACTGCGTCGCACGGCGACTACAACACTTCTGTTGCTCATTGCCGTCTCGATTATCGCGGGCACTCTGATAGCCGCGACCCTGCCGCTTTTTGAACAGCGCCTGGGCGTAGAAATCGGTCGCGGCTTTCCGCTTGCGCTTCCCTTTCTTCTGGCCTGCGCCGTCGTCTCCGATTCCGTGCAGGCGATTTATTACGGGCTCTTGCGCACGCGCGCCGTCATAGCCATCACAGCCGCCGGGCCGCTCGCGACAATTCTTTACGTGCTCCTGCGCAAAGCAGGTCTTGAGCTTCCCATCTGGGGAGCGGTCGGCGTGCTCTATGTCGTGTCCGGTCTCGTGGCGGTGTACAAGGCGCGGCGCGACCGCTTGCTCGGTCGTCCTGCACCCTTGCGAGACCTACGCCCTATCTTGAGCGACATAGTGCCGTCGTTAATCTTCACGCTCTTTATGACGTTCACTGTGTGGAGCGACCGTTGGATAGCCGGAATAAATTTGGGCGCGGTGGTGTTGGGGTCTTACTCTGCGGCGGTCGTAGTCATTCAAGCTGTCCTGCGCGTCCCGCGTAACATGGTCGTCCTTCTGGTTCCCGCTTCGACGCGCGCAGAGATTGGCGGCGAGGAACGAAGCAGCGCCTTTAACCGAACCACCATAGGCATCTTCGGTCTCTTCGCAGCCTTGATGACGACGATTCTCATGCTCGCTCCGGCGATGATTGTGCAGACCATCTTCGGTCCCGGCTTTGCGCTCGCCGCGCCCGCGCTACTGGTGATGACGCCGACGCTTTTGGCCTCGGCCATCTATATTCCGTTCATCTCTGCGCTGACCGGCTCGACCAGAAATCGGCTTGTCACTTACCTGCTGATTTTCACGGCGCTCCCGCGAATCCTGCTCTTGCTGGTGCTGACTAAATACTGGAGCCTCGCGGGAACGGCGATGGCGACGATGCTGTCAGATTTTCTGCTCGCGTTCTGCTGCATCATGCTGGCACGCACCATCGGCATGCACTTTCCCACGGGCGCGCTCGTACGCCCCTTTCTGACGGGCGTCATTGCCTACGCGGTCGGGTTAGGCTTACTCCTCCTTGGCGCGCCGCAACTCGTAGCCATCGCTGTCGCCGCGCTCTTTTTTCTTCCCGGCCTGTGGCGCGTCTGGCTCGCGCTCAAATCGCAAGCCCTCTCCGGCATCAAGCACGCTTGAGAAAGCTCTGTTTGACACTCCGCCTGTGCTTCGACTAAATTTCACACGCAATTCGAGCTTCGCTTTTTCGCTCGCACTTCCAGAAAACTCAACACAGGAAAGAAAGCCTGTTCGCGCTTCGCCTCCGCGAAAGGGACACACGCGCTCGTTGTGATCGAAGGTCGAGACATCATCTGCATTTCCAGCATCGAGTGGGACTTTCTGTGGCAGGGCCATCAGGAAATCGCTACCCGGCTGGCGCGGGCCGGAAATCGCATCTTCTACATAGAGAACATGGGCGTGCGCTCGCCTGGGCTTCGCGACGCGGGCCGCATCGCATCGCGTCTCACTCATTGGGCAAAGTCACTTCGCACGGGCGGCGTGCGCGAGATTGCGCCGCGCATACACGTCTGCTCCCCACTGGTTCTGCCGCCCTTCGGCTCCGCCTGGCAACGACGCCTGAACCGCAATCTACTGCTTCCGCTCATACGCCGCACCGCGCGCCGCCTGGGAATCAAAGACGCGCTCGTCTGGACCTACCTTCCGACCGACACGGCGCTTGATTTGATTAACACCCTGCGCACAAAGCAAAGCCTCGTCGTCTATTACTGCATCGCGGACTTTGAGCAATTGACGCCGCAGCTTAGCCGTCTGAGAGAAAGCGAAGAGGCCGTCACCCGCTTGAGCAGCGTCGTTTTCGCGCAGGGGCCGGAGCTTGCAGAGCACTGCTCGCAGTGGAACGAGAACGTCCACGTCTTTCCCTTCGGCGTCAACATGGACGCTTTCCCCGTCGAAGAAAAAAATGAAGACGATGCAAAGCGCGTCGCTACTGAAACGGACTCGCACGCACCCGCCGCCCTGCGCTCTCTCCCGCGTCCCGTCATAGGCTACATAGGAGGGCTGCATCGTCACGTTGATTTCCAGATGCTTGCACAGGCTGCACGCGCACGCCCCGATTGGTCATGGGTCTTTGTCGGCGCGATTCAAACAGAGGTCGGAGAATTGGCAACGCTGCCCAACGTGCACATCGTAGGCCAACGCCCGCACAACGAGCTGGCCGACTACATACGCGCCTTCGATGTCTGCATCGTCCCTTACGTCAAAAGCGCGTACACGGAGACGGTCGTGCCCACCAAGATTAACGAATATCTGGCGATGGGAAAGCCTGTGGTTTCGACAGAGCTTCCGGCGGTTTGCGACTTTAATCGCCAGTACAATATCTTGCTGACTTCGCCCGCCGAGCCGGAAAGCTTCCTACGCGCACTGGACGCAGCCCGCGCCGAGCCCGTGGATGAACAAGTGCTGCGGCGGCGTCGCGAAGTCGCCGCGCTCGGCAGTTGGGAAACGCGCCTTGAAGAAATGAGCAAGCTCATCGAGCGAGAGCTTGAGACCAAAAAGCGCGTTGCTCGCGTCGCCGTCGCGTAGAGCGCCTCCGAAACTGAAGCGACAAGCGGATTCAAACAGGGATGGACAGGATACAGAAGAAATGATAAATGCAAAGTGCAAAGTGCAAAATTAAAGAGATTCTTGCTGTTCATTCATCATTTTGCATTTTGACTTTTGCACTGCTTTTATCCTGTCTATCCTGTCCATCCCTGTTAATTTCTTCCTTGAGGCTCAGACTCTCTACATGAAGGAAATCATCAAACGCGCTTTAGGGAAGATAGGGCTTCAGGACGCGGCATCAATCGCTTATCGCGCCGCCAACCCACGCACGCTCTATCACAACTTAAAGCTCCGGCTGCGGGGAGCGCCCGACCGGCTGCCGATTCCGCCCGCGCGCCTGCGCACAAGGGTCTGGGGCGAATACGTTGACATAAGCCTCTTTCTGGCGCAGCGGGGACAGATTCAATTCCTGCTCGACACGCTTTATGCACACGGCGCGCGCACCGACGAGTTTGAAGCCGTGCTGGATTTCGGTTGCGGGGCGGGCCGCGCCATACGGCAGTTTCCCTTTCTCGAAAGACCTTTGAAGAAGGCGAAAATTTTCGGCACTGACATCAACCCGGATCAGATTGAATGGTGCAGGCGCAATCTCCCCTTCGCGGAGTTTGCGGTCAACGAGCCGCACCCGCCGCTTCGTTACGGGGACGCGAGCTTCGATTTCATCTACAACTTCTCCGTCTTTACGCACCTGCCCGAATCGCTTCAATTGGCATGGATGGAAGAACTCAAGCGCGTCACGAAGCCCGGAGGCTTTCTCCTCATCACAACCTGCGGCGAGTCCTACTTCGAGACGCTCGACTCCGATGAGCAGGAGCAGTTCCGTCAAGGCCAACTCGTCGTGCGTCACGGCGACAAGGCGACCGCGCCCGCGACCTACAACGAATGCATAGCCTTTCACCCGCGCAGCTATGTCGAAGCGAAACTGGCGCGCGGCTTCAAGCTCCTGCATTTCGTTCCCGGCACGTCATCATGGCACGGCCCGCGCGCCGACCTGGATCACTATTTTCTGAAGAAAGAAATGGAAAAGCCGTAAATCGTGAATCGTAAATAGTAGAAACGTGGTTCATCTATTTACGATTCACGATTTACGATTTACGTTTTTTGCGCTCTGAGGGTGATGACAATCTGGTAATCGGGGTCTTGGAAATCAAGCTCCTCGGTTTTGAGGTCTTCGACGGCCATGCCGTGTAGATAGGAGACGGCGGCGAGGACGTTGCCGTGGCCTTCGACTTCCAGATTCTCGGCAGGGAAAAATTCTTCGCAGAGGCGGCGCACGCTCATCGTGGTGAAGCGCCAGTAGTCGCCCCAGCGATCCATGTCGTAGCGGCTAATCTGGCAGATGCCCGGAAAGCTTGCCAGCAGCACGCCGCCGGGTTTGAGCGCTTTGTAAGCGTTGGCAAGCGCGCCGCGCACGTCGAAGATGAGCTGAAAGGTTTGCGTCACAATCAGGCAGTCGAAAGTGTCCTCGGGGATGCCTTCGCCGGTCGAGAGGTCTCCGACCAGCGTGGCCTGCGGATTCCCTTCGGCGGCGTGCAGGACGTCCGATTGCGTCACACGCTCACCACCAAACATCTGTGTATAATGCGGGTCCAGAATCTCAAGCACGCGCCCGCGTATGTCCGCGCCGTGCCGCTCTATAAACGTGTCTATGTAGTAGCGGTCGATGCACTGGCCGCGATCAAAGCCGTAGACGCGGCTGATGGGAGTCAGGCGGCGCAGGTTCTCCCATTGAACGGGCTGGCGTCGCCGCCACCAGACGCGCACGGGCCTGTAGACGGCGGGCGGCACTATTTTTTTGACAATACCCTTGATGCCCTGTGAATCGTTCTTCTTCAATTGGTCGGCGGCTCTTTCGCTACGGGAAGATTTGCAGTTCGGCGGTATTGTTACGCAAGAGAGGTTTGCAATCAAACCGGCGCGAGTTGAAATTTGCAAAGATTGCGCCGTGCAACGTGATTTAGTGATGAGCTGGAAAAGAGCAATCACGCGCAGCTTTGCAGAAGTCTCGGCGCGAACGATTGGCGCGGGGCTTCGTCCGGGCTTTCGCGTGCTGCTCTATCATTCGGTCGGCGGGCCTCTACGGCATGACCCTTACGGCATCAGCATCGCGCCCGCGCTTTTTGAAAAGCAGATGGACATGCTGGCCGCAGGCGACCACTTAACTCTGACGAGCTTTGCTGACGCCGCAACTCCCACTGACTCGCTTCAGGTAGCCGTCACTTTTGACGACGGCTACAGGGATAATCTACACACAGCCGCGCCCTTGCTCGTCGCTCGACGAATTCCTTTCACGGTCTTTGTCACCACCTCTTTCGTACGCAACAATGATCCGGATTTTCTCTCTCCCATGGAGCTGCGAGAGCTGGCCTCCATGCCCGGAGTCTCCGTTGGCTCGCACGGCGCGACGCATGCGCGCATGGCGACGTTGGATGATGCGGCGCTCCGGCGAGAATTGGAGGAGAGCCGACGCGAGCTTGAAGACATGACGGGAAAAGAGGTGCGGCTTGTGGCATACCCGCACGGCTCCGTCAACCTGCGCGTGCGCGAGGCCGCCGCGCGTGCCGGATACGCGCGCGGCGGGACGAGCCGCTTCGGCATCAACACTAAGGAGAGCGACCCGCTCCTGCTCTCGCGTTGCGAAGTGCTGGCGAGCGACACCTTGAGAGTCTTTAGACAAAAGCTTGCGGGCGCTTGGGACTGGTATCGCTGGCGCACCAAAGACCCGAGCAAACAATAGAGCGAATCAAAGATGGAAGAGATAAAGCATGAGCCGGGACGAAAGGCCGGGTGGCGCGAAAGGCTTGCGCGGCTCGGCGCTCATCGGCGGGAATATGCGCGCTCGATGGACTGGCTGTTTAGCTTCTATCACCGGGCACTCCTGCGCTTGCCGAAAATCCCGCTCCCCTTTCGTCGAAGGGTGCGTGCTGTACGTCTCACGTCGTGGCCCGCGCCGCTTTACGTACGGCTCAATACTTCGGACTGGTACGTGTTGGAAGAAGTCTTTCTCGATAAAGTTTACGAGCCCGCGACGCTGCGCGAGACGCGTCAATTCAGGCGCATCGTGGACCTCGGCGCGAACACGGGCTTCTCAGCCCTGTGGTGGCGCAAGCATTACGCGGAGGCAGAGATCATCGCGGTTGAGCCCGACAGAGAAAACTCGCTGATGTTTGAGCGCAACGTCTTGGGTCAAGCGGAGTCTGAGAAGATTCAACTGGTGCGTGCGTGCGTGGCTGGAAGCTCGCGCCGTGTTGCGCTCGACCGCACGGGAGGCTCCTGGCGATTTCGCATGAGTGACCGCGACGAGGTTGAAGCAGATAACACAATCGATGCGCTGACGCTTCCTCAGATTCTGGAAGAGGCCGGTGCGACGGGCTCGATCGATTTACTCAAGTGCGACATAGAGGGCGCGGAGGCGGAGGTCTTCGCGGACTGCGCCGCGTGGATTGGTCAGGTCCGGCAGCTCGTAGTCGAAGTGCACAAGCCTTACACGGTCGAAGCCCTGCTCGAAGACCTCGCGCATGGCGGAGGATGCTTTGAGCTTTATCATCGCGTGTCTGGCCCGGACGGGTCTGAGCTGGTCTTCCTAGAACAAATCATCTAGATAGAAATTAACAGGGATGGACAGGATAGACAGGATGAAGAAGAAATGATAAATGCAAAGTGCAAAGTGCAGAATTAAAGAATAGCTTTTCCTTCATCATTTTGCATTTTGACTTTTGCCTTGCTTTTATCCTGTCTATCCTGTCCATCCCTGTTTGAATCTGCTTTTAGTTTTATCGCTACCTAACGTCCTGCTCGCGCGGCGACGCCCGTTTCCTTCTTTTTCTCAGACGTGCGCGTGAGAAGCCAGAGCGCTCCGTGCATCCCCTGTACGAGCACGAGTATCCAGAAGACGTAGCGCATGCGGTAGAGCGTGGCGATGTTGGCGACGACCAGACCGAGCGCGACCATCCCGACAAGCGCCGTGCCCGTCAAGAGCCAGACGGCCCATACCTTTCGCCTCTGCCACAAGCAGACTACTGCCAGCATCTCCATCACGTACATCAGGAGCGTCTCCAATCCGCTCACGACTCTTCCCATGAGCCCGAGTTGCGGACCCGTCTCAAACCACATGCGCGGGAAAGGAGCAAAGAGACCAATCACGACAGCGCGGGGTAGATAGCGCAGGATGTCACCCATGCTTTCAAATTGCACCTCTGTGTCTATGTTCGACCCCGCGCCCGGATAGCTTGTGACAAAGCCGTAGCGCATGTAGCTGATGCGCGCAGGGAGCCCCGAGCCGGGCGGGAGCGTGCGCCCTCTGACGAGTTGGACTTTGCCCTTCTGACTGCTCTGCTGGGCCAAGCCCATGTCCGCCGGATAGCTGTACAAGTTCAGCTCGCGGGCTACGCGCGGGAGGCTTAACACCACCACCACCAGCAACCCGCAGCCCAGGAGAGCACCCACCATGAAACGTCTCTCGCGGATGTGCTTGACCACAATCAGGCCGAGCGTCAGCAAGACTATCCCGAGCATGACCTCCCACATCTGGCTACGTATGAGCCAGATAACATTGACCGCCGCGCCGCCCGCGCAACCGGCAATGAGTCCGCGCTGCCACGAAAAACGTCTGGTCAAAAACAGCGCGCAGACGAGCACGAGCGCCAGCATCGCAGAGACAAAGAGCGGGTCGCGCAAGAGCTGCGTCGTGTGCAGCAGGAACGAAGGCCACACGGCGACCGCAGAAGCCGCAAGCATCGCGGTTCGACGCTCGAACACCTCTCGCCCCACAGCAAAGACGAGCGTCAGCATCAGAAGATAATAGAAGAGATTGAGCGGCTCGACGCTTAGAGTAGAGAAGCCGAGCACGGGAGCGAAGACGGCGAAGCAGATCGAGTAGAGCCTGACATGAAAGGGGACGCTCTCTGTGGCCCACGCCACGATGCCCTCTCGTTCCCAGACGCGGACCAGCCTGATGACGTACAGGCGATACTCTGCGGAATCAACAGCAAAGGAGATGCCGACGCCGCTCTCGTCGAAGGTGTGCGGCAACAGGCCCGACTGCGCGACGACGTTGATTGTCACCACCACCGAGAGATGAAGGAGCGCCGCCGCCAGAAGAAAGCGCGCGAGCTTCATTCTGCCGAGGGCATCTATCAAATTTATCAGGCGACCTTTGTTGTGCATTGAGCGCGGGCATACTCTCTCTTTTACTTTATGAACGCATAGGAAGTGGCAGAGTGTACGCAATCCCGAGCATGCGAGGCAAGCGAGAAGAGAGGTTAGAGGTTAGAGGTCAGAGGTTAGTAAAAGCGTTAGCTATACATCAGCCGAATTTTGCTCCGTCAGGAGCGTGATGTTTATAGCCAGTCGGAGCAAGATAAAAATCAAGCTCCGTAGGAGCGTCATGTTCAGCATCCATTACATGCCGCTCCTACGGAGCTTGATTTTCTTAATCCTTCGTTAACTATAAACATCACGCTCCTGACGGAGCGAGGATTCATGTTTATCTTTTATCTATCCCTCTCTTTACTAACCGCTGACCTCTAGTCTCTCTTAAAAAGAAAGGCGCCCCGACGGCCTGAGTGTCGCCGGGGCGCTTTCCGCCCCACGCGCGCCGGGGCGTGCGGCACCACAACGCGCGGGGACGATCCCATGTTCGATTGCTTCGAGCGTGAATCTTTACGGCGAGTAACTGCTTACGAGAGGGAGCGCCGCACCACAACCCTGCTCCGTGCGCTTGCTCTCTAGTCACTCGACCTTCGAGCACGCTCTGGCAATCTCCTCCTTAAACTGGGGCGCGTGCCTTCTTCGGGACACACCCGCAGGCTTCCGCACAGCAAACCGTGCGCCGCGTCCCTTTTGAACTCCTGCAACCGGGCCATGAAGGCTTTATTTTCAAAGCGAGCCGGTGGTTCGGCCCTTACACGCCTCATCATCAGCGCTCGTCCGGCACAGGCTCAAATCGTTTCTATTGGTAACAGCCATTGTGTAACGCGGGTTCTTATTCCAATGCCCGCGGCTCTCCACAGGGTTGTGAAGCGCGCCTCCTGTTGGTGTTACTGAAGGTAACGACGGAGCGGTGCGTGCGAGAGGCGAAACCGGCCCGTGTGCGGGGTTTTAGCGGAAATTCCGAATGGCATGTTCATTGCTAAGTGTGAGCCCGTGGCAGAAGGTTTGTGCGGCGCTGCCAGTTGGATGTGAGTTTTCTCTCTGGTGGAGGTTGTATGAGTATTAGCGACGGCGCGCGAGCGCAGGGCCCTCAGGATTCCAGGCGCGGCGAGAGCGGCTACAGCATTTTGCAGTTGGTCATCATCGCGGCTGTGATTGTCATCGTCACTACGTTTGCTTTCATGGGCATCGCCAACGCCCGTCATAGCCTGCGGCTGTCGTCCTCGACGCGCAAGCTTGCCGGTTACATAGAGAAAGTACGCGCAGACTCCGTGCGTCGTCACGCCTCTGGCGCCAGCCGCGCGAGCATCACTTTTTCAAGCACGTCAACTTACAGCGTCGCGATGGATTTTGACAACAACGGGACGATTGACACGGCGCGCACCTACTCGCTCGAAGACGGCGTGCTCTTCACCAACAATCCGCTACCCGCACAGATTATCTTTGACTGGCGTGGTCGCACTACTGCCAATACGGACATCAGCCTGCGCAACGCCATTAATCAAACCAGCCAGATCGGCGTCACTGCCTCCGGCGACGTGACGGTTGACTCAGCCGTCTTCAACGTCCCCAACGATACAGTGTCCACGGTCAGCACCACGAGCGGCGTTAATTCAGAGGCCAATGTCAGCAGCACGCCGCTGCCTACGCCCACGCCGAGTCCGACGCCCGTTCCGACGCCGTCGGCCACGCCTAATCCAACGCCGACCGCGACGCCGAATCCGACGCCGACAGCAACACCGGCGGCTACTCCGACAGCAACGCCGGCGGCTACTCCGACAGCAACGCCGGCGGCTACTCCGACAGCGACACCGAATCCGACGCCCACAGCGACGCCTAGCGGCGGCCAGTGTACTGGTGCGGCTACTCCGCCCTCTATCTCTATCGTCAAGAGCGGCGGCAACACCAACGTCAACATCACGATTACGTCCGGCAATAGCGCTGCTATTGCGGTCAAAACTCCTTCGCCCGGAAACCTGACAATCACGCCGGGCATCGTGACGAGCAACTCGGCCAGCTTCAACATCAAGTCGAACAACAACACGCGCGGCACCTTTACCGTCACCTTCAGCACTCCCTGCGGTGATGTAGAGGTCGACGTGGAAGTGACGAACAACAATAACTGAGAGAGGATGAAGGAGTGAGGCTCAAAGCAATGAGAGCGTTGAAAGAGAGAAAAGCGAGCACGGAAGAGCGGCGCACCACAGCGCGTCGCGGCGACGATGGTTTCACGCTGGTGGAGACCTCGATTGCGCTCATGATCCTGCTGATAGTTAGTCTGAGCGTGGCGGGCCTCTTCGTCTACGCAGTGAAGAACAACACGGGCGGCGAAAACCGCGTGCTGGCCGCAGCCGTCGCCCAGCAACACCTTGAACGCCTGCGCGACGTGCCGTTCGACAACCTGGCAGCAGCCGTCACGGCCACAGGCGGTTCTCCCAAGACCGTTTCCACGGGCAGCCGCAGCTTCACCGTCGTGACGACGATTACGAACGGCCCCAACGTCAGCGGCGTGCCCAGAATCAAGACCATTACCATCTCGGTCACGCCGGTCTCGGCGGGCAGCGCGTGGAACGGCGGAACCTTTACGCTGACCACGCAGCGCTCGTCTCTCGCCAACGGGCCTTACGACTAAACTTTTTCTGTCATCAAGGATGCGCACGAGTTAAGAGGAAGAAAGCCCAATGCCAAGCAGAAGTAAGATTTCGGAAAACGGATTCTCCATCATCGAGCTGATGATCGCGATGGCGATTACGCTCGTCGTGATGGCGCTGGCGAGCACACTGCTCGCGGCCTCGTTTAATTCACGAAAGCGCGAGACCCAGCGCACCGAAGCGCTGGCCGACGTGCAGCGCGCCGTCAACATCATGTCGCGCGAAATCTCCAACACGGGATTCGGCATGACGACTAACGGCATCGTGGCGGCGGACTCTGACAATCAGTCCATACGCATCCGCACGAACCTCAACGCCTTTAGCGGCGCGACCGGTTATAACGCCACCAGTGAGCAGGATGAAGACGTGAGTTTCGCGCTCTACGCCAACGGCGCGAACGTGATGATTGCGCGCCTTGATGTGAACACCAACACGACCACCGTGCTTGCCAACCGCATAGACAGTTTTCGCCTGCACTACTACGACGAGCGCGTGACCTACACCGTCTCAGGTTGCGACATCACGAACCCGCTTAACTCTGCGGGCAATGCCGAGGCCGAAGTGACGCCGAGTTCGGCGGCCTACATCGTCATCGCCGCCTGCGTGCAGTTGCAGGCCGTGGGAACGCGCGGGCAGGTCGGCTATCAACCGGCTTCGACGGAAACCCTTATCACAGACGTCAAGCTGCGCAATGTTCTCGCGTATCAATATTAAGAAGGATTAGCGATAGGAGATTTGAGAGGATGAACAAGACTTTATCAACATTGGAACGTGACCGTAACAACGAGCGCGGCGCGGCGCTAATTACCACACTCCTCTTCTCGATGCTGCTCCTTATAGCGGGCGGGGCCGTCATCATGACGACCTCTCTGGCAAACACGACCTCCATTGATTCAACCGCCGAGGTGCAGGCTTATTACGCGGCGGAAGCGGGCCTTCAGGCCGCGCTCAACGTGGTTCGCGGCAACGACGACGCGACGAACGGCGTCACGACGGCGACCTTTCGCAACCTGGTGACGAACCCGAACCTGAGCGGCTGGCTGACCTATGGGACCAGCGGCAGGGTCAATCTCACAGGGACCAGTACTTACGCCGTCTACGTTACCGACCCGGACAACAAGCCCGTGGGCCAAGACCCGGACCGTCTGATTGTGCGCTCAACCGGCTATGGACCAAAGGGCGCAGTGAAACAATTGGAGATGATGGTGCGGCGGACCAACTTCGATTACAATCCGCCCTCGACTATTCTCCTCAACGGCGCGGGCGGCTCGACCCCGGCGGCTGCCGGCTTTGTCACCGGGTCGAGTAACGCCAAAGACTATACGGGACACGACGCCGCCGGAACCGGCCAGGTGCTGCCCGCCTTCGGTCTCACCAGTTCGGGAGACCAGACCATTGCCAACACGGATATTGCCGCCAAACCGGATACGGTGGAAGACCCGAAGACAGGGCTGGTTGCTAACGCCAATCTGCCGACGTGGCTGCAAAATGCCGATCAGGCCAGAGCTTTTCTGAACCTCCTGCAAGAGACGGCGGACACCAACGGTCGCTACTTCACTACCTCCACCACCGATATCGGAAGCGCAACCACTCCCAAGATGACTTTTATTGACGGCAACGCGACCGTCGGCCCTCAGGACGGCGCTGGCCTGTTGGTCATCACCGGCACCGCGACGTTCAAAGGCAATTTCAACTTCAAGGGTCTCATACTGGTTCTCGGCACTGGAGTCTTGCAGCGTGACGGCGGCGGAACAATGGGCATTGATGGAGCGATTGTGGTCGCGGGCTTTAACCGCACCACGGCGGGCTCAGCCTTTACCGCGCCGGTCTACAACACCAGCGGCGGCGGTAATGCGGATATCGCTTATGATTCCAGTTGGGTGAAGAAGGGGCTCGACCTCTCAGGCTCGCGCGTCGTCGGCGTCAGGGAATATTAAGAGAAGCTCCAATACTACGCGATGTTCAAGCGATGGGCGCTCGTGCTCTCTAAAAAGCACGAGCGCCCATTCTTCTATTTCAGCCTCATCTTGACGCGCGGTGTCGCGCTCGCTAACATCAACTCGCTTTCGTTTCTGTCTTGATGCTGGTTGATTGCTCCGAATTAAAATTCCGACCGTTAGCGCGACGCATGCCGGACATACTGCTTGTTGAGGATAAGGACAGTTTGAGGCGTGTGCTGCGCCTGACGCTGGAGAGCGCGGGCTACAGCGTCACGGAGAGCGCCGACGCGCGCGAAGCCGCCCACGAGATAGCACGCACCCCGCACCGCATAGTCATCACAGACCTACGCATGCCGCACGGCACGGGCCTCGACGTCCTACGCGCCGCGCGCGCCGCAGACCCGGACGTTCCCGTCATCGTCATGACCGCTTACGGCTCGATTGATGAAGCCGTGCAGGCTATGAAGGACGGCGCGCACGATTTTCTACAAAAGCCCGTAGACTCCAACCACCTCCTGCTGCTGGTCGAGCGCGCGCTGGAACAGGCTCGCCTTCGCACGGAGAACATACTGCTGCGCGAAGAGTGGTCGCGCCGCTATGGCTTCCCGCGCATCATAGGCGAGAGCGAGACGTTAAAACGCGCCGTCTCGGAAACGCAGCGCGTCGCGCAAACGGAAGCCACCGTGCTCCTGCTCGGCGAATCCGGCACGGGCAAAGAACTGTTTGCACGCGCCGTGCATCATCTCTCCACACGCCGCGACAAACCCTTCGTCGCTATCAACTGCGCGGCCATCCCCGAAACCCTGATTGAAAACGAGCTGTTCGGACACGAGCGCGGCGCTTTCACAGGCGCAAGCGAAAGACGCCTCGGTAAGTTTGAGCTGGCAATGGGCGGGACTGTTTTTCTGGACGAGATAGGCGAGCTGCCGTTGAACGTGCAGGGCAAGCTCCTGCGCGTCATCGAAGAGAAGACTGTGGACCGCATAGGGGGCCGGAGCCCGATTCCTGTTGACGTGCGCGTGGTGGCCGCCACAAACCGCGACCTGCGCGCGGCTGCCGAGAGCGGAGAGTTTCGCCGCGACCTCTTTTTCCGCCTCGCCGTTTTTCCGGTGGAGATTCCGCCTTTGCGCGAGCGCGACACGGACATCATCCTGCTGGCGCGACATTTCGCAGCCTCCCTCGGGCGCGAGCTGCGTGGCCGCGAAGCGACGCTCTCGGAGAGCGCCCTTGACATGCTCAAGGCGCACTCGTGGCCGGGTAACGTACGCGAATTAGAGAACGCGATTGAGCGCGCCTGCATTCTCGCGGACTCGACAGAGCTTGAGCCGCAGGACCTTGGCCTTGCGCGCAGCGCGGAGCAGAGCGAACGGGAAGAGTGGGGCGAGCTGGACGTTTCGGGCTCGCTCGCGGAGGCCGCAGTGCGCGCTGTCGGCCTTGTCGAGCGACGCAAGATTCGAGAGGCGCTCGCCGAAGCCGGGGGCAACAAGACGCGCGCCGCCGAAGCCCTGGGCGTGAGCTACAAAACCCTCCTGACCAAGATTAAGGACTACAACCTGTGAGCGCCGCGCCCGAAAGACGAGCGCCTGAATAGACGCCAGATGGATAAACCTGAAAAGCAAGATGTGCCGGACGGCTCGCGAGCGCAAGCGGATGACGCCGACCGCGCAGAGCTTATCGTCGAAGCGGAGCTTCAAGAAGCGGAAGCTACTAAAGACCCCGGAGTCGAAGCAGCCGAAGCTGAAACACCAACCGGAACATCGGGCGAGCTTGTGGCCGCAGAGCCGGACACGCCGCCAGTTGAAGAGAAGGATCAAGCTGCTCAGCCTCTGACCAAAGAGAAGCCGCAATCAATCGCGCGCTCTGCCGGAATAGTTTCCATCGCCGTGATGGGCTCGCGCGTGCTAGGGCTCGTGCGCGAGCAGGTCTTCGCTAAATATTTCGGCGCTGGCTTTCTCTACGACGCGTTTCTGGTAGGCTTCCGCATTCCAAACATCCTGCGCGACCTCTTTGCCGAAGGCGCTCTCTCCGCGGCCTTCGTCAAGACCTTTACCGACAAGATAGAGAAGGAGAAGAACGAGGAGGCCGCGTGGCGGCTGGCGAGCATGGTGATGAACGCGCTCGCCATCGTCCTGAGCGTGATTACCATCCTCGGCATACTCTTTTCACGCCAGCTTGTCTCGCTCATAGCCGCAGACTTTTCGCCAGAGAAGGCTGCGTTGGCGACGACGCTAACGCAGATTATGTTTCCCTTTATCCTGATGGTGGCGCTGGCAGCGGTCGCCATGGGCGTGCTCAACACGAAGGGACGTTTCGGAATCCCTGCTTCGGCCTCCACGCTTTTTAACGTCGGCTCGATAATCGGAGGTCTGGCGCTGGCCTACTGGTTGAGCGGCGGCGGGTGGACCATCCCTAAGGACTTGAACGCCATTCCGGATAGTGCGGCGCAGTGGGCGATTATTGGGATGGCTATCGGCACGCTCATCGGCGGCAGCCTGCAGTTTTTGATTCAAGTGCCGTCGCTCTATCGCGTGGGTTTTCGTTTTCGCCCGATAGTGAGTTTCAGAGACGCGGGCGTGCGACAGGTGATGCGGCTGATGGGCCCGGCCATCATCGGCACAGCCGCCGTGCAAATCAACGTCCTCATTAATACTTTCTTTGCTTCGGGGATAGAGGGCGGCGTCTCGTGGCTCTCTTATTCATTTCGCCTGATGCAGTTTCCGATAGGCGTCTTCGGCGTGGCTGTGGGCACGGCGACGCTTCCGGCCATCTCGCGCTTTGCCGCGCGCAACGACATCCCCAGCTTTCGCTCTACGCTTTCGTCTTCCATCAGTTTAG
The DNA here is from genome assembly GCA_963715565.1 of Pyrinomonadaceae bacterium. Lineage (GTDB taxonomy): Bacteria > Acidobacteriota > Blastocatellia > Pyrinomonadales > Pyrinomonadaceae > JACVRN01. The sequence continues at coordinate 245,380 of OY970256.1, read as the reverse complement.
TCTTTCTGATGACCATCCCTTCGGCCTGCGGGCTGATTGTTCTGGGTCGTCCGATTATCGCCTTGATTTATCAACGCGGTGCGTTCACGGCGACCGATACGGAGATGGTTGCGCTGGCGCTCTCCGCTTATTCCGTCGGACTGGTCGGTTACGCCGCCATCAAAGTTCTCTCGCCTGCCTTTTACGCGCTTGACGACGCGCGCACTCCGATGGTCATCAGTCTCATCTCGATTGTCGTCAACGCTCTACTGAGCCTCGTGTTCAAATCCCTGTTCTCGACTTACGGCGTGACGCCCGCGACTCCGGGCGGTTACGGCCACATGGGTCTGGCGCTCTCGACTTCGTGCGTGGCGCTCGTCAACTTTTTCGCCCTCGCCTTTCTCATGCGGCGCAGGATTCGCAGGCTCGAAGGCCGTCGCATTATCTCCTCCTTCTTACGCATTTCGCTGGCTTCGCTCGCGCTTTCGGTGGCCTCTTATCTCACCTATTACTGGCTCTGGCGGGTTTTGGGCGACCGTGGGCTGTGGGTCCGCCTGGTAGAAGCTCTGGTTCCGATTGCCGTCGGGGGCGTGGTCTTTTTTGTGAGCGCGCGTCTCTTGCGTGTGGCGGAGCTGGATCAGGCGATTCAAGCCGTGGCCGGGCGCTTCCTGCGCCGTCGCAAAGCCTAAGCGTAATCCTCCGAGTACTTACAAAAAGCGGGCGGGTTGCGCCTCGGGCAGAGCGCGGCATAATTTTTCTTGCTTTTCCGGGGAAAGAGGCTTAATGTCTGTCGAGATCAAGCAAGCCAAGCTCGTTCATACCTTTTTCTGGAAACTTCGTCTGATTACCTGTATTCAAAGGGTAGGGATTCCAGAAATAGAAACAAGGTGGGTGCTTCAGTAAAGCTCCTTGGCGGGCGTCTCTCTTCTATCAAGTTCAATGTCTTACATAAATTGACGGGTAGACAGAAGTCAATCACAAAACCCAAAGGAACGAGGAAAGGGGAAATCGAATCGTGAAAAAACTCTTCTCTACATTAGCGCTCGTGGCAGGCGCGCTGCTCTTTCTCAGCTTGACCCCAAGCAACGCATACGCGGACGGCATCGTCTTCGTCGGCAGTGACCCGCTCCACCCGGACGGAGTCGGCCTGCGGACCGTGCTGTCGCTCCAATCGCCCGGTAGCTCTAGCACGGAATCGGGCGGCATCAGATTTACCTCCAGCGGTGACCAATTATTCGGCGACGCGACACGCGGCGGCACGAATAACACGGTCTCCGTCAGCGAGCTTGGTCTGACGAGCACCAACGCGCGCATCGTCATCGGCCTCAACGTCAACGAGCCGAGCGGCGGTCCAGGCAGCGACCCCATTACGGTTAACGACATAGTCCTCAGAGCTTATGACCAGAGCGGCAACGTAGTCTTTAGCGCGTCGCTGATTCAGTCGCAGACTCTGGCCCTGGTCGGCAACGGACAGGGAACAGCGGATTACATCTTCGGCCTTGATGACGCAGCTGCGGCACGACTGGCGGCAGCGATTGCTGCGAATCCGAACCTCCGTATCGGTTTGGAAGCCACCATCACGCACGCGCAGGGCGGCCCCGAGAGCTTCTATCTCAACGTCGGTCCCGGCGGTGCTCCCGTCCCTGAGCCGACCACCATGGTACTGCTCGGCACGGGTCTGGCGGGTCTGGCCGCGCGGCTACGCAGCAAGCGCCGCAAAGCCGCCAAGACAGAGGAATAGCTTCGTAGAGCTTTGAGAGCTGTTCCTGTAAAATCTTTCCTCTACGGGTGATTGTGCTCTGCCGTAAGAGAGCGGGCCGGAATTGTTGCAAGGATTCCGGCCCGCTTTTGCTTTTCCCAACCCTCTTTTTCAGCCCGCCAAATTTATCCCTCTTTTTTTTGGAGAGCCCGAACCATTAGACATTTACTTAGATTTCCAAGAAGAAAAGCACGGCGAGCGAGCGGAAGCGGCAGGCAGCCCCGGGGGAAGCGGGGCGTTTTAGCTTTAGCCATCCAACGCAAAATGCCGTCATTTTTTTTAGAAATACCGCAGACACTATTCCTTTCTTTTCAAGAGAGCCGCGCCCCCTGGGTTTGACCCACGCGCGGCTCTAATCTTATAGTTTCGCAGAAAAATTTTTGTCGGCGCGTGTTGGGACCTTTACGCCCGTTAAAGTCTTTAATTGCCTGCGCCAGCTTCCATACTGACGCTCACATGTTCCCTATCCAAAAAGGTCTGGGCAGGGTGCGGCTCCCCTAATCAAAAGAAAGGCGGCAGGAAATGAAACCTTCAACTTTGCGAATAATCGGCATCATCTTCCTGGTGATGGCAGCGGCGCTGATGATTCTCAACCTCAAGCGCGTGGCGAACCTCGGAACGTTCTGGATCGGGCTGCCGCTGTTCATCATCGGCGTTGCGTGCGTTGCCCGCGCGCGCCGGGCTAGGTTCTAGCGTAGAAATTTTAGATTCGGTTGATTCCATAGACAAAAGACCTCACTCTTCTTATTATCCCGGACGGTGCGAAAAATCATCACGGCAGCCGAGATGCGCGAGATTGACCGTTTGACGACGGAGCATTATCGCCTGCCTTCCCTGCTCCTGATGGAGACCGCCGCGCAAGGAAGCTTGCGCGCCATCAGTGACAGCTTCCCTTCTGGACTTTCGCGGCGGCGCGTCCTGATTCTCTGCGGGCGCGGTAACAATGGCGGCGACGGGGCGGCGCTCGCACGCGCGCTCTGGCTCGCGGGCGCGCAGGTCAACCTTATTCTTTTTGGTCGCCTTGACGACACGGAAGGCGATGCCCGCACCAATTTCGAGGCCGCGCATGGTCTAGCGCGCTTTGACGCGGGCACGCACACACAGCCGCCTCCACTCTCCTTTGTTGAATGCGAGACGGACTCCGCCTGGGAAGAGCTGAGCGCGGATCATCACAGCTACGACATTATCGTGGATGCGCTTTTCGGAACGGGTCTTCAGCGACCGCTTGAAGGCGTGCATTTAAAAGTGGTGGACGAGTTGCGGCTCCTGCACGAAGCGCGCGCGCGCGCCTCTACGCACGAGCCGTTGATCGTCTCGCTGGATATTCCGTCGGGCCTCAACGCCGATTCGGCGAAGCTGATTGGCGAAGCCGTGCGCGCGGATTTAACCGTCACCTTCACCGCGCCCAAACCCGCAAACGTCCTGCCGCCCGCGTCTCAATATAACGGTCGCATCGTCGTCGCAGATATAGGATCGCCGCCTTCGCTGATTGAAGCAGCCGCCTCTAAGCTCTTTCTGACGGAAGAAGAGGACGCGCGCTCGTGGCTCAGAAAGACGCGTTACACGCCCGACTCGTACAAGAATACACACGGCCACGCATTCGTCTTCGCGGGCTCGCGCGGGCTCTCGGGCGCGGCGGCGCTCACGGCCAACGCGGCCATGCGCGCAGGCGCGGGGCTTGTCACCATCGCCACGCCGCTCTCCGCGCTGGCGACAGTCGCCGCGCACTCGATGCCCGAAGTCATGACCGCGCCTCTCGCGGAGACTACAAGTGGAGCGATTGCTTTTGAAGCTTTGGAGCGAGCCAGAGAGTTGATGGCGCGCGCAAGCGTCGTAAGCCTTGGGCCGGGGCTGACCAGTGAAGACGATTCGACGCGACGCTTTGTGCGCGAGCTGGTCGAGCAAAGAACCACGCCCTTTGTCATAGACGCAGATGGGCTGAATGCGCTTGCGCCGTGGCCCGACGAGTTGCAGGGCTCCGACGAGCGACCCATTATCCTGACGCCTCATCCCGGAGAGATGCAGCGTCTCATCGGTACGGGAGCGAAAGACGCGTTGCGTGACCGCGTCGCGGCGCCGCGCAGCTTTGCCATCGAACATAAAGTGATTCTGGTGCTCAAGGGCTCGCGCACCGTTATCGCTTCGCCGGACGGATGTGTCTTTGTTAACCCGACTGGCAATCCGGGTCTGGGGACGGCTGGCGCGGGCGACACGCTGACGGGCATCATCACAGGCTTTATCGCTCAAGTGCAGGGAGCGCGCACGAGTGACGCGGACGTTCTGCAAACGACTGTCGCAGCCGTTTACATAGCGAGTCTCGCGGGCGACATCGCGGCGCGCGAGCGCGGCATGCGTACGATGACGGCATCGGATATACGCGAGCACTTGAGCGCAGCCGTTCGACAACTGGATGCCGAAGGAGAAATGCCTTGACCGCGCATGCCGGTAACCTCGCAGGCGAGTGGCGGAGCGAGAGCCCGGAAGAGACACATGACCTTGGCATGCGCTTCGGCAATTCTCTGCGGGGTGGAGAGATTGTGCTGCTGGGCGGGCCGCTCGGCGCTGGCAAAACACTTTTCGTCAAGGGGCTCGCCGCCGCGCTCGGGATTCCCGAAGACGAAGTGACAAGCCCTTCCTTCACGCTCGTCAATCACTACACGGGCCGCCTCGCGCTCTATCACATAGACCTCTACCGCTTGAGCGAAGGCGCGCAGGCGGCGCACGCCGTTGACCTTGACGAGTTGCTCTCGGACGAGCGCGCCGTCATCGTCATCGAATGGGCCGAGCGCATGGGCAACTATCCCCTGCCGCCGACGGTCTGGCGCATCAACATCGCGGGCGACGGCGAAGACCCGCGCATCATCAACATCAGCGGCCCGAAGTCTAACCAGGAATTAACAGGATGGACAGGATAAAAAGAAATGATAAATGCAAAGTGCAAAGTGCAAAATTAAAGAGGTTCTTGCTGTTCATTCATCATTTTGCATTTTGACTTTTGCATTGCTTTTATCCTGTCTATCCTGTCCATCCTGTTTGAATCTGCTTCTGTCTGCTTGTCGCTCTCGGGTTTGTGGCGGCTTGACGCGGCACACACGGGCGACGGAAGATAGTTAAGAGATTAAAATTTAAGGAGCATAAAAGAAGATGCCGTATCCTGAAATCATGATTCGTCCGATGAGAGAAGAGCTATCGAGGCTCGGGGCCGAAGAGTGGAAGACGCCCGAGGAGGTGGACCAGGGAATCCGCGACTCGAAGGGCACTTTGATGGTGGTGGTCAATTCCATCTGCGGGTGCGCCGCAGGAAAGGCGCGTCCCGGTGTTGCGCTCGCGCTCGAACACGCCGCGCGCCCCGACAAGGTGGCGACCGTCTTTGCCGGGGCCGACATCGAAGCGACCGAAAGAGCGCGCAGCTATTTTGCGCCCTACGCGCCCTCTTCGCCTTCCATCGCTTTATTAAAAGACGGCCAGCTCGTCTACATGCTTGAGCGGCGCGAGATCGAGAACAAGTACCCGCAAGAGATTGCCGAAGCACTCACGCGCGCCTTTGACGAACACTGCGCCGCGAGCACAACAGCATAACGATTGCGGAATGCGGAATTCGGATTGCGGATTGAAGAATAAGAAGCGACAACCTTCTTGCTTTCAATCCGCATTCCGCAATCCCAAATCCGCAATTCAAAGGGCGTGCTTCACGCGCTCTCGCAGCTCACTTAATCTTTCCACAGGCTCGTTGCTAAAGACCAGTCGGACGAACTGATCGCCGTTCTGCTCTCCCCAATCGCGCATGGGCGTGGCCGCCGTCTTGCCCTTCTCCAACAGCAGGCGCGAGGCCGTGAATGAGTCGAGCCCTAGCTCGCCCACGTCTATCAATAATGACCAGCCGCCCGCCGCTCGTCTCAAGGGAAAATCCTTGAGCTGCTCCATAACCATGTTGCGGCGTCGCTCCCATTCGGCGACGCAGGCCGCAAACTCTTCCTCGGGCGAACGCAATGCGGCGAGCGCACCTGCTTCCGCGATGCCCGTCGGCGTGACGACGTTATAGATATGCACGCGCGCGATGTCGTCCATGATGGCTCTAGGCCCCGCGACCCAGCCGACGCGCCAGCCTATCATTCGATACTCCTTCGAGACAGACCCGACCGTGATCGTCCTTTCAAACATCCCTTGCAAGCTCGCCGGATGCGCGTATGCTCGCCCGTCAAAAAGTATGCGCTCCATCGCTGCGTTGTAGATGAGCCAGAGCGAGCGCGTCCGCGCGATGTCTGCAATCGCTTCCCACTCCTCTGGCGTCAGGACCGCGCCCGAAGGCATAGAGGGATTCATGATAAAGAGCGCGCGCGTACGCTCGTTGATAGCCGAGCGCAGGGCTTCAAGGTCTAGCCGCCATTCGCCGTTAACAATTGTGAAGGGCACAAGCTTCGGCACGGCTCCGGCGAGGCGCACGCGATAAATCATCCCCGCGTAGGTCGGGTCTGTGAGCACGACTTCATCTCCGGGGTCTGTCACGGCCAGCAGCGCATCAAAAAGCCCTTCCGTTCCCCCACAGGTGATCACGACCTGCTCACGCTCGTAGTCGTGTCCGGTTTGCAGCGTGAGTCGTGCGGCCACAGCTTCGCGCAGCCGCACGCTGCCTGTAAACGGCAAATAGCTGTTGGCGTCGTCAAGACCTACGGAGGCGCGCGTGGCTTCTATGGCTGCGGCGGGCGGAAGCAAATCCGTGTCCAGATTTTCGAGCCTCAGGACTTCCGGGTCGTCGCCCGCCGCAGCCGCCACGCGGTCAATCGAAAATCCCGGAATACCTTCCAGCCTTTTGACGCCCATCGCCTCGTCCTCCAGGGTAATTTAAGGATGATAACAAAAGGTCTGCTGCACGGTTGTTAATATTTCTCGCCCGCAAACGTCTTTAGATATGAGAAGCGAGGGCTTGGCCCAAAAAGGGCTTTGAAAAAAAGTTCGGGCAGCGCAAAATTTTTGCCACGAAATTGGCCCACGCGGTGTTTGTAGATATAGAGAGCTACGAAGGGCATGCGAGAGAGCGACATCTTTCGGTCATCATTCGGTTCTCTTAAAACGTAATTTCTTAACCTGTCGCCTAACAACTGTAGGAGGCCGCAGCCTTCGAGCCTGACCAACTAAGAGGAGAATAAAAAAATGAGAAGCAAGATTAACCAGGTGGTTATCGCCGTAGTCGTGTGCGCACTTATGTCCATCGCAGTCGTCGCTAAGGAGCGAACCGAAACCCTCAACCTGACCCAGGATGTGACCATCAACGGGACACTCGTCAAGAAGGGTCAGTACAAGTTGAAATTCGACGAGCAGACCGGAGAGTTGCTCATCATGAAGGGCAAGAAAGTTGTTGCCAAGACGACTGCGAAGATGGAAGCCCGCACGGATAAGGCTGACCGCACTGAGGTCAACACCATCACGAACGGGACGCAGAACGAGCTGCGCGGGATTAGCTTCCGTGGCGAGAGCCAGCGGATTGTGGTTGCTCAGGCGAGCGCACCCGTCAGCGCACCGTAAGATAAGAACAAGACGAGCCGGGGCTGAAACAAAGAGGCGTGCGGTGGCTATTTCTGCCTACCGCACGCCTCTTGCTGTAGCAATTTATAATTAAGTGTCAGTGCGACCACCCTTCACCGCAGAGACGCAGAGAGTGCAGAGGAAACGCAGAGAGTTGAATTTCTCTGCGGCATCTCTGCGCCCTCTGCGTCTCTGCGGTGAATTCCGCTTGTCATTCGAGCGGCTGAAGCTGTCCGTAATAAATCCGTGTGTCGTATTCAAAGGCGACCTTCCCGTTTCTTTCATGGGCGCGAAAGATTTCTTCGAGCCGTTCGAGCATCGGTAGATAACGGGGATGATCTTCATCGGGAATGTAAGACGAAGACAGCAGCCTTCCCCTCAGCCCATCAAAATCCATGTCCTTACGATTCTCCAAAACCTTCGAGCGGAAATTACCGGGCGCGAAAAATGAAGCGATGACGCTTGCATCGACCTGCGTGTGGTTGACGATGGTGTAGTCCGTCCCGTATTCCAGCAGCAGTTTTTCATAAGCTTCCAGAAAGGGCGTCGAGTCTGTGCGCCGGTCGTTCCAGAGAAAAACGGTCCAGCCTCCCGGTTTGAGTATGCGCAGGAATTCGCGCCGCGCTCTTGTTCTATCAAACCAGTGAAAGGCTTGCGCGGCGGTGATGAAATCGACGCTCTGGTCTTTGAGATTCGTGGCCTCGGCTGCGCCTTCGATGCTTACAAAATTTTCATAGCCCGCGAGCAATCGCTCTCCAGCTTCGCGCATTTCCCTGTTCGGCTCGACGCCGTAAACCATATTCCCGTTGCGCAGGAACATCTCGGACAGGATGCCCGTGCCGGAGCCTACGTCTGCGATGACGGACGCGGGCTCTAATCCGCATTCAGCACGGAACAGCTCAATCGTCTCCGGCGGATAATCTGGCCTGTACTTGATGTAATGCTCGACCTTATTGGAAAAGCGTTCCGTAGGATTTCTCATGCATTAATCGTAAATGGTAAATCGTGAATCGTAAATAGAAGAGCGGTCTTTCTCTATTCACGATTTACCATTTACCATTTACGGGCTTTTTCCTTTACACTCTGCTTTCGGCACAGACATTTTCGCTAAGCGATGTGAGGACACTGGATCAGGAATGATTACTTGCAGCAACTGTGGCAGGGTTAACGACGAGACAACGCGCATCTGCCGCTACTGCGGGACGGTGATGGGAAACCGGCGCGAGGGCACGGATGTACGCGACTACGCGCCCCCGTCGGCGCAGGGCGTGGGCATGGCCCAAGGGCCGCAAGGCATGGAAGCTTACAGCCCGCCGGGTGTGGCGACGGGCGGCTACAGGTGTCCGAACTGCGCTTCGACCTATCCGCCCGTGATGTCGAAACAGATTTCCCTTGCAGGCTGGATAGTCTTTGCGTCGCTCCTGATTTTCTGTCTCCCGCTCTTCTGGATTGGCCTCCTGATGAAAGAGGAGCAGCGCGTCTGTCCCATGTGCCGCACGCGCATCGGCTAAACGAAGTCCCGAGTCCCAAGTCCAAAGTCCGAAGTCTAAAGAAAGAAACTGTCTTTTGACTTGAGATTTGGGACTTTGGACTTGGGACTTGTTATAATCCCCCGTCCCCTTGTGTGACCAAAACTAACGAAGCTTTTTACGTGAGCTTTCATTTTATGATTCGAGGTTAACTGAATGCCTGATGAGCAAAATAGCGTTAATAATTCTTTGACTTATGTTGTAGACGCCGACAACTTCGCCTTCGAGGCCGTGGAGCAGGAGAACGGTCGCGCGACCGTGATTCGTTTCCAGATGGACAATCCGCGTTATCACGCGGGCGATGTCCTCTTGGTGCTTTCGGGCACGGACATACATTTTCATGGCTTGATAGGACAGATAGGAGACGGCTACGCCATCGCCACGGATCGCAGGGCTTCGCTCCTGCCCGCGACGGTGCAATAGAAAAGTCCCAAGTCCCAAGTCCAAAGTCCCAGGTCTCAAAACTAAAATCGCAAACCGTCTTTTTTTTGACTTGAGACTTTGGACTTGGGACTTGGGGCTTCATTCCTGATGCATCCGACGCGCGCGAAAATCTTCGTCTTCATCATCGGGGTGTGTCTGCTCATGATTGTCGCTGCGCTTCCTCCGGCACGCGCGCAGGATGAGATGAGGCCGCCCGTCGAGACGGGGCCGTTTCTAAAAACGGAGCTGGTCGAGCTGGTCAAGCTTGACCCGACCCTGCGGCTGGATATTCGCTATGCCTCATCAAACAATTTTCTGGGCCGACCCGTCTACACGGAGGCTCGCGCCTTTCTGCAACGCTCTGCGGCGCGGGCCGTCGTGCGCGCCAATCGCAAGCTTCGGAAGAAGGGCTACGGCTTGATGATTTTTGACGGTTATCGCCCGTGGAGCGTGACACGGATTTTCTGGGACTCGACGCCCGCAGAGAAAAGAGCTTTTGTAGCCGACCCGCGACAGGGCTCGCGCCACAATCGCGGCGCAGCCGTAGACCTCACGCTCTTTGACCTCAAAACCGGGCGGGCCGTTCAGATGCCATCGGACTACGACGACTTTTCCGAGCGCGCTCATCCAAACTATCAAGGCGGCACGACGGAAGAAAGACGCCTGCGCGACACCTTGCGCGCCGCGATGGAAGCCGAAGGCTTTACGGTTTACGAAAACGAATGGTGGCATTTTGATTACAGGGATTGGCAGAAATATCCTATCCTCAATTTAAGCTTTCAGGAGATAGCTCGTCGGCGGTAAGAAATTTTCGATTTGCGATTGCCGATTTGCGATTGGATAAGGACTGAAGAATTTATCAGATTTCAAATCGGAGATTTGTCCTCTTCCAATCGAAAATCGCAAATCCAAAATCGAAAATCCATTTATGGGTATTTCATTGAACGAAGAAAACAGGACCGAGCCCGCAGCGCCGCGCTCGATGCGTGCGCTTGAGCTACGCTCTTACGACGACCCGCTCGCTAATCTTGCGGTGGTCGAACGAAGCGTGCCGCGCCCGCGCGCGGGTCAGGTGCTCGTGCGTATCAGTGCTTCGCCCGTCAACCCTTCGGACCTGACTTTCCTGCATGGTCTTTACGGTGTCAAAAAGGAGCTGCCCGTCGTCCCCGGATTTGAAGCGAGCGGGCGTGTGATAGAGACGGGCGGCGGAATGCTGGCGCGCTTTCTAATGGGCAAGCGCGTGGCCTGCGGCGCGCCCGCGGACGGCGACGGCACATGGGCCGAATACATGGTGACGGAAGCTTCGCACTGCATCCCTCTCGTCAAGGAGATTACGGACGAACAGGGCGCGACCACCATCGTCAATCCGATAACAGCGTGGGCCTTGATGAACAAGGCTCAGGCTAGAGGCGCACGCGCTGTGGTCCAGACGGCGGCGGCCAGCGCGCTCGGGCGCATGGTTGAAAGTCTGGGCCACCGCTTTAATATCCCCGTCATCAACATCGTGCGCCGCCGCGAGCAAGTCGAGATGCTTGAGCGACAGGGCGCGCGTTACATCGTGGACAGTAGCCGTGCGGATTTTGATGAACGCTTACGCGAGCTGTGCCATTCTCTAAATGCCACCGTCGGCTTCGACGCGGTGGCGGGCGAGCTGACGGGCCGCGTCCTCGTCGCCATGCCGGAGGGAGCATCAATCATCGTCTACGGCGCGCTTTCGGGCGAAGGCTGTCTGATTGACCCGCGCTCCTTAATCTTCGACCGCAAGACTGTCGAAGGCTTCTGGCTCACGAAATGGATGCGCTCGCAAAGCACCATCAACATGCTGCGCACAGCGCGCCGCGTACAGAAGCTGCTCGCCACAGACCTCAAGACGGAGATACGCGCGCGGCTCGCGCTCGAAGAAGCCGTCGAAGGCTTGCGCCTCTACATGAACGAGATGACCGGCGGCAAGGTTCTTTTCGTGCCGTCGCTGCGTTCGCCATCGATGGGCGCGGACAATTAAGTGCAGCTAAAACGGATTCAAACAGGGATGGACAGGATAGACAGGATAAAAACAAAATCATTGCTGCATGAAGAGCTGAGTGATAAAGCTCTGGGAGCCTGTTTTGAAGTTGCTAATGAACTTGGTGCGGGGTTCTTAGAGTCTGTTTACGAGAAAGCACTCATGGTTGCCTTGCGACAAAAGGGTCTTCATGTCGAAGCGCAAGTACCCTTGACGGTCAAATTTCGTGGTGTCATCGTGGGCGAGTTTTTCGCTGATATTCTGGTAGAGCATAAACTTATCATAGAGTTGAAAAGCGTCTCTGCACTTAGACCTGAACATCAAGCTCAGGTTATCAATTATCTTAAGGCCACCGGGATTGAAGTCGGCTTGTTAGTGAACTTTGGTAATCCCAAGCTCGAATATCGAAGACTACACAGATAACAAAAGACGACATTGCTTGATTTATTATCCTGTGTATCCTGTCCATCCCTGTTAATTTCTGTCTTAAAAATGAGAAGGTTAGAAAAGTTTTGAGTTACACAACCGCAGATAAAAAAGAGCTTGGCTCGACTAATTTGGACCACGGGCTTCAACACGTCCTGCCGGAGTTCCTGCGTTTTTCTTCAACGCGGGAGCTTTACGCTTCCCCACTCTACGCGCAGCATCGCGCGGAAATCGAGAGGGTGCTCGGTGGCGTCGTACAGGAGAATTTATCATCTCTGTCTGCGGAGGACAGGAGCGATGAGTTGCAGCCCGTGCGCGCGACCGCATGGAACATAGAGCGCGGGACGCGATTTGAGAGCATCGTGCGCGTCCTCTCGGAACATCCGGACATACGCGAGAGCGATTTGCTGTTGTTGACGGAGCTGGATTACGGGATGGCGCGAAGCTCTAATCGTTTTGTCGCGCGCGAGATTGCCGAAGCGCTTTCCCTCAATTACGCTTTCGCGCCGTGCTACCTGTCTTTAGTTAAAGGCAGCGGCCTGGAGATTGAAACGGAGGGCGAGAATCGTCAGGCGCTTCACGGCAACGCTCTCTTTTCACGCTACCCGCTGGAGAATGCTCACTCGCTACAGCTTCCCAACGGCAAGGACAAAATGCGCGGGCCTGAAAAGCGTCTGGGCGCGCAGCGTGTGGTCATAGCCGATGTGCGTCATCCGCTCGGAACGTTTCGCGCTGTGAGCCTTCACCTGGACGCGCACTCTACGCAGCGACATCGTCATCGCCAGATGAAGCTCGTGCTTGACCATCTTGAGGGTTTGCATCCGCGCCTGCCCGTCATCATCGGCGGCGACTGGAACACCTCGACTTACAATTCGCGCCGCGCCCTCTATTCAATCGTAGGCTTCTGGCGGCGCGTCATGATGGGCGTCCATCACGTCATACGCGATCACTACCTGCATCCAGACCGCCGCTTCGAGCGCGGGCTTTTTCGCGAGCTGGAAGAGCGCGGCTATGATTACCGCTCTTTGAACGAAGAGGGCGTGGGCACGCTGCATTACAGCGTCGAAGACCTCTCTATCAACGCCAATCTAGCCGACTGGGTTCCCGCGTGGTGTTTCCAATTCATCAGGTGGACGCTCAAGGACCACGGAGGCTGTGCGTCGCTCAAGCTAGACTGGTTCGCCGGTCGAGACATACGGCCCGCGCCCAACAGTTCGCCCAAAGTCGTTGGCAACCTCAGAGACGAGAAGGGGCCGCTCTCGGACCACGACGCGATTGTGCTTGAGTTCATCCCTGCGGGCTGATTCAAATAGCGTTCACCGCAGAGACGCAGAGAGCATAGAGTTTACGCAGAGAGAATCAATAACAGGAGGCGCGGGAGGAAGACGCAAATCGTTTGTAGCTCCGTAGGAGCTAAATGTTTATAGCTTGATTGTCATCATCAAAAATCAAGCTCCGTAGGAGCGTCATGTTCTTCATCCATTACATGCCGCTCCTACGGAGCTTGTTTCCATCTGTTATCTGCTAACTATAAACATCATCGCTCCTACGGGGCTTTTAATTTCAAACCAAGCCACTATCGAGCCCTCTTGTTTCTTTCTGCCACGCTTCGATGTATATTACCGGGCGCTTATGAGAGTTGGGATTTTTTTGACTTTTCAAGAATCTTGAATGAATCCAAGGACAAGCAAAGTCGCGTAGTCTCAACCGGGGAGGAGTCCCGGATGGCGGCAGCGCCGGAAGCTCTCGCTGAGACACAGAACGCGCATGATAGGGACTGGGCCGCGCTCATCAGTTGCGTGGCCCAGGGAGACCAGTACGCGCTGACCTCGCTGTACGACCGCTCGAACCGGCTGCTGTTCGGGCTCGTGCTGCGCATTGTGGGAGATGCGAGCACGGCGGAAGAGGTCTTGCTCGACGTTTACATGCAGGTCTGGCGGCAGGCCGGGCGCTATGAACAGAGTCGCGGAAAACCTCTGGCGTGGCTGGTGACGATGGCGCGCAGCCGTGCCATAGACCGTTTGCGCGCGGGTCGCCAGGAAGAGATGCGCAAGGAGCAGTTGGACACTTCAGACCGCGTCGCGCAGATGGCGACCGCGTTTGAAGACCCTATGGTCGCGCCCGAAATGCGCAGGCTTGTACGCGCCGCCCTCGATGCTCTACCGCCCGAACAGCGCGAGGTGATAGAGCTGGCTTATTATTTGGGCTTAAGCCACAGCGAGATTGCCGTCAAGCTGAATCAGCCGCTGGGCACCGTCAAGACGCGCACGCGGCTTGGAATGATGAAGCTGCGCGAGCAGCTCAAGGATGCTAGAGGGGTTTTGTAATGCACCGCTTCAGCGATGAAGAGATACAAGAGCGTGCTTCGCTCTATGCACTGGGGGCTTTGAGCCAGCATGAGGCCCGCACCTTTGAAGAACATCTGTCGGGCTGCGCCGTTTGCGCGGAGGAGCTTGAGGGGTTTGAGGAAGTCGTCGGCGCTCTCGCCTACGGCTGGCCGGAAGAAACACCTCCTGCACACATGCGTGAAAAGCTCTCCTCGCTCGTACGCGCAGAAGCGGGGGCCATGTCCGCAGAGCCGTGTGTGGCTGAAGCTTCACCGTCGCCCGTGACGCTTCGCGCCGACGAAGGAGAATGGCACGAGGTCCACGAAGGCTTAAGCGTCAAAAAGCTTTTCGTGGACCCGAACAGCGGCCTGGTCACCACGCTGGTCAGGATGTCGCCGGGCGCAAGCATTCCCCTTCACCGTCATCGCGGCATAGAGCAGTGCTATGTCCTGGAGGGCGTCGCTCGCGCCGCCGGGGAATCTTTAGGGCCGGGTGATTTTCAATCCGCGCCGAAAGACAGCATTCACGAGCCTGTCTACACAGAGACCGGCGCACTCCTGCTCATCATCGCGCCGGAAAGCTACGAAGTGCTCGAACATCATTAAGACCACCACCGCCGAAGACGCAGAGAGCGCAGAGACGACGCAGAGAAAAACATTTCAACTCTCTGCGCTTCCTCCGCGTCCTCTGCGTCTCTGCGGTGATTTGCTTAACAAGCATCTGCTCTCAGGTTTCAAACCAACCGGCTACTGATTTCTTCGTTTCTAACTGACATCCACAGCCTCGCCAGCTCTCGTATTTATCCTCAAAGCGCACAGGTGCGCTTTCTAAACGGAGGTCATGATGAGCGCGCAGACGACCACGGACAAATCATTACGCACTGTTTCAGAGACGCAAGCGGCGTCGGGCACACTGGAGCGCGCGGCACGCTATCCTCTGCTCGATGCCCTTATCGAGCGGCGCTCGCGTCGCTTTGGCAAGGGCATGCGGCTCAATGGCGGGCCGCTGGCTTACGAAAGCCGCGAACAGCCCGTTGCCCTGACGATTGAAGAAGAGGCGGCGCTTGCCTTTGCCGCGTGCGGTATTACGGGACACGTACTGGCCGAGCTGCCTTATCAAACGGGTGATACGAGCGAAGCGGGCGGAGGCGAGATCATGACTCATTTTGTAGGGCGCACCGTGGCGAGCGGCGACGCCATGCACGCCTGCATCGTCTTCGTCATCAACGACTCGGGCGTCTGTATGCTCAAGCGCCCGCAGGATTACCCGCGCGCCGAAATCGCCTCACTGGCCGAAGACGCACGCCGTCACAAGTTGGTCGAGCTTTACAAAAAAAACCGTGTGCGTATTGCAGACGAGCGTTTGGACGTGCCGCGCGAGCCACCCTTCACGCCTCCCTTTAATAAATGGTCTGCAAATCTTCCGGGCACGACCTACTTTCTACCCGTCGCGGAGCTGACCGGCTACTACATCAACATCCTTCTTTCAGCCTTTAGCGAAGAGTTCGGCTATTTCATCCTAGACGACCGCAATCGTTTTCAACCCGCCGGACTCAAACGCTTCGCGCGCTCGCGCGGCGGCCATCTCTACGACCACCTGCGCGCGAATCGTGTTGCCACCGTCTCGACGCTTGAGACGTGGGTCTACGAGTTCGCGGCTTTAGAGCAGGGCGAGATTTTGCAAAATCTGGCGCTCATGACGCAGGCGCTCGGCCTCGGCGGCTTTCCGCATTTCGCCGCGCATCCCTTCATCTGGCTCAAGACGCTCGGCTTTCGCATGGAAGATGTGCCCTTCTCGCGCACAGCCGCGCTTGGCCCCGTGGCTCGAAAGATTTTGAAAGCGCTCGGGCGCGACCTCCCCGTCCCCACAGCCGTCGGGTTAGAGCGTGATAATCGTGTGCTCATCAAGCCCTACTGCCCGCCTTACTATCGCAACATGGAAGAAGCTGTCACGGCTTTTGTGGACTACAAGTATGCGAAGGGCACGGGCACGTTCCGCGACGGTGGCACGGCTACAGCGTGGCGCGACGGCCCTCGCGTGCAGCGCGGGATTCAAAAATATTCCGACCGCGCGATTGCCGCGACTATTGCTTACTGCGAGTATGTTTACAATCGTCATGGAAGATTTCCCGCAGCAGGTGGACCGTTCCGCACAGTGCTCGCGCATCAGGCTCATCATCTCGACACAGATTTTTATCAAGAGTTCTATCGCCCGGACGCCCTGAGCCACACGCAACGCACGCACGAGCACAACTGATACGAACAACCACAGCATCATGAGCGCGAACGATTATCATTTCATCACACGCTGGCGCGTGCGTAGTACTCCGGAAGAAATTTCCGACATCCTCGGCGACGCGAAAAGCTTGCCGCGCTGGTGGCCTTCCGTTTACTTAGCAGTGGAAGAATTGGAGCCGGGCGATGACAGAGGCTTAGGGCGGGTCGCCAGTCTCTACACGAAGGGCTGGCTTCCCTACACGTTGCGCTGGAAATTTCGCGTCACCGATTCGCGTCATCCGTACGGCTTCACCTTGCGCGCCTTCGGAGATTTCGAGGGCGAAGGCGTCTGGACCTTTGAGCCCGATGCAGAGTTTGTCAACATCACCTACGACTGGCGGATTCGCGCCGACAAGCCGCTCCTGAAAGCTCTCTCGTTTCTCTTGAAGCCCGTCTTTGCGGCCAACCACGAATGGGCCATGGCACGCGGTCTCGAAAGCCTGCAACTCGAAATTGCGCGCCGGCGCGCCGCCACGCTCGAAGAGGCCGCACGCATCCCGCCTCCTCCCGGCCCCACGTTTCCACATCATCGGCCAGAGCGGAAACTCCCGCTAATCGCATGAAGACAAGCGCAGGCAGTGGATGCAAAGCGAGTTGCTAAAAGCATCTTTTTCCGGCTCCCGCTTCAAACCCCTAAACCCTTTCGCGCATCCAAGTTACAGCTTTTTAAAAGCTGCTTTTCGGAGCGTTCGAAGACGCCCGTTTGACTTATTAAGAACAGGGGAATTTTCGAGATGACTATGAAAAAGAAACAGGCCGTCAAGCGCGAAGATTTCACGCCTGCGGAGCAGCGCGCCGCGCGCTCCGAGCGTATTATCGTGAGCGAGGCGGAGCCTTATGGTTGGATGGCCCGTTCGGAAGCGGGCACGGAACAGGACTATCATCTTTTCTGCGAGCCGCAGACCAAACATTTGGCCTGCACCTGCGCAGACTTTATCTTTCGCGGCAACGCCGAGCCGGGCTACGAATGCAAACACGTTTCGGCAGTGCTCAAGTTTATCGCGCGTCGTTACCTTGAAACCGAATACGACCCGCATGAACAAAACGTGCGCGCCGCTTAATTCACTTTCACAAACTACAGCCCCGCGTGAAAAGCGAATCAACTCTCGGATGAACTGGTTCGCTTTTCACGCGGGGCTGATTCTTTTTTCTGCGAGCTTCAGCGGCGAAAGCGTTTACGCATCCGGGGAGTTTCGGGTATTGCCACGTCACCCATAATCTCCATCTGGCCCTCTTCAGTTTCCTTTACAGGAATCTCTTTCTTCTCCATACGCCCTGCGACCGGGATTAGGGGGCGGGCAGCAATGACACCCATCGTGACGGTGGAAACTTGCGGCGTCTCTCTCAAACCAAAATAAACGCCAAGCCCCGCGAAGAAGCTCAACACGGCGGAGAGTGTCGCGCGCGTGACGCGAGAAATTCGCCGCTTGATGGCGGTTAAGCCGATGGGACAATTTTTGGTCAGAATCGTGCCGTCTGCGCGACGATAGAACCTGATGCAGAGACGGCCTTCTGCGCTTGTGACGAGCCGTTCGGCTTCGCGCTTTGTCATGCCCGACAGGTTGTAAACATTCAGGCTGCACTGGCCGCAGAAACGCACGCGCTCCGTTCCGACCATCCGTTCCCAATCAGCCGTGCAGGGCGCTGCGACTCTGACATGATTAAGCGGGCTCTGGAATCTGGACATGATATTTCTCCGTGATGCTTTTCATCCGCAATGAAGAGATGGAAACACTCTTTTAGACGCCCGTACGAAATGTTTGTTCCACAGCTTTCACCGTGGGAGACGACCAATCGTCTCCCACGGTGAAAGAATAATCGTAGTTATCGGCGAGTGAGCTGCGGCGCGACGTAGCGAACTGATTTGAGTTCGGAGAGCGCGGCCAGCTTCTCTATCTCCAAGCGCCCGATGACCAGCTTTGAAGTCTGCGGGTCAAGCAAGACCTCAAAGCCAAGCTGCTTCAGCTCGGCGAGCGCCTCCGGTGTTTTATCAAAGAGCCAGATTTGAATCTCAGCCTTTCCGTCCACTACGAACTGAGCTTCAACGGCTCCCGGCTGCGCTTTCTTGATCAAGCGGTCTATGACGGCCACGATTGACGGATGCAGCTTGGACAGAAGCTGCTGCCGCTTGCGCTCCTCCGGAGACATCGCAGTCGTGCCTTCGCCACCTCCGCCGCCGCCTCCGGCCCCACGTCCGTCGCTATCCTTCCCTCCAACTGGGCGTCGGCTCTTTACGCTCATCTTCGACGCGCTTTTCTCGTTAGCCGCTCTGGTGCTGCTGCTGGTCGAGGTATTGGCTGTGACGTTCACGGGCTGGGCCATCATACGTGCAGGCGATGGGGCTGGCGGATTTTTCCTGTATTCCGTTTCCTCAGTAACGTCGGCTCCGACCATCTCGCCGTTGACGCCTTCCGGCAACTCCACGGGCACTTCCACGCGGCGCGGCTGGCCTCCGTCCGTGACGACCATCTCTTCGACGGCGACAAACGAGGTGAACTGCGTCATCAGACGATATTCAAGCCCGAGCTG
The DNA here is from genome assembly GCA_963715565.1 of Pyrinomonadaceae bacterium. Lineage (GTDB taxonomy): Bacteria > Acidobacteriota > Blastocatellia > Pyrinomonadales > Pyrinomonadaceae > JACVRN01. The sequence goes on along the minus strand of OY970256.1, from coordinate 226,607 downwards.
TGTGATGGTCTCGCGCACATCTTCGCGCGGCGTGCCCTGTTGTATGCCGCTCAAGTCCTGATTCATCAAGTCATCAATTCGCGTGCGCGCCCAGAGTGTGGCGAGCACGTCATGACGCTGCTCCGTCTCCGGAAGCTCAAGCGGAATCTCGCGCACGAAATTATCTCCGCCCATCTTGCCACGCAGCTTGATAGTCGCGCGCCCGTGCCCGGTGTAACGACCCGTGACCACGACAGGCTTTGCGCCAAACAGATCAGGGATGCGCTTAGGGTAAACGTCCGCGATGGGCAAGCCGGACCAATCGACGGAGATGTCCGTCAACAAAGGATTACGCACGCGCTCGTGAAACTTTCTGGCAGCGCGTGAGCCGTCGTCATTCAGAGAAACGTATTCGACCTCGCCGCGCCCCTGCTCCGCCATCTTGTCCAGAAGATAGCGATTGACGGAGCTGCCGATGCCAAACGCAAAGACGCGCGCGTTCGGATGCTTCTGAATCTCTCCGATAATCCCCATGTCGTTGCCTACGTAGCCGTCCGTCATAAAGCAGACGATGCGTACATGATCTTGCGCGTCCGATGGGTCTAGCGCGGCGCGTATGGCCTTCATCATCTCGGTCCCGCCGCCGCCCGCGCGCGACGAGAGAAACGCTTGCGCCTTTTTGAGGTTCTCCGGCGTGGCCCGTACGGGTTTCTCAAACAGTATGTGCGTGTCACCCGCAAACGTGATGAGATTAAATGTGTCCTGCGGGTAGAGACCGTCGAGCGCAAGCTTCATAGTCTCCTTCGCCTTGTCCAGCGGAAAGCCTTCCATAGAGCCCGAAGTGTCAACGACAAAAACCAGCTCCTTCGGCGTGACATCTTCGGGCGCAACGCGCTCGGGCGGCTGAAGTATGAGAGTAAAAAAGCCGCCACGGTCGGAGCGGTGCGTGAGCACGGCGTCCTCCATTCGACGACCGGCGGCGTCGTAACGAAGCGTGAAGTCTTTGTTAGGAATCTCCGTTTGATTCTTGAGACGCACGACGGCGCTCGAAGGAGCACGTCTCTCAACTTCTACGGCGTGCGAATTTGAAGCGACGCTGTCAATCGGCACTCCGGCATCAATAGAGACCTCCACAGAGATGTCGTGGCCTGCGCGCAGGCCCTCGCGCATCACGGGCGGCGTAATGCGCGAAGCGTCCGGAACCTTGTTCGTGTCGGGACGTGTGCCGCCCCCGCTTTGCGTGCCCGTGGGCGTGCCCGGAATGTAGCGCGGGCCGACGACCATCGGAAAGACAAACTCGTAGGAGCCATCCTCGTATTTCAGAGTCTCCACGTAACTGATTTCGACCGTCACGCGCTCGCCCGGCATGATGTTCGCCACCGACTGCGTAAAGATATTGGGCCGCTCCTGGTCAAGCAGGCTCGCTACCTGACCGCCTCTCTTGGCGGCGTCGTAAACCGCTTGCGCTTCTTCGCGACGCAGTATACGGCCTCGCACTGTGCGGTCTCCGACACGCATCGTCATGTCGTCAACCGCAGCCGCCTGCGGCAAAGGAAACGTGTAGACGGCTTCAATCTTTTCTTTAAAGGGATTTTCAAATTCCTGCGTGACGCGCACGCGCGAGAGGAAGCCGCTGATTTCCGCGCGCACCGTTGTCTGCTTCAAGGGACACGTCCCAACGGGCTTTCCGCTTTTGTCCAGAACTTCCAGCTGCCCTTGTGTCGCGCGGTTTGCTTCGGCGCGCGCCGCCTCCCGCTCCGGCAGCAATGTTAATGACATAAGCGCGAAGAAGGCGAGGATGAGCGTGATTATCGAATACGGAATAAACTTTCGTCGCATGGAGTTCTCCTTACAAACAAGAAGAGATTAGACAACACAAGGAGCGCTGCCTCGGTCGAAACTCAAGACCGTCGGCCCGACGTCAAAGGCGCATCAAGCCACGGGCTGCTCGTAACCGTTCTGGTGCTAGAACGAGAGAAGTCAAAAGAGCTTGCGTGCGAGTTTGCAGAAGCGGCGCGTTTAATTCAGAAATAAATTCTTCACGAGGCCGCGCGCACTTTTATGCGGGGAAGAAAAAGAGCGGCGCTTCCGGCAGAGGGAAGCGCCGCTCCTGTTAACAACCGTTTCATCCAACGAGAGCTTGAGGAAGCTCTCAAAGCAGGTTCTCAGTACAGGTTGAAGTTATATTCGATCTGGATGTACTGCGAGACGTTCCGCCCATCCTTCTGCGCTGGCACAAACCTGATCTGCCTCGCCGCCGCGATCGCTTTCTCCGTCAACCCATCCGGCAATCCCTTGATCGCCTTGATCCCCGTCACACTCCCATTCGCCGCAAACACTGCCCGCAACACAACTGTCCCCGTCACCTGATTCCGACGAGCCTCTTCCGTGTACTGCGGCTCCGGGCGCGAGATGATGCGTGCTTTTTGGTTCACATCCTTCGGATTAAAGGTCCGGTTGTAGTCCTCTCCTCCGCCTCCGCCTCCTCCGGGTCCACCGCCTCCGATGTTGGTGTCTCCTCCGCCAGTGTTATATCCACGTCCGGGTCCGACACCCGCTCCATCTCCTCGTCCAACACCTGTCCCACTGCCTCCACCATAGCCTTCGCCACTGCCTGAGCCTCGCGATAAATCGTTGCTCTTGGAGTCAGGCATGCCGAACGGCAGGTTCCTCGGGTCTGGTGGAAACAGAGTCGGGTCTGCACGCACCGTGGGCGTCACGGGCAGCAACGCCAGTTTCTGTGGCGGAGGTTCCGGCCTTGGCACGACGACCTGCGGCTCAAGGCTGGCGGTGGGGAGTTTGCCAGCCGAAGGGGCGCGGGTCTCGGCTTCATCGCCGCCGCCGCCACCGCCGCCAGCCTTCTGCTGTTTCTCTTTCATCCCGCCGCCGCTTCCTTTGGCAGCACCGGCTGTCCCTTTGTCCAGTTCTTCCTCTTCAATCGGGATGTCCACTATCTCAACCGACATTTGTTCAGCCTGTTGCGCGGCGGCAATCTGCGCCTGCCGTTGCCTGTAACGCTCAAGCCCGTAGAAGCCACCGACGAGGAAGAGGATGAAGGCAAAGGCTGCGACACCGGACAAGGCCAGATTTTTCGTCTCGGAACTCTCTTCGGTGGAGAGCGAGCGGTAACGATTAGGCAGTGATGATGCGAGCACACCCGCCAGGGCTAAAAACAGCACGGCCAGAGAGACCATCACAATCCGCGACGTCATGCTGGAAGTGTTGCGTTCCAAAAGAATCACTCCGCCCGAAATCACCAGCATCACGAAGATGGAAGTAATCAAAGCGATGGCGACGTTCGGACTCGTGACGAACTTCCAGAGCATCGTGCCGTAAGCCGAAAACAATCTCTTAGTAAAACCCAGAGGCGATTGTCTGAACTCGGGCCAGGTGAGTTGCGCATCGTGGCGGACTTCCTTGAGTTCTTCGGACAGTCTGCGAAGGATGGATTGGTCTTCGATGATCGTCAGGTGATATTCGTTAGTTGAAGCCGAAGCGGCGGCGTCGCTGTGCGCAAAGCTGTGCTCGGCAGCAGAGAAGGACGGCATGGTGCGTTCTTCGTCGTAATCTATGCTCTCGACCACGTTGGTTTCCGCGACGGGGGCTTGTAACGGCGTGCCGTCAATGGGGCAGAAAGTAAATCTGTCGGCAAATTCTTCCTGACAGGTCGAACACCGTTTCATCGTGTGTACCTCGCTCTCTTGGGAAATATGGCTCAACTGTTGGCGGTAAGAGGACGCGATGCGTTCGTCCATGACGGCGGGCGGTTCGGGAACGCGCCAGCGTGCGAGCACAGATTTCAACTCGCGCTCCTCCGCCACATCCTCCATCAGGGAGTCGGACGAATCCGAGGGCGCCTCGCTCGCGTCGTTAGTGGAAGATAGTTGAATCTCTCGTCGGTCGCTCATCTTCACTTCTCTCCAGAACAACTATTTCCGGGTTGCTTCTCCAGTAGGGTTCAAGGCTGCGTTTCAATCTCTGCCGGGCGCGGTGCAGTCTGGCTTTCACTGTCCCGACATCCGCTCCGACTACTTCGGCCACCTCTCGCAAGCTGAGTTCCTCGTATTCAAACAAGACCAGTGCTTCGCGTTGGAGCGCGGGCAAAGCGGCCACTGCGCGGCTGACTTCAAGGGCCAGTTCTTCATCAAGGAGCTTGCGGAGCGGTCCACTTGCTTCGGCGGACGCCGAGGGCTCTTCCGCTAAATCGTCCAGGGCGACTTCCGCGCCCGTGCGCCTGAGCGACTTGAGCGCGAGATTGCGCGTCGCCGCTAAGAGATAGGTGCGAAGCTTGGCGCGCTCTTCGTCAAAGGCTTCGGGCCTGCGTATCAAACTCAAAAAGCAATCGTGCGTGACGTCCTCGGCCTGCGTGGTCGAACCCAGCATCCTGTAGGCGAAACGAAACACTACGTCCCGGTGGCGCTCATAAAGAAGCAGGAAGGCGGCCTCGTCACCGCGACTCGCTCTTTGCAGCAGTTGTTCGTCCGTCATGCCAGCGTAGGTTCGTTCACGCGCGTCGCGGGGAATCCCTCTCAAATAGTTATTACCCTCAGGGCGTGAAATGATACGGCTCTCGCGGTCAGAAAATTTTTCTCTTGCCGCACACGCGAGCGCGCCCTTCAATTTTTCGGAATGCGCTCGCTCTTTAACAAGACTCTAAGAGGAGAGGCCACTTGCCTAAGGAACACCAACAGGGCAAGGGGTTTGGCTTGATGCTGATAGTCCGCCCCCTTGATGCGGCTGTGATGACGTACGGCCTCCGCATGGTTGTCAGACGGGCCGAGACTTTTCTAAAAAAAAGTGACGAGTGACAAGTGACAAGTGACAAGCAAGAGAAAAGAGAAGATGTTTTATCTTGTCACTCGTCACTCGTCACTTGTCACTGCTTTAAAGGACGCCGTCGGCCAGCGGCGATTGCTTGTTAATCTCCGCGGCCAGCTTATCGGCGAGGGCGGGCTTGAGGTTGCGCAGGATTTCGACCTCTTTCTGCGCGCCCTGCTTGTTGCCCAGCTTCAGGTAGGCCGTGCCCAGCCCGTAGTGCGCTTCGGCGTAGCCGGGTTTCAAACGCACGGCCTGGCTGTAGGCTTCAATAGCTTCCTTTGCACGGTCGGCGTAGTAGTAGGCGTCGCCCAGATAGAAATGAGCCTGCGCCCAATCGGGTTTGAGCACGGTCGCCTGTTTGTAGGCGGCGGCGGCTTCGGCATACCGCTTGGCGTTGTAGAGCGTCACGCCGAGGTTGAAATGTATATCAACGTCGTCGGGCTCAAGACGTATCGCCTGCTTGTAGGCGCGCACGGCATCGTCCACGCGGTTCGCTTTGTCGTAAGCGTCGCCGAGGTAAAATTGGGCCTTGGCCCAACTGGGTTTCAAGCGCACGGCCTGCTCGTAAGCCGCTATTGCTTCATCGTAGCGGCGCGAGTTGTAATAAGCATTGCCGAGCCAGAACTGGACCTCTGAATCCTGCGGCTTCAAACGCGCGGCCTGTTTGAGCGGCCCGACGGCGTTCGAGTATTGCTCAAGCTCGTTGTAACTATTGCCGAGCGCCTTGAGAGCTTCAAAATAATCCGGCTTGAGACGCGTCGCTTCCTTGTAGGAGACGACCGATTTTTCAAACATCCTTAAATAGAAGTAGGCGTCGCCCAGATAAAAATGGGCCTGTGCCCAATCGGGCTTGTAGAAGACGGCCTGCTCGTACGGCCCTACGGATTCCGTGTATTGCTCGGAGTTGAAATAGGAGTTGCCCAGATAAAGATAGGCGTCCGCGTCTTCCGGGTTGAGCTTGATGGCTTTTCTGAGCGGCGCAATCGCCTCCGCGTAACGCTCCATAGCGTTTAAGGTATCGCCCATCGCGCGCAAAGCATCTGCGTAATCCGGTTTGAGACGAACGGCCTGCTGGTAAGCCTTGAGCGCCTCCGCGTAACGCCGCAATTGATAGAAAGTGTCGCCCAGATAAAACTGCGCCAGGTCCCAATCAGGCTTGCGCCGCACGACTTCCATGTAAACGTCGAGCGCCTGCTTGTACCTGCCGGAGTTATAAAGCTCGTTGCCCTTCTCGAACAGCTTGTCTAAATCGTCCGGGGTCGCTTGCTGTTTCTGAGTGGCGAGGTTGCCGGTCTGATGCAGCAAAGCCCGTGCACTGCGCGTGTCTTTGTTGACGCGCGCGGCCATGACGGGTGTGAAGGCTGCGGCGAGCAGGACCAAGGCCAGCCAGTAAAGTTTCAACCGTTTCATCGTCTCTCCTTCAATTGCGGCCCTCACCAATCGTCCCCGCGCACGGGAAATACTACGCTCTTTCCGCCGCTCCTATTGAATGAGCCTCGCGTCTCTTTCTTGCAAAGAGGCTCAAAAGGAGACAGCGCGCGCCCGCTTAGGATTGGCCGCCACGCCTTCGGAAGACGAACCCTGTTTTTCTCTTTTGCAGGCAGAGGGAGTGTCCAAAAGCATGCTGTTGGTGTCGGGTAGATTTTCCAGAGGCTTGCCGAAGCACGACGCCGCTATCGCGCGGGTGAAAGCATCGCACGTTTCGTCATGGGCTGCAAGCACAGGCTGCGAGCACACCACGGCGAAAGCGGCCACTCGGAATATTCTTCTAGCTGACGCCCGTCGGCGCTCCGTCCTGTGCTTTCGAGGCGTCGTATAGATAGAGCCCTAGACCGAACTTGGCTGCCGCGCGCCGGAGCGACATGCTTTCCGCGTTTGAACTGGGGTCGCCGAAACGGTCCACGTCTTCGTCCTCCTGTCCCGTGGCTTCCCTGTAAACAATTCCTTCGGCGCACGGAATCGAGATGCGGGAAACGATGACGAGCTTGGCCCCTATGCCTACGACGTGACGGACTTCGTAAGACCAGCCGGGCGCGTAGAGGTCCAGAAATTTGACCGCTGTGTGCCACGGCAGATAGCGAATCTTCTGCCCGCCCACGGTCTTCGAGCGCAGAAGCCTCGCCGGAATCGGCTTCGACAGATCGTTGATGATGTCTGTAATACTGCGCAGGCTCATGCTCATTAATCCACGGCCTCGTCTTCAAAAGGGCTGGCCGTCGCTCACCGAAGCCCCATCATTACTGCTCGCTTTATCAAACCTGTGAGGCCCAGAGCGCAAAGTAGCCCAAAGACCCTTTAACTTCAAGCTTAAAAAACTGGGTGGCAAGACTTCCCTTGCGCTCTCTACTGGAAAGTCATGCACCTTCCGCAGGGGTCCGGGCATCAAAGTTTTCGTGTTCAGGCGCTCAAAAGTCTGAGCGTTTGACACTTAACAGGATGTACGGTAACTTAAATCGCGCACTGGCAAGTGAGCCGAGCGTGCGGCGTCAGGCGGTAATTTTTTAAGCCTTAACCTTGACACGAGACGCCTTCCGCAAGATGTAAGAGAGGGCAACGTTCTCGGGCGCGTTTCTAATTGCCCTGCTTTGATAATGAGAAGCTGTCTTTGCGTCCCGTTCGTCTAGCGGCCTAGGACACCGCCCTTTCACGGCGGCGACACGGGTTCGATTCCCGTACGGGACGCCAACTGTTTGCAACCGCGCACGCTTGCCGTGGACTTTTGATGAGGGGCCGCCGACGCACAGAAATTTTCGCGCCGACGGCTCTTTGCTTTAAGTCAGAAGGATTGGATTTCATGATGAGACTGAGATCAGCCATTTACGCTCTGGCGCTCTGCGTCGCGCTCCTTTCTGTGCTTGTGGCTTCTTCGCGTGAAGCTCTTGCGCAGACGCGCACGAACGACGTGGTGCTTGTGCTCCCGTTTGAGAACATGTCGAACCACGCGCAGTATAACTGGGTGGGCGAGAGCTTTTCGGATTCGCTCTCGGAATTATTGAATGTGCCGGGGCTGGTTGTCGTTTCAAGCGTGGAGCGCGAGCAGGCTTACCAGAAGCTGAGGCTTCCTTTGACGACGCTGCCCTCACGCGCCACGGCTATCAAACTCGCGCGCGAAGCCAAGGCCACGATGGTCATCCTCGGAACTTACAGCATGATTCCTCCGCAGGGCGAGATGCCCGCTTCGCTGACGGGCTCGGCGCGCGTCATCAAAGTCAACGAGGGCCGACTGATGGGCGAGACCATGCCGGACGGTCGCTGGGCCACACGCGAATACGATTTCGGCGGCGCGCTCCCGCGTCTACAGGAGATGCAGGGACGCCTCGCTTATCAAGTCCTCTACCAGCGTGACAAGGCGCTGCCCTTCTCGCAGAACCAGTTCGTACAGCAAGCCACCAAGATTCCGCCCAAGGCTTTCGAGGCTTATATCAAGGGCGTGCAGACTAACGACGATGAGACGCGCGCCAACTATCTGAAGAACGCGATGACCTTTTACGCTGAAGCCAACGCGGGCGCAGTCTACCCGCAGGCTTCGTTTGAGCTGGGCCACCTCTTTCTGAAAAAACAGGACTGGAAAAACGCCGCTGAATACTTCTCCAAGATTCAGAAGAAGGAGCCGCACTACGCAGAGTCTGCCTTCTACGCGGGCTATGCCTTCTACCGTATGGATGATTTGACGCGCGCGCTCGCGTCGCTCGTGCCGCTAACGACCGATACGCCGCTGACCGCCGTTTACAACAACGCCGGGGCCATCTCGGTTCAAGCCGCACGCGCGGAGAAAAAGCCCGAGGAGCGCACGCGCCTCTTGACGCAAGGCTTGACCTTTCTGTCGCGCGCCTCGCAGTCTTCGCCCGGCGATACGATGGTACGCTTTAATTACGCTTACGGTCTTTTCATAGCGGGCAAGTACGCGGAGGCTGCGGACCAGTTGCGGCCAGTGATTGCCGGAGACCCGCGCGACGGCTACGCCTATTTTCTTTTCGCCAAGGCATTGGAGCGCACGGGCAACTCGGGCGATGCGGCTGCCGCAGACGATCAGGCGCGTCGCTACTTACAGGTCTACGCCAAGTGGCAGACCGAGTGGCAGAAGTCGCAGACCGTTGCCGACGTGCCCGTGCGTCTCAGACAGGTCTTTGACCGCGACAGTTTTTTCAGCATCCCTGTAGCGTCCGCCGAAACGAGCGGCAACACGGAGGACTTGCTCGTCAAGGCGCGAGAGATGTATAGCGCCGGGCGCGACGAAGAGGCTTTGCCGGAGTTGCGCCGCGTCCTGATGATCGAGCCCATGAACGCCGAGGCTTACCTGCTCATAGGCCGCATACACCTGCGCGGAGGCGAGCAGGAGCAGGCCATCAGCGCTCTCAAGACGGCGATTTTCTGGGACGCCAAGCTCATAGACGCGCACATTCTTCTGGGCCGCATCTTTCTGGAGCGCGGCGACCGCGCGGCGGCCATGACCTACGCGCGCAACGCCATACAGATTGACCCTAACAATCAGGAAGCCATAGCGCTCCAACGACAGGTCGAGACCGGCGGTAAATAAGCCGGTACCATCGAAAAAGTGTGCGAAGCGCGGCGGGAAATTCCTTCGGCGCTTCGCACACTTTTTGTCTTAATCCCTTTCCGGCTTGTGTTAAAATGCAGCACTTCAGGTTTCGAGCGATGACGCTTTGTCTCAATTAAGCATCATGAGTTCATCGTTGCTGGCAATTCTTTTGACGTGCGCGCTCCTCGTCGCTTTGCTCTTTTTGATTGCCGCTGCTTCAAGACACAAGAAAGCGGCTGTCAGTCGGCTCGATTTAATCGGCATGGTGGCGCGTGCAGTTACGGACTTAGAGCCCGAAGGCTCTGTGCTGATTGAAGGTGAATTGTGGCGGGCGCGCTCGCGTGCCGGAAACTTCCGGCGTGGAGCGCGTGTGCGCGTCGTCGGCTCAACAGGACACCTGCTTGAAGTCGAGCCGGACGTATAACATTTCCGTCGAGCGTACTCATGTTGGAGTCGCTCCGTTGAATCCTGACCATCAAGCGCGGACATGGCTACAGATTCCACCAAGTACGCTGCACACTCAGACACAGAGACGCGCCACTCTGCGCTGGAGGAGCTTTACAGGGACGAGCGCCGCCCCGCGCTGCTGCTTCTGAGCGGGCTTGTCATCGCCGTCATCTTCTTCGCCCTCGGCATCATGGTCGGACACTGGATCGGCACGGACGCCGCGCGCACGCGAGTCAGCCAGCAGCCGGAGCAGACCTCGCGCACAACTTCTCCTCCCTCGCCGCCCGCAGCCGACAACAACACCGCTCCCTCCGCGCAAACCAACCAGACGAACATGAACGCCGCTCCTCGCCCGTCGCCTTCGCCGCGCGAGATGGAGCGTCGCTACACGCTCTTGATTGCCACTTACAACGCGCCCGAGGATGCGCAGCCGCTCATCAAGCGACTGGAGCAGGCGGGCTACAAAGACGTCCGCACGAGCACGCCGCGCGCGAGCGACCGCCAGCAGAAATTCTCCGTCCTCCTTGGCCGCTACACACGCGACGAGGCAGACCAGTTGGCCTCGCGCATGCGCGCCTCCGGCGACGCGCGTCTACGCAACGTGCGCGTCATAGAAGACCCCTCCAACTAAGAACCCAAGCCAAACTAAACCACTCTGCACTGAAAGTGCAGAGGTTTGAGCAGGACTGAAAGTCCAGCTATTCCATGATGAAGGCTTCCGTCTCCCTGTTCGATGGATGACGGTGATGTTCCAGGTACTGTTGGACTGCTTCTTCTGTCATGTTACCGGTGCTCCAGGCGCCGTACCCTATCGCCCAGAAGTGTCTCCCCCAGTACTGTTTCCTCAGTTGTGGGAACTCCTGCTGAAGAATGCGCGAAGTGCGCCCCTTCAGCCGCTTGACTACATCCGAAATGGCCTTCGATGGCGGATATTCTATCAGCATGTGGACATGGTCTTTGCTCACGACTCCTTTGAGTATCCGCACATCTTCGGCATCGCAGATTTGAATGAGTAACTCGCGGCACCTAATTTTGATGTCACCCTGAAGCACGTGGTAGCGATACTTAGTGACCCAGACCAGATGTGCTGTTAATCTGGTGATGGTATGGCTGCCGTATCTTTGCTCCGTCATCTCGCCGAGAGTTCTAGCACGGCCAGAGATGTGTAGCAACTAAAGTCTTGCACTGAAAGTGCATAGCTTTAACTAGCGCGTTGGGACAGTAAATCCCAAGTCGCTCAGACTAACGAAGTGCTTTGCAAAATCTTGTGTCATAACCTTTGTTGTGTAATACAATCAATGTACGAGTTAGGAATAGAGCCAGACTTCGGGGCGGAGAGTTAGATATGGCGAGCGACAGAACCATGAAGATTATTCTGGGCATAGTTCTAGCCCCTTTAATCTTGCTCTTACTGGTGCTCATAGGCTTTCCGGTGATGATGATTTTATGTCCTATCACAGCCAACTGCGAGGGCGGCTGTGATTATACGTTCTGCTATATTGCCCTTTCCGTGCTTGTCCCCATCGGCTTCCTTCTTCTGCTCATACTCCTGAAGCGAGACTGATAGACTTTATGGTCAAAACTCTCACTTGACCATAATGTCTGACCACAAAGTGACATTAGGGGCAACGCCCCTCGGGAGGGACTTTTTACCCCACCCGTGCTGCCCCATTTTGGGGCGCGGCTCACGCGGGCGCGCGCTCCATATTTCTAATAGCGGAAGCTTTCCAGAAAAACTTTTTCTGTGGCACGCGACGTGCTCTATCTCTAGTCGGCAAGCACGTTACAACGCGTGACCCCGCCGCCATCACTTCTCTGAGAGCCGCCTGCCGCTGCTCCAGCCGCCCGCCGTGCGATCCTTCAGTGCTCCCTCCGACTTGTGAACCCGGTCAGCAATGACCGGGTTCTCCTACTTTTGGGCTAAATACAATAAATCCCATTATCAAAGACAATCGCGCGCCAGCGAGAGCATTTACCCATCCCACTTCAATTAAAGGTGCGATACCCGTCATGTGACAAATTTCGTCGCTTCGGGAGTGACGATTTATGTCGTTTACCGTCATTTGGTAGACGATTTGGTAAGCAGGCGAGACGCGGAGAATGGGAGACGCGGCGACGCGGATATTTTTTTTCAATCTCTGTTTCTATCTCCGCGTCACCTCAGTGTCCACGTCTCCGTCTTAATGCGTCTCCTCTTCTCCGCGTCGCTTCTTATCTCCCGGTCTCTTCACCGCGTCGCTCCTTCTTTGTTAAACTCGCGTCGTATGAACGAGGCGGTTTCACTGGCGACGCCAACCCGCGTGCGGCGTTGGACAAACTGGCGCGAGCGCGCAAGGGTCATCTCTCCCTCCAGGGTCGAGACGGCGCTCGCTCTTTCGACCGCCACTCTACTCGTCCTCTCATTCCCGGATTTCAACCTGTGGCCGCTCGCGTGGGTCTCGCTCGTCCCGCTCTTTATAGCCGTGGCGAGAAGACCGCAAGGGGCTCGCGCCTTTCTCTTAGGTTGGATAGCGAGCACGCTCTTTTTTCTGGGCTCCTGTTACTGGCTCACTTACGCGATGGTCCGCTACGGCGGCATTCCCACCCTCGTTGCTTATCCGCTCTTAGTTCCCGGCGCGCTCGTGGTAGGGCTCTTCCCGGCCCTCTGTTGTCTAGTGCTGGCGCGCATGATCGGTCGCTGGGGTGCGCGTGCGCTCCTTTTAGCTCCTCTCGTGTGGGCCGCGCTTGAATGGGCGCGTCTGGGTGTGACGGGTCAACTGTGGAATGCCCTTGGCTACTCGCAGGCTTACCAGCCGCAACTGATTCAGGCAGCCGCGTGGGGAAGCGTCTACGCCGTCAGCTTTTTAATCGTCGCGACAAACGCGGCGCTCGCCTTTGTGCTTATCAAGAGAACCGTGCGCGCAACGATTTTCTCGCTGGGAATTTTATTGTGCGTTGCGGCCCTGATTCTGTTGTCGAATCGCAGCGCCGTGCCGGATGAAACTGTTGATGCGTCGAATGCTGCGGCGGTCGTCGTCGCCGTTCAGCCCAACGTGCCCATGGACTCTGTAGACGTGGCGGAAGCGGAAGCTCTCATGAGCCGCCATCTGACGTTGAGCGCAGACGCCTTGCGCGCGTGGGACGAGAAGCACAGAAGCAGTTGGGGCAACGCCCCGGCGCAAACGGACAACGCTCAAGCCTCGCAGGCAATGGACGCGCGAGCGGCACAGCTTCCACGCGTCGTCATCTGGCCCGAGTCGCCCATGAATTTTACTTACACGAACGACGCGCAGTTTCGGGAACAAGTCGCGCTCTTCGCGCGTGAGCATCGTGCGTCCGTGCTCTTTAACTCGCTGGAGCCTGCGCCCGCGCGCGGTGCGTACAATTCCGCCGTGATGATTAATGAAGAGGGCCGCATGGTTGCGCAGTATGATAAGATTCGCCTGCTGCCGTTTGGCGAGTACGTGCCGCTGCCGCGCTGGCTGCCCGGAGTGAATCTGGTTCCAGTCATGGTAGGGGATTTCACACCGGGCGCAAACTATACGCTGATGCCTCTGGGACAGGCACGCACGGGCGTCTTTATCTGTTTCGAGTCGGCGTTTCCCGGCATCGCGCGCGAGTTCGCCGACGCGGGCGCTGATGTTTTGATAAATATCTCGAACGACGGTTATCTGGGGCCGACGCCCGTCATGCGCCAGCATCTGGCGAACACCGTCTTTCGCGCGGTCGAGAACCGGCGCACAATCCTGCGCGTGACGAACACAGGCATCACGGCGCGCATCACACCGTCAGGCTTCGTCCTAGAAGAGACCGGCGGCTTCAGAACCGAGACGCGCACATGGATTGTCAGCCGCGCCCCGCAGGCCAAAACTTTTTACACGCGACGCGGCGACCTCTTCGCCCTGTCGTGCACGATAGCGAGCTTGTTGTTATTTACAGCAACGTTTAGAAAAGCAGTGACAAGTGACAGGTGACAAGTGACAAGTTAAAAAATGAAAAGCTTTTTCTTGCTTGTCACTCGTCACTTGTCACTGTATTCGGAGGGTAGATGTTAGAGACCTTATCAATTCAGGATTTACGAACCTCGTATGAGAGCTTGCAGACGCGCGTGGGCGAGCTCGGGAGGTTTCTTTGATGTTCCGGCCAAGCGCGCCGAGCTTGAGCGCATAGAGGCGCAAGCCTCGCAGCCGGATTTCTGGAACGATCAGGAAGCTGCGCAACGACTGATGTCAGAGCGCAGCAGTCTTGAGCGCACGCTCGCGCGCCAGCGCGAGTTTGAATCGCACATCGAGGATGCGGGCGTGCTCCTTGAATTTGCGGAATCAGACGCGGAATCTGTGCCTGAGCTGCGCTCTCTCATAGAGCGCCTTGAGCGCGAGGTCGGGCAGGCCGAAACGGAGATGCTCCTTGGCGGCGAGAACGACATGCTCAACGCCATCTGCACGATTCATCCGGGCGCGGGCGGCACGGAATCGCAGGACTGGGCAGAGATGCTCCTGCGCATGTATTTGAAATGGGCCGAAGGGCGCGGCTTCAAGGCGGAAGTTCTGGATTACCAGCCGGGAGAAGAGGCCGGAATCAAGAGCGTGACCTTTCGCGTCGAAGGCGAATACGCTTACGGCTTGCTGGCGGCTGAAGCGGGCGTGCATCGCCTTGTGCGTATCTCGCCTTTTGATCAGGCGGCGCGTCGTCATACTTCTTTCGCCTCGCTCTTTGTCTACCCGGAGATTGACGAGAACATAGAGGTCGAGGTTAACGAAAAAGATTTACGTGTTGACACCTATCGCGCGACGGGCGCGGGCGGCCAGCACATCAACACCACGGATTCCGCCGTGCGTATCACGCACATCCCGACCAACATCGTCGTCCAGTGCCAGAACCAGCGCTCGCAGCATCAGAACCGCGCCGTCGCCATGCAGATTCTTCGCTCGCGTCTGTACGAGTTGGAATTGGAGAAGCGTAAAGCCGAAACCGCAGAGCTTGAGGCGAACAAGCAGGACATCTCTTTCGGCTCGCAGATTCGCAACTACGTGCTCGCTCCCTATCGCCTGGTCAAAGACGCGCGCACAAAGCTTGAGCGCGGCGACGTTGATTCCGTGCTCGCGGGCGACCTTGACGACTTTATCAAAGCCTACCTGCTCTCACGCCGCGCCGCGTGAAAGCTGAGAGGCATAGTCAATCAGTAGCTTCTCTCTAACCGTTATGAGGGTCATGTGATGAGAAGAAATCTTGCCGCTCTAGTTTTATGCTTGCTTTCGTTTTCGCTGGCTGCGGCTCAAACCGAGGCGGGTGAAAACACGAAACGCGTCGAGCGGCGCGACGGTTTCAACGGCTCGGTCCAGAGCGTGCGGATTGAACGGGTCAAGATTACAAAGCAGAACGGTGAGATGGTTGAAGGCCCGCGCATTCTGGTCGCCACGCACGCTTACGCCGAAGACATGACATGGTCCGAGTTCGTCAACTATGACGAGACCGGCGCTCCCATAAGGAAGTATGCTTTTACCTATAACGCTGAGGGCGACAGAACCAGCATGTCCATCTCGACGGGTGACGGGACGTTCGTGCGCAAGACGAATTACATCTACAAAGGCCGCAGGCTCGTCGAAGAACATTACCTGAAGGCGGACGGCACGCTTGAGCAGAAACGCGTGATGGTCTGGGAAGGCGACAGCGCGAATCTCAACGAAGTTGTGACTTTCAACGGCGAGGGCGCGATAACTAAAAAAGAGATCAAGACAATCGACCCCGAGACAAAGCGGATCGTGTGGACGACCTACGGGCCGAGCGGCGAGAAAGCACAGGAGCGCGCCTTCACCTTTAATCAAGACGCTACAAAGAGCGAGTTCACGCAGTACAACCAGAACGGCACGCCGCAGAGTAAGTCCGTCATGACTTCGGACGCGGGCGTCGGGCAGAGAGAAAAAACGGAATACAAGCAGGACGGCTCGCTCCGTCGCCGCACAAACGAAACACGCGAGCTTGACCAGTACGGCAACCTGTCGAAGCTCACCACCAGCCGTTGGAACGAACGCACGGGCCAGTACGAGCCCATCGCCATTTCCTACTACACCATCACTTACTACACTAAGCAACAGCAGTAATCTTTCGTGCGGAGCGATTATGGCAACAACTCAAACGGAAGCGCGTGCGCGCACCAAGGACACGCCGAAGAACACGCGGCAGAATGAGATCATCGCCGTTGCGCTGTGCGCGCTCGGCGTGCTCCTGGCCTTGTGTTTGCTCTCCTACAGGCCGAACGATCCTTCATGGAACGCTGCGGGACAGGCGGAGACGCGCAACCTTGTGGGCGCGGTCGGGGCCAACGTCGCCTCTGCGCTCTTTCAAGCGGTCGGGCTGGCCGCGTATCTACTCCCGCTGCTTCTGCTCGCCGCCGCTTGGCGTCGCTTTCGCACGCGCCGCATACGCGCTCCGCTCTCGCGCGTCATAGGCTTAATCACGCTCGTCGTCGCCGCTTCGGCGCTGCTCGCGCTGTCCGCCATCGGCCCTCTGATTGACAAGAGCTTCAGACCGGGCGGCGTCGCAGGCACACTCATAGCGGAAATTCTAGCCAGTGGATTGAACACCGTCGGCGCGAGCGTGCTGCTCATCGCACTGGCTTTGACGGGGCTGCTCCTTGCTACCAACTTCTCCATGGTGCGCGCCTACGAGTGGGTGGGCTCGCAATTCGGCAACCGCTTTACGTTCTTCCGCACGATTCCGGAAAAATTCCACGCGTGGCGCGCTACGCGGCGTGAGCATGCCTTGCAGCGCGTGGAGATGCGGCGTGCCGCACGCGCTGAGCGCGAGGCAGTGCGCGCAGAGCGCCGCGAAGTTGAAAAGAGCGGGGCCGAGCGCGTCGCAGAGTTCATGCGCGAGACAGGCACTTTAACTGCGGACGATGCGTCAGCCGCGACAGCCATACGCCGCAACGCCACGGCTGCCACCACGGACGCGACCATTGAGATAACTTCGGAAGTTGCGCCTGCATCCACTGCTTCCGCCGCGACCCTTTCGGCTGCGGCTTCAAACGCCGTCAGTCCCGAACAGCCCTCGGTCACAAAGCGTTCCACTGCTGCGGCAGCCGGAGCAGCAGCCGCAACAGCCGCTTCGCGCTCGACCCGCACACAGTCTGCCGAAGATGCTGAAATCGAAGAGATGGTTCGAGACGCAGCCGTTGTGCGTACAGAAGTCGAAGATGCGCCCGCGAGCCGCACAACGGAGCGGCAGCGTCGAGCCGCGCCCCACGCAGGCTACGCGGATTATCTGATGCCGGATTTTGAGTTTCTGACAGCGCCGCCGCCGCACGGCGAACAGGAGGACGAAGAATTACTCGGCCTCGCGACCAAGCTCGCGGAAAAATGCAAAGAGTTCAACGTCACGGGCCAGATTAAGCACATCTGTCCCGGCCCCGTCGTCACGACTTACGAATTCAAACCCGACCCCGGCGTCAAGTATGCGCGCGTGACTAATCTAGTGGACGATCTGTGTCTCGCGCTCAAAGCCGAGTCCATACGCATAGACCGCATGCCGGGCAAGCCGCACGTAGGCATCGAAGTCCCCAACCCCGAGCGCGAGACTATACACCTGCGCGAAGTCGTCGAATCGCGTCCCTATCGCGAATCCGAAGGCAAGCTGACCATCGCGCTCGGTAAAACGATTGATGGTCTCAACTACGTCGCGGACCTTGCGAAGATGCCGCACCTACTGATTGCCGGAGCAACCGGCACGGGTAAATCCGTCGCCGTCAACTCGCTCATCGTCTCTATTCTCTACAAGGCGCGGCCCGACGAAGTGAAATTCATCCTCGTCGACCCGAAACGTCTTGAGCTTGGACTCTACGAAGGCATCCCGCATTTAGCGACGCCGATTATCACGGAGCCCAAACGCGCCGCGACCGCTCTCAAATGGGCCGTCGCCGAGATGGAGCGTCGCTACAGGGAGCTTGCAGGCTGGAGCGTGCGCAACATCGACGGCTACAACACGGAGGTCGCGCGCCGCAACTTCGCCAAGGACTACAACGACGCGGGCGAGCCATGGAAGCCCTTGCCCTACATCGTCATCATCATAGACGAGCTTGCTGACCTGATGATGGTCTCCCGCTTCGAGGTCGAAGAATCAATCACACGCCTCGCACAGATGGCACGCGCCGTCGGCATACATCTTGTGCTCGCCACCCAACGCCCAAGCGTTGACGTCATCACAGGCTTAATCAAAGCCAACTTCCCTTCCCGCATCTCCTTCCGCGTCTCCTCCAAGGTAGACTCGCGCACCATCATCGACGCCAACGGCGCGGAGCAGCTCCTCGGTCGTGGCGACATGCTCTTTCTCCCGCCCGGAACTTCCCGACTCATACGCGTCCACGGCGCATACGTTGACGAGATGGAAATCCAACGCATCGTCACCCACATCAAAGCGCAGGGCGAGCCCTCCTACGACGAAACCATCACCCAGACCGAAGAAGAAGCCATGGGCCTTGACGGCTCATCCGGCGAGCGCGACGAGCTATTCGAAGACGCCCTTCGCATCTGCGTCGAGATGAAACGCGCCTCCACCTCTGTCCTCCAACGCCGCCTACGCATAGGCTACGGACGCGCCGCCGCCATCCTCGACATGATGGAACGCGAAGGCTTCATAGGCCAGGCCGACGGCGCACGCCCCCGCCCCGTTTTAGGTCGAGCCTACGAATCCGTCGCCGACTGGGACGAGCAAGAACAGGCATAGGGAGGCGACAACCATGAAAATCATCCTATGTTAATAACGACGAACAGCAACCTTTTCATCATCCACTAAAAGGCGCACTCTCCAGGAGGGCCGCTCATGTCGAGCTTCACCTTCGACGTTTTCATCAGCTACAGCCATCTCGACACCCCATGGGTGCGCGACTGGCTGCTTCCCCGTCTCGAACAGGCAGGCTTGCGCGTCTGCATAGATTTCCGCGATTTCAGTATCGGCAAATCTAGTCTCGTCAATATGGAGAATGCAGTCGAGCAGAGCCGCAAAACGCTGCTCATCATGACTCCGAGTTGGATACAAAGTGAATGGACAAATTTTGAATCGCTCCTGATACAAACCGAAGACCCGAGCGGAGTGCGTCAGCGTACCTTGCCGCTCTTGCTCGAAAAATGCCAACTCCCCAGACGCCTGGGCATCCTCACCCACGCTGACTTTACCGATAAGGCAAACTGGAACGATCAACTCAAGCGCGTTATCGCTGCCATACGTGAATCGCCGATTTCACAACCACCCGCTCATTCAATCACACCACTTACGCCGAAATTAGTCCACACCTATCCTTTAGAAGACAATTTCACCGGACGTAAGAGCGAACGCCAAGAGCTTAGTGCTTGGCTGACCGACAACCGGCAGCCAATTTTCGCCTTGATTGCAATGGGCGGCATGGGTAAATCCGCGCTCTCGTGGTACTGGATTCAGAACGATGTGCTGCCCTCTGCCACTTCCGCAGTCGAGGGCGCTATGTGGTTATCTTTCTACGAAAGCGAGTCCTCCTTCGCCAAATTCATAGACGAAGCTCTCAAGTACGTCACCGGCCAGTCCATTGACGCGGCACGCTTTCCCACCACCTACGACCGCGCACAGGAATTGCGCCAACAGCTACAGACCAAACGCGTCCTCTTCGTCCTCGATGGCTTCGAGCGACAACTGCGCTCCTACGCCCGTCTCGACGCAGCCTACCAGCAGGACGCCGCCGCCGACTCATCACGTGAAGCACGTTCATGTGTAGAACCAGATGCCTCGCGGTGGCTCAAAGATATTGCTTCGGGTGCGACGCGCGCTAAAGTGCTCATCACCACGCGTCTCATGGTGAGCGACCTCGAAGATCGCGCGGGAGACGCTCTGGCTGGCGTTCACAAGCGCGAATTGAATAAGTTGCCGCGCGAAGATGCGGTCAAGTTTATGCGCGCGCAGGGCGTAACGAATGGAACGTCTTCCGAGATTGCCGCCGTATGCGATGCCTACGGCTTTCACCCCTTGAGTCTTCGTCTTCTTTCGGGATTAATTAAACGCGACCCACGAACGTCCGGCGATATAGCCGCCGCGCCACGCCACGACGTTCACGCTGACCTCATCCAGCGCCAGCATCACGTCCTCGAACAGTCCTACAACGCTCTACCCGATGAAGAACGCACACTCCTCTCACGCGTCGCTGCTTTCCGCAGTCCGATGAACTACGACACGCTAACGATTTTCGACGACTTCGGCAGTCCTGCGAAATTCGACGCTGCGCTTGATGATTTACTGTCGCGTGGGCTGTTACAGCGCGACATCTTGGAGGGCTACAGCCGCTATGACCTACACCCCATCGTGCGTCACTATGCCTATGACCGCCTGACTGACAAGACGGGCATCCATACCCGCCTGCGCGACTATTTTGCGAAAATCTCCGTGCCCGACGAGGACGAAATACAGGGTATTGAAGACCTTATGCCCGTTATTGAACGTTACCATCACACTGTACGCTCAGGGCAATATGATGAAGCATTGTTACTGTATTACACACGGATTTGGGACGCACTTTTTTACCGCTTTGGTGCGTATCGGACTGAAATTGAACTGTTGCTCGCCCTCTTCCCCGACGGTGCAGATCGGCCCCCTCGACTTCAAGAGAATGTTCAAGGGTGGCCGCAGAACGAACTAGCGAACTCATACAGTATTTCTGGTCAGCCCCGTCAAGCCGTACCGCTTTTCGAACGGCAAATTGCTCTCTGTGAAAAGATAGGCGACAAGAAAAACTTATCCCGCGGACTGACTAATGTTAGCACCCAACAATTGATCCTCGGTGAATTGGCTGCGGCTGAGCGGAATTTGCGGCGTAGCGTTGAATTGTGCCGCGAGATTGAGGAGGGGGAATTTGAAGAAGCAGTTGTTCATATAGAGATGGGGAGGCTCCTCGCGTATCTCGGTGTACACGATGAAGCCACACAGGAATTGAGTACGTCTATGGATATGTTTATTAATCTAGGATACAAACTAGGAATCGGTCTAACTTGGGCATACATCGCCCAACATGCCTTGTTTATGGGAGACACCCACACTGCGCTGGAAGCAGCGCAACGAGCATATGGCTTCGCTATAGCTGCGCATAACGAAAGGGATAATATCCGCACCGAGTGGCTGTTGGGCATGGCATTATTGATGGAAGGCAAAGACCTAAATGCAGCAGCAATGAATCTCGCCGATGCACTCACGCGCTGTCGTCGCATCAATATGGTTGACCACGAGCCAGACATTTTGCTTGCGTGGGCGCGTTGGTATCGGGCGCGTGGTAACGTGCAAGAAGCTGAGGAGTACGCAGAAGAGGCGCTCGTTATTGCTGACCGTTGTGATTATCGGTTGAAGCAGGCGGAGATTCATTATTTTCTGGCGCAGCTCGCGTTGGATGCGGGCGATACTAAGACAGCGCGGAAGGAGGCAGAGATTGCTAAGGAGCGGGCGTGGTGTGATGGGCCGCCGTTTTGTTATAAGCCTGCGTTGGATGAGGCGGAGGGGATGTTGAGGGAGTTGGGTGGGGAATAGAAAGTGGTGAACGGTTTGTTGAAAAGAGATGATAAGCTGATGGCCTGCGGGCTTGTTGGGGTGGGACATAGTTTTGAAACTTTTCCACAGGTTTCTGTGGAAAAGCCTGTGGAAAAGGTGGGTTTGGGGGTTACAAGTTTCTGAAAAATTTAGACTTCTAGCATTTTGCACACTTCGGCTGCAATTTTTCCAAATTGTTTACGGAGAATAGTTTGAGTTGATGAAGGCGAAGCTGTACATGATACGGGGCGGGTGGGCGTTGTGTGTCGTGTGCTGTCTTTTTGTCCAGGTGATTTCGGTCTCGTGCGTCAGGCTGGCACACAGGAGCGGTGTGGCGGCCAGTCAATTTGCGCCGCCCGCTCGTGTTGATGAAGCTCGAACGACCCGTCGCATCAATATCAATACCGCGGGGGCGGCGGAACTTGAAAAACTGCCGGGCATAGGGCGTGCTCTTGCTGCAAGCATCGTCGCTTACCGTGAGCGTTACGGGCGCTTTCGGCGTGTGGAGCATTTGATGATGGTGCGCGGCATAGGCGACCGGCGATTCAGACAACTGCGCTCTCTTATCACCGTCGAATGATGTCCGGCACGCTTGAGCTTTCGGAGCTTCGTCGCGCGGCGCAGGAGATTTTTGCAGAGGCACTGCGCGGCGTGGATGCGGGCGCTGCCGTGCGCCACGCGGTTAAGCTGGACGACGGACAACTTTCAATCCTCGATACAGTTTACAATTTGGAGGGTTCGCGCTCGCCTCTTTACGCCATCGCTCTGGGCAAGGCTGCGCTTCAGATGGCCGCAGCCTTGAATGAGATTACGGGAACTCAGCTCACGCGCGGTGTAGTCGCAGGCCCGACGCCGTGCGCTGATGTGGATACGACTTATTCAAAGCAGTGGCTTCCGCCATTTTCATCACGCTGGCAGGTGTTTGAGGGCGGGCATCCGTTGCCGAATGAAGCGAGCCTTGCGGCGGCGCGTGCGGCGATTGAGCTGGTCGAGTGCGCGGAGAGAGAGCGTGCGCTAATTATCTTTCTTATTTCCGGCGGGGGCTCTGCGATGATGGAATGGCCGCTCGACGCGTCGCTCACGCTGGCGGGCCTCTGCGATGCTAATCGCGTGTTAGTCTCGTGCGGAGCCACTATCGCCGAAGTCAACGCCGTGCGGCGTGCCTTTTCGGCAATCAAAGGCGGTAGACTCGCTGCGCTTGCGCCCGATGCGCGGCAAGTGAGCCTGATTGTCTCGGACACCAACAGCGGCGAAGAATGGGCTGTCGCTTCAGGGCCGACGCTTGAACCGCCCGAAGGGGTTGCTGAGGCACGCGAAGTCGTGGCGCGTTACAAGCTCGAAACACAATTGCCCTCTTCCATCATCAGCGTTATTAATCAAGCCGCAGGCGAGCGGGTCGAAAGCTCTGGCGGGACATTGCGGAAGCACTACGTTCTTCTGGATAACAACTCGGCTATAGAGGCTGCGGCTCGTGCGGCGAGCGCGCGCGGATTCCACGTGGAAGTGGCGCGCGACATTATAGAGCAAGACGTAGACGAAGGATGCGCGAAGATGCTTGCGCGATTACAAGCATGGCGGCAACGTAAAGGCTCTGCGGAAACCTTGTGTCTCATTTCGGGCGGCGAGTTTGCGTGTCCTGTGCGGGGCAAAGGACGCGGCGGGCGGAATGCGGAAACGGCACTGCGCTCGGCGATTGCTCTGGATGCTCTGAAGGAGCAGAACGTCTTCTCTTCAGCACGAGGGCACGCAGTAGTGCTCAGCGCCGGGACGGATGGACTGGACGGCAATAGTCCCGCAGCAGGCGCGCTGGCAGATGAAACTACTCTTGAGCGCGGGCGCGCGGCAGGGCTCGACGCGCATTTTCATCTTCAGCAGAGCGATGCTTACACCTTTTTCGATGCGCTTGGCGACGCCATCATGACGGGGCCGACCGCGACCAACGTGCGCGACCTGCGCATCATGCTCGCGGGTTAAAAGCGCGTGTGTGATGCTTTCTAAAAATCCGCGTCACGTTTCGTCTCTGAATTGTTTGACCCTCGCGCGTTTGTGACATTACTATAAAGAGTCTCGCGTTTGATCTCGTTGCTGCTATCAGGTTTCAGGAGCTTAGAAAAAAAATGTCAACGAGCGTTAGCCGACCGACCACCTTTGCTTCCACTTCCAATAGAGGTGAAGCGCCGCCTTTATCCTTTGACCTCTTGCTTGACCAGCTTCGTGAATTGCGGCAAGCCCCGGAGCTTGAGTTGATGCATAAGTGGCTCGCGGGCGTCCACGTCACGGAAGATGACCTGCGCCCCTACCTTGGCTTCAAGCCCGGAACTTATGCGCGTCATCGCGTGTTGCGCAACGAGTTCGCAGAGCTACTGGTGCTCTGCTGGCGTCCGGGCCAGCGCACGCCTATACACGACCACAACGGCTCTTACGGCGCTGTGCGCGTCTGCAAGGGCGTGATGTGGGAGACCATGTTTGCGCTGGACTCGGCGCGCGAGCTGTTTTATCAATCCGCGCGCGAGTGGCGTCCCGGCGACGTGACGGGCGCGGACGTGCCAGACATACATCAACTGGGCAACCCGGAGGTGAGCGGATGCAACATGGTGACGCTGCATCTATACGCGCCGCCATTGGGCGTGCTCAATACCTACAAAGTCGGCAGCTCAGAAGTGGGCCACTACACGCCGGACGAGTTTATGGACGGCGCGGGGATTTGAAAAGCAGACGAGCGTGAGATGCCTTGTGTGAAAATCTTTGGCCCCATCTCTCTCTACAAACTTTTTTTCGGCAAACTCTTTTTCAACTTCACTGCCCTCTGTCTGCTACTCTTCTGTCTCTTCAACGCGGCGTGCATGCGGCAAAGGACGCAGGACGCAGAGCGCAATCAAATCACTGTCGCGGCAGCAGCTAACCTGACGGACGCGTTTCAAGAGCTGGGGAAAGAATTTACAGCCCGCACAGGCATACGCGTTGTTTACAGCTTCGGGGCGACCGCAGACCTTGCGAAACAGATTGCCAACGGCGCGCCCTTTGATGTTTTCGCTGCCGCCGACGTAGAACATGTCGAAAGCTTGAAGCGCGAAGGGCTGGTCGTGCCGGAGACGGCTGCTATCTACGCGCGTGGCCGCCTGGTGCTCTGGACGCCGCCGGGCAGTCCTCTTGTGCTCAATCGTCTTGAAGACATCGCTAACAAAGAAGTGGAGCGCGTGGCTGTTGCCAAGCCGGACCTCGCGCCCTACGGACGCGCCACGGTCGAAGCCCTGCGCCAGCTCAACCTGTGGAGCGAGGTCGAAAAGAAGATCGTTTACGGGCAGAACGTCTCGCAGGCCAAGCAATATGCCGCGACCGGCAACGCCGATGCAGCCTTTATCCCACTGGCGCTGGTCAAAACTAACGAGGGCCGCTTCGTGGAAGTTGACGAGCGGCTGCACCAGCCAATTGACCAGATGATCGCCGCCGTGCGCGGCTCGTCCAATGAAGAAGCCGCGCGCCGCTTTGTCGCTTATGTTCTGAGTGCAGACGGCCAGGCGCTGCTTGAGCGTTATGGTTACCGCAAGCCTCAATAACAGGATTGACTCACCGCCGAGACGCAGAGGACGCAGAGCAGGCGCAGAGAAAATGATTCAACTCTCTGCGTCGTCTCTGGGCTCTCTGCGTCTCGGCGGTGAGTCTTAAACTCTTACTCTTTCACAAAAGTCTCTACCTGAAGATCGTGCCCATCCGTCGTAACTGTAATCGTGCCGCTTCTGCCCGTCGTGAGAATCTGCGCGCCGCTCGCACGCCAGCGCTCCACGACTTCCCTGTGAGGATGTCCAAAGATTGAATCAAGACCGACGGAGATAACTGCGTAGGCGGGTGTGGTCGCACGCACGAAGCTTTCAATCGAAGAGGTTCTGCTTCCGTGATGCGCTACCTTCAGGACGTCTGAGCGCAAGCCTTCGCCTTCTGCGCGGACGAGAGCCCTTTCCGCGTTTCTTTCAGCATCGCCCGTCAGAAGAAACACACGCTCTCCGAGCCGCAAGCGCAAGACCACGGAATCATCATTGCCCGACGGCGCTTCCATGTTCGACGTGCGTTCCGGCCACAACACCTCTGCGCTCACGGCTCCGAATTGTAGAAGGTCGCCACGGCCAATTGCGTAGAGCGGCACGCCCACACCGGCAGCCGTCCGAGCGAAGCGAGCATATTCCGCATCGCGCGCAGGCGTGCGCCCTACAAAAGCCGCGCGCACGCTGAAATTTTGCACGACGTCGTTGAGACCGTTTATGTGATCCGCATCCGCGTGTGTCGCCAGGATGTAGTCAACTCTATCAAGCCCGCGCCACCACAAATATTCCGAGACTACCATTTCGCCCACGCTTCGCGAGTCGCGCTCAAAAGGCTCGTCGTCCACATCGCTCGCACGTGCGGCGCTCCGCTTGTAATCCACGCGGCCACCGCCATCCACGAGTAGAGTCGTGCCGTCCGGCATCGTCACCAGCGCCGCGTCGCCCTGTCCCACGTCCAGAAAATCGACGCGCAATCTCCCATCCATCACGCCCGCGCTCCACGGGTGAAGAACGATAACGATTATTAAAGCTACAAGCGATACAGACGCTCCCACAGTGGCGAAGCGCACAGTGCGCTGCTCGTCTTTTTCACGAGCGAAAATCTTGCCGAGCGGATTCCAGCCGGAGAGAGCGCGCGTCAAAATCACTAGCGGCACGTAGTAGAGAAAATAAATGCCCGCCGCCCAACCGCTATATTGAGGCAAACGAATAGAAGCGATGCGCGCGCTCGTAAACGGGTCCACACTGTGAATCATGAGCCAGTTGACGTGTTCCGCCAGCCAGACCAGTGGCGCGGCCAGTGTCGCGCTCAACTCGGCCACCGCAAGGGCCGCGAGCGAGACGAGCGATAGGATAACCATCAAAGCGCCGACGCCTATGTTTAAGATGAAGGATGCGACCGAGACGCGATGGAAGTAGAGGACGAGTAAAGGCAGGAGCAGCAGTTGCACGCTTGTCGAAACAACCAGTGCATTAAAGGCGTGACGAAGCAGGCTCTGCACGCGCCACCGCTCAAGCTTTGCGGCCAGCGGATGCTTCCACAGACGATAGCTGTAGACGGAGTGCTCCATCTCACTCTTCCACTCACGCTCGCGCCAGTAGAGAATTTCGCCAAGCCTGCGCCAAAAGCTCGGACACACAGGAGGCGAAGGCGTCTCGCGCGTCGGACGCCACTCGCCCACTGCTTTCAAACTTTGCACGAGCGGCCAACCGGCGGCGACAATTCCCAGCACGGAGAGAAACGTCAACTGGAATGACGGATCAAACAGGTCTGAGCTTCGCCACACGAGCAGGCAGAGAGCCGCCGCGCCCAATGCATTCAATGCTGTGGTGCGACGATGCAGGACAGGCCCGAGCGCAACGATAGTAAACATCAGGGCCGCGCGCACGACAGAGCTTTCCGCGCCGACCGCCACGGTGTAAGCCCACAGAAAGAGGGCCGATGCCGCGAACTGCCACGCCCTTCTTTTCGTCAACCGTCGCATGACCAGGAACACGAGCGCGCCTATGAAGCTGATGTGCAGGCCGCTGATGACCAGTATGTGAAACGTCCCGCCCTCGCGGAAACGCATCGCAGCCCCGCGCGAAAGATGATAACGATTTCCAAGGAGCGAAGCTTTCAAGACGCCCGCCGTCTCTTTCTCAAAGCTCCTATCAATCGCAGAGAGCACGCGCGAGCGCCACTCGTAGAGCCACATGAGAGGCAGGAACACGCGCTCGTCATCCAGCCGCTCGACGAGCAAAGGACTCTTCACAGTCGCGCTCGCATCATATCCCCTGCGCTCAAGATATTCCGTGAAAGACGCGACGCCCGGATTGCGAAAGCTCTCCGCGCGACGGAGCGCGACCATGACGCGTATGCGCGCGCCATAGCGCAATTCCAGCTCATCATATTCGGCGCTTGTCGCTGCATCACGCACGGGCGCAAACAACCAGACCACGCCTGTCGCTTCCCGTTCCCGCTCTTTAAATCTTAATTCCTCGACGCGCAGCGTGAGATAAAAGCCATCGGGCGCGCTCTCCGGCGCACGCTCTATCACGCCCGTCAGCTCGACTGGCTCGCCGGACGCAACGACGCCTTCACTATAAAGGCGCTCGATGCGATTCGCGCTGTGAGAGATTTTTTCGAGAGTCGCGAACGCCGCTCCCGCAGAGAGGAAGGCGAACAGTAGAAGACAGGAAGCTACTCGTTCCTTTCTCTTCACGAGCGCGAACGCGGCGAGCGCAAAGAAACAGAGGCCCGCCGGAACAGCCGCCCACAAGTGTACGTTCACGAAACGCGCGACGATGATGCCACAGGCGAAAGAGACCGCCAGCAGAAAGAGCGGGTGAGAGCTAAACGACCGACTGGCAGAGGGAGCGTTCATGAAGACACTTCGCCTGTCTGCACTTGTTCAAGATGGATTTAAAGACACAGCGCTTGCGACCGGATGAGGTAAAAGGCGACGGTTTTCAGAAGCGTCGTTATTATCACATGAAAGCGACTCAAGGTCAGTGCCGAATGCGGATTTCGGATTGCGGAATGCGGATTACCAGATAAACTCTTTTCTCTTCAATCCGCAATCCGAAATCCGCATTCCGCATTCTCTACGCCGCAGGCGGTACTGATCTGTCATACTCTGAAACGCGAAGACTCCACGGGGATAGTCCCCGTGGAGTCTTCTTGAATCGCACTTCCGGCCCGCCGCTTAGTTGGAGCAGCGCGCGTTGATGATGGTCTTGGCCTTGCGCTCGAATTCGGCGGTCCAGGCTTCGGGCGATTGGTCGCGCTCCTGATTGCGCGAGGCGCGGAAGACTCTCGTGATTAAGCCGTTGCTTTTCTGTGCGTCTAGGAGACGCTGAAGGCCGTTGGCTAGAAGCTGTCGGCCAGCTTCGCTGATGTTGGTGTCGCCGACGCTCTTGGCGGTCGTGGTGCAGCGTCCGCCGCTAACCTTGATTGGGTCTTTGCCGCTCCACTTGTCGAGCCGCGCTTTACTCTCGCTGGAACTGGAATAGCCCCAGGTTGAGCCCATGTCGCTGACGTAGAAGACGGCCTGTCCAGGCTCGCAGACGAGCGTTTTGTTGTCGTCACTCTTCTTCCACTTGAGACAGGCGAACTTCTGGTTGTCGGTCTTGGTGTCGCCGTGGTCTATGAAGGCGAGCCAGAGCTTGAAGGCGTCTATCTCGGCGCGTGGAGCCCCGCCCTGTTGCAGCTTGGAGAGCGCGCTGGAGATGCTCTCTGCGTCCTTGTTGTTACAGTTCACGTCGATGCCCTTGCCCAGGGAAAGCTCTATCCCCGCAGCCGGTTGAAAGGGCGTAAAGCTTGCGCCCTGAAAGCCGCTGGTCAAACTCTTTTCGCAATCCTGACAGGTAACGTCTGCGACCCACTCGTCGTCTGCGAAGAAACCCAGCGCCTTGGAGAAGCGCGAAGAGAGAAACTCGCCGTAGATTTCGCCGTTCTTTTTCTCCCTCGCCTGCCCCTTGAAGTGCGGCTTCACTTTGTAGCGGATTAGCTCGCCGTCTTCGTCAACGACGCCCGCGATGGAGCAATGAAATTTCGGCGTCGTGCCCGCGCCGGGAGTCAGGTCTTTGTTCGCGACGCAGATGATAGGCTTGGCGAGCCCGTTGGGATCGACCTCGGGCGCACCACGGCGCGGGCCCGTGTTGGGATTGTAGCCCAGGACAGGATCGTAGTCGGGGTCGGGCTCCTGCCAGACTTTCGCTTTCTGCTCTGCGAGCGCACGCTCTGCCGACGTGAAGCAGGCTTGCTGTGCAGCGACCGTAGATGAGCCGGTTGAATACACCTTTCGCGTTGGCGTCATCAAAACGGCTGTAAAAAGAAGAAGCAGGAAAACGACGAATGACTTACGAAGCATGGACGGTCCCTTTCATCATGAGAAGAATCCCTCACGGCTCAAGCTCAATCCGAGTCGTGCGAGAGTAGTTTATGAGTCCTGAAATTTCTCGGGCTGTCGTTTCGAATTACTGAAATCTTATGCCCGATGAATGTATTTGTCGGCAGCTTTGATGTCAAGAGGCAGATTTTTGTCTTCCGGCAAAGGTCATTGTGAATGTACTGCTTCAGTCTCTCGCCTGCTTGACGACGTTTCGTCAACCATTCGCCGTTGGGAAAGAGGCGTAGGGCAGATTTGTCCTGACAATTCTCTTTTAATCGCTTGAGACGAAGGAGCGGAATTTTCCGTTCTCATACACGTAAGACGAGCCTGCCTTTTCAAAGATGCCGGTCAGTATTGCATCATTGGTATAGGTGATTTCTTTCTGCTCGTCATAGTTGTAATCCTTAGTTCCCTTCCTCGCCAAACAGAGGTACTCGCCGTCGGGGTCTTTGATGACGTACACCCTATAGCCCCTGCCTATTCGCAGAAAGATAACTAGAAAGGCGCGCGGCCCGATTGCTCTGCCATATATATTCCTGACTTTGCCGTGCCAGATGAGAGCAGCATAATCGAGTTGTTTGTTTCCATCAAAGTCGCCCCTGATGATGTGAGGAGACGCGCCTTTTAAATCCTTCTCAAAAAACTGTTGCACTTCCAGACTTACGCCTGCAAACTTCCAACCCCTGAATCTTCTGTTGAGCGTGAGAGATGCCGAAGGTGGAAGTTTGTTGGCATAATTCTGTGCAAGCGAAGCAGATTGAGAGCACAACAGGCAAATCAACAGCGCGGCGGTTATTCTCATAACTCTATCTCAAAAGGATTCAAGGTCTCACCGGGTTGCATCATAAGGCTTTGATTGGATGGCTTGCAGTTGTGAGGACCACGCCAGCCTCATGTGGAAAACCACAACGCAATCTAACGCCCGAATCAACCGCGCGCGAAACATCGAACCACGCACCCAACCCGGCGAATGAAAAACAAGCTCACCCGCGCTCCGGTTGAATGAGTTGTCAGGCGCGGCGTTGGAGCACTATTCCATTATCTTATCCAGACCTCTGATTAGCCCGACATAATCTTTCACTTTACGAATTGCTAAAAGAGTGCCTTGTATATAGGGCTCGGCTCCGCTCCCGGCATCGTGGCGGATAGTAAGACGTTCATCCTTTGCGCCGAATATCGCCTCGACGCTGATAACGTAACCGGGAAGGCGAATCGAATGAATCTGAGTCCCGTTTAAGGTTACTCCACGACTTTCTTTCTCCCCAATTGTTTCCTCTATAGGATGAGTAACTTCCGGTTTTTTGATTTCTGAAAGTCTAAAAGCCAACTCGCGCGTCGTCCCGCTCGGCGCGTCCTGTTTGGCGTCCGAAGCATAATCTATAATCTCCCAATGAGATAAATACTTCGCCGCCTCACAGGCAAAGCGTTGTAGTAACACGGCGGTAATGGCGAAATTACCGGCAGCTATCACGCCCACCTTATGCTCCATAGCAGCCTGGTTGATTTCAATAAAATCATCGTTCGTGAGACCCGAAGAACCTATGACGACGTGAACGCCTTTGCGGATTGCCGCCATCACGTTGGCTTTCACCACGTTTGCTTTCGTGTAATCAACCAACACGTCCGTCGGAACGTCAAGAGCTTCTGCGACCGATCCGCTGACCGTCAAATCAAGGTTTGATTCACCAATAACATCTTTCAGGTTACGACCCTTATGAGTACGAGAGACGGCCCCGACAAGGTTCAGGTCGTCTGCTTCGGACACAGCCCTGCAAAGAGGCTTTCCAACCCACCCCGTAGCCCCAGCGATACATACATTAAGTTTCATAACCTCAAATCTATCAACTTATGGAATGACTGGCTAACACTTAACGCTCGAATTAACACGCGCCGAGCGCAAGCATACAACGATGGAAAAATAATTCAATGAAAGGGATGCTATCGAGGCGTCGGGTTTAATGTGTTGTTGGGAGGCCGTAAACGAATTGCTCTATTTTAATCTTTTCGATATGGATACGATACGATTTCTTATGTGCTATTAACCCGGCTGATGATTTATAGAAGCTCAGACCTCAGAGAGCATTTCTTGACTCATGCGCTCCTCTGGATGGGCATCGAAGTTCGGCCTTAGCGACTAAATTCAATCAGTCAACAGAAAGCTGGAGGGGTGATTTCACACCCTTCCAGCTTTCTGCTTTAGACCATAACCATTTATGTAAGAGAATTCGATGGTCGTCGTCTTGTCCATAAAATTTTCTTGACGCCACGAGATTCTGCTTATAGTATCTGCCGCAACGAAAATTTGGATGTAGATGAGAGACTCATATCTCTTTACTTCCGCCACCAGTCACAGGACCCTGCCCAGACGTCCTATGGCAGCAGATGAAATTGTTTCTCCCCATTATCTGATAGTGTCATAGCAATTCGGTATGCCTGTTAGCTCAGCAGTGCATTTCGCATGCATCATCACACAATTCTGTAATTGAGGTTCACCGATAAGGAGTTTTTATTCCCCTATGCCTCCGACAAAGCTTACCTACCGCTTCTATACTTATGTGCTCTGTTTCTTCCTAACATACGTGCTGCTGCTTTCGCCCTCCGCTATTTTTATTCTATCCGGAGCGAGGGCCGAACCCGATACCAAAAGAAAAGAGTCCTCTTCATCAAGCACGCCGGTAAAGCCGCAGGCGGAAAGACGAGACGGTGAACTCCTCGTTCGCTTTCACCCTAATGTTGCCGCACAATCCAGAACGTCTCTGGTTGATGCTGTCGGCGCGCAATCTATCGGCAAGCTTCGCGGACGGTCTCAAATCGAAAAGCTACGCGTGCCCGTAGGACAGGACGTTGAAACAGTGGCGGCTCAACTGCGCCAGAGTCCGCTAGTGGAATTCGCGGAGCCCAACTACCTGATTAAAAGTGATGAATTAAGTCCCAACGATCCGCGCTTCGCGGAGCAGTGGGGGCTCAACGCCGACGCAGGTGTGGGCGCGACTACCGCATGGGAGACTACAACGGGTGCTTCCAGTACAGTGATTGCGATTATTGATAGCGGCGTGGATTTTAACCACCCGGACCTCGGCCCTAATATTTGGACCGACCGCCTTGAGCAAGCCAATAACCGCGATGATGACCGCGACGGGATGAAGGATGACCTTCACGGGTGGGACTGGGTCGCTAATTCAGGTGAGATTAAGGACGAGCAGGGGCATGGTACGGCCATCGCCGGAATCATCGCCGCGCAGGGCAACGACGGCGTGGGCGTTGCAGGCGTGATGTGGAGCGCAAGCCTGATGAGTCTTCGTGTGCTCGACGGCAAAGGAACGGGCGAGGTAGCGAGCGCCGTCGAAGCTATAGATTTTGCCGTCGCTCACGGCGCACAGGTGATTAACTGCTCGTGGGGGACGGACGGCTTCTCCCTTGCTCTGAAGGATGCAATCGCCCGCGCGGGAAGGCGCGGCGTGGTGGTGGTGGCCGCGGCAGGCAATAGCGGGCGAGACATTGACAGCGCGCCTAGATACCCGGCCTCTTTCAATCTCCCGAATCTTCTTTCCGTCAACTCTCTGGACAATTCAGCCCGTCTTGCTACGTGGTCCAACTGGGGCCAATCCGGCGTGACCATAGCAGCACCGGGCTCAGACATACTCACTACACAACCGGGCGGTGACTACGGCCTAGTGACCGGCTCCTCTGCTTCAGCAGCATTTGTGAGCGGAGTCGCCGGGCTCATTAAAACCCTGCGACCGCGCCTTGGCGCAGAGCGCACGAAAGAATTGATTGTTCAAGGCGCGAAGC
The DNA here is from genome assembly GCA_963715565.1 of Pyrinomonadaceae bacterium. Classification (GTDB taxonomy): domain Bacteria; phylum Acidobacteriota; class Blastocatellia; order Pyrinomonadales; family Pyrinomonadaceae; genus JACVRN01. The sequence goes on along the minus strand of OY970256.1, from coordinate 193,602 downwards.
CGCTCGCGGAACTCGGTGGTAAAACCTCCACGCGCGGTGCGCTTAATGCTGCCGCAGCCATGGGCGCAGTCAATACGCTCGCACCCAACGAGGGACGAGAAAACGCCGCCGAGCCCGGCGATTCCCAGAGCGCAGGCAATCGGGCCGCTTATGGGAATGGATTAAACGACATGGGAGATAGCGGTTCTACTTTAGCGCCGCCTCCCAAACCGGGTGCGCCGGGTTCTAATCTTCCGAATCTTGATACTGTGCGGCGGCTACGGCCTGTGTCGCCCGCAGCGCCGCCGCCTATCCCTTCGACGCGTTGCGGACATCAGAACCGCAACTGTGCAAGCAAAGGTACAGCAGCTAATAATCCGTCGCTCGTCGGCAGAATGAGTCACGGCAAAGCCTCAGCCCGTCGTTCCCTGCCTGCCACTAAGCTGGCGTCGAGCACAGATACGAGTGTGCCCGTCTCTACTGACGGCAACTCTTTTCAGCCAATCTTAGACTCTTCTTCTGCACCCGACCCATCAATGAACTTGCTGAAGCAGCATGGACCGGGCGCTGCGCTACTAAATCTTTTTCCGGTGCTCAGAGCTTTGCTGCCCCCGCAATCCTCGACTCAGGATGTAGTGTGGACAAGCGCCGTAGGTGTGTCCGTCTCCGGAAACAGTTTAACGAAGACAGCAGGAGCCGGATGGAACGCGGGCGCTATATCCACCGCAACGCTTGCCTCCGGTGACGGCTATGTCGAGATGACCGCGACTCTGACGGACAAGGACCGCCTCATCGGACTGAGCAACGGCGATACCAACCAGAGCTACGATGACATAGACTTCGCCATTCGCGCTTACCTGTACGCCGGTATCTATATTCACGAGTCAGGAACCAACAAGGGCTATTTCGGAACCTACGCGGTTGGAGACAAGCTGCGCGTCGCGGTCGAAAGCGGAGTGGTTAAGTACTACAAGATTTCCGGCGGCGTCACTACGCTGCTCTACACGAGCGCCGTTGCTCCGACCTATCCGTTACTGGTTGATAGCGCTCTGTATGAAACCAACTCGGTCATCTCCGGCGCGGTCGTCTCCGATTCATTCTCAAGCCCGTCGTCGGCACAAAACGTCATCTGGACAAATCCCGTAGGTGTGTCCACCTCCACAAATAATTTAACGAAGACGGGAACCACGGCGGGCTTTAATGCGGGCGCTTCTTCGACCATGGCAATCGCGTCGGGCGACGGCTATGCCGAGATGACCGCGAGCGAAACGAACACTGACCGCCTGTTCGGTCTCAGCGTCGGCGACACTGATCAGAATTACAACGACATAGATTTCGCCATTCGGCCTTACGTCAACGGAACCGTTTACATACACGAGTCCGGAACCAATCGCGGCTCCTTTGGCAGCTATGCCGTCGGAGACAAGCTGCGCGTCGCAGTTGAGAGCGGAGTGGTTAAGTATTACAAGATTTCTGGCGGCGTTACCACGCTGCTTTACACGAGCGGTCTTACTCCGTCTTACCCGCTCAACGTTGACACCTCGCTTTACACGACCGGGGCGACCGTCACCAACGCCAAAATCTCCGGCAACTTACAATCGGGCAATCAACCGGGAGTTTCTGCGGCCCGTCTCGACCCCAACAACCGCACGGGGCGACCCGGAGAGGATATGCTTTCCAGAAACATGAACTGGGGCGTGCAGCTCGTCGGTCTTCCCGGACGCAGCGGCTTAGACCTGGGGCTTTCTCTCTCTTATAACTCGCTGGTGTGGACGAAAGACAAAACGGGTCCGTTTATCAGGTTCGACGCCGACGGCGGCTTCCCCGCCCCCGGTTTCCGTCTGGGCTTTCCCGTCATAGAGCAACGCTTCTACAACTCCGAGACCGCCAAAAACACTTATCTCATGGTGCTGCCTTCCGGTGGCCGGGTCGAGCTACGAGAGACAGGTACGCCGAACGTCTACGAGTCGGCAGACTCCTCTTACATGCAATTGACAGAGAGCGGCAACACACTCACCGTGCTCACCAAAGACGGAACGCGGCACACCTATTTATTAATCAACAGCGCGTACCGTTGCACAACAATTAAGGATGGCGACGGTAACTTCATCACCGCCACTTACGACACTGCGGGCCGCATTCGGACCGTCGTCGATACGCTCGAACGCACGCTGTCGTTTGAGTACGACACCTATCAGAATCTTCTATCTATCCAACAGTCCTGGACCAGAGACGCAGAGACCGGGCTGGTGACGGAGACGCACACGTGGGCATCATTCGGCTGGACGAATCTCACTATTCAGACCAACTTTTCCGGGCTCACGCTGCAAGGCGTGCAGAACAACCAGATCATTCCCGTGCTGACACAGGTCGGTTTAGCTGACGGCTCGCACTACAACTTTGAATACACCTCGTGGGGACAGGTCAAGACAATCAAGCATCATGCGCCTGTTGACCAGCATCTGCTTTCTTACGTCTCCTACAACATGAATATCAGCGCCGGGCAAACGGATTGCCCGCGCTTCACTGTGCGGCGCGACTGGGCCGCACAATGGAACGGCGACACGGACGGTGTGCCCGCGACGAGCGAAGAAGCGGTCACGACCTTTAGCGAGTTTAATCCGGTGAACAACAGCGGGGCGGAGATGACGCTGCCGGACGGAACTCTCTACAAGGAATTCTTCGCCACGAGTGGCTGGGAGCGCGGGCTTCTGACGAGAACGGAAGTGCTGTCAAATGGTTTGAAAAAATGGACAGTTCTCACGTGGACACAGGACAACACGAATCTGGCTTATCAACTAAACCCCCGCGTGACGGAAAGCAACGTCTACGACTCGGAGGGCAAACGCCGCCGGACGAAGGTTGATTACACCTCTTTTGGATTGCCCTCGGACGTCTATGAATATGCCGCCGACGCTGCGACCGTCCTGCGCCGCATGCATATGGACTACAATCTGAACACGGCCTACACCAGCAGACGCATTATTGGTCTGGTCAGTGAGAAGTTTATCTATGGCCGCGACCCACTGGACAATACAGAGAAGCTGTATTCGAGAGTTAAATACACGTATGACGAAGGCGGCGCATATCTGGTCGATCAGGGCGTGCCTGTGCAGTATGACAGCGCCAACTACGGAGCAAGTTTTGTAGTGGGGCGCGGGCTCGTGACCAGCGTGAAGCGCGTTAATGTCAACAATCCGTCTGAGGAAACGACGGTTTCCAGAATCGGCTACAACACGACGGGCTCCCCCATTTTCTCGCGCGACGCGCTCAATCGTCAGGTCACAATCAGTTACACGGATTCCTTCTCGGCCACTGTGGGCGTCAACACTCTGGCCTATCCGACACAGGTAACGGATCAGGATAATTATTCTTCCACCACGAAGTATAACTATTCGATGGGCGTCGTCGTGCGGACGCAAGACCCTAAGGCTGCCGTCAACACGGCGGTCTATGACACGGCGGGCCGCATCGAGCTAGTCACAAACCAGTTCAATCAGGCATTCAAGCGTTGGGTCTACGGCTCTTACTACATGCAGACCTACAGCTCCGTCGTCAACGTGGGCAATGCCGACTACTTCATAGAGGTCTACGACGGAGCCGGGCGCGTGCGCAACTGGGCCGCCTATCATCCTTACAGCACGGGCCAGCATCGCGCGCAGCACATCATTTACGACGTGATGGGTCGAGACGTGCAGAAATCAAACCCGACAGAGATATCTGCCGCGTGGGTGCCCATGGGCGACGACGCCGGGTGGGTTTACACTTCACAGCAGTATGACTGGAACGGAAGGCCGACCACGACCACCAACACGGACGGCACGACGGTAGTGGTCGATTACACCGGGTGCGGGTGCGCCGGGAGCGATGTCACGACTATTAGCGGCGAACTGCTTGCCGATGGCAGAAGAAAACAGAAGATTTATAAAGATGTGTTGGGGCGTGTGGAGAAGACTGAAAGCCTGAACTGGGACGGCAGCGTGTATTCGACCGTCAAGACCGCGTATAACGCTCTGGATCAGGCGATGCGAGTCAGGGAGTACGCTGGCACGGAATCAAGCGGCACGTATCAGGATACGTTGATGACCTATGACGGGCACGCGAGACTTGCCACGCACAAAGTTCCCTCGCAGACTGCCGCGAGTACCTATGCTTATTACACTGACGACCGGATGCAAAGCATGACGGATGCGCGCGGAGCTTCGGCCACCTATACCTACTTCAACCGTCCACTGGTGCAGAGCATCACCTTTGATACCCCTCCCAATTCAGGCATTACCGAGCCCGCGGCTGCCAGCTACACCTATGATGCTGCGGGCAATCGCACGGGCATGACGGACGGGACGGGCAGCACCTCGTACCATTACAACACCATCTCTCGTCTCACCTCCGAGACGCGCACCTTTACTAACGTCGGCTCGTTTACCATCACCTACGACTACAATCTGGGCGGTCAATTAAAGAGCCTCACTGACCCTTCGGGCGCGCAGGTCACCTATAACCACGACATCACGGGCAGAGTCCAGAGCATCACGGGCTCGGGCGCGACCGGGACGGTCACCTACGCGGACACCGCCACGTATCGCGCGTGGAATGGTTTGAGGTCTGTCGCTTACGGCAACGGCAAATCACTGGCGGTTAACTACAACTCTCGTCTACAGCCGACGAGTTTCTTCATCCCCGGCGTGCTCAGCAAAGCCTATCAATATAACGCCGACGGCCAGCTCAGGTACTCGCAGGACGTCCTCAACGATAAATTCGACCGCTCTTACACCTACGATCAGTTGGGTCGTGTGCGCGACGCGCTGTCTGGGCCAGCCGCCAGAGGTCTGGCCGATACCGATGCCCGTCCGTACAAACAGACCTATAGTTACGATGCGTTCAATCATCTGACCCAGGTGGTCGGGGCGGTGTGGAATGGGGCGACGGCTGGTTCCCTTGGGCCGTACACCTATGTCAATGATAGGAGAAATCTGGCGACCTATGACGCGGACGGGCGTGTGATTTACGGCAACGGCATACAGTACACGATTGATGCCCGTGGCAGTGTGATTCGCGCGGTGGGCGACACGGACGACCAGCAAATGACCTATGACGGCGACGGGCAGAGGGTGAAGATGGAGACCACGTGGGAGATAAACCTCGGGGGCGAGCTGGAGACATCTACCACCACCCGTTATGAGTTGAGGTCGAGCGTGTTGGATCAGGTGATTAACGAGTTGGATGAGAACGGGCAGAAGGTGAGAGGGTTCGTCTACGATGGGGGCAGTGTGTTGGCGGTGCAGACCGTATCCGGCACGACCCAGAGTGTGCATTGGAGCCACACAGACGTGAGCGGCGCGAGCTATCGAACGACCACCAGCACGGGCGCGGTGCAAGGGCTCCTGTCCGCAGGGGAGATGGACCCGCTCAATAGAAATGCCAGAACGCAAGCGCCGCCCAGCTCAAACCCACCACGCTTTCCCATCGAATATAAGACCTATCCCGGCTTTAGTGATATTCTCACGGGCGGTTGCGAGTTGGACGGAATACCTATCCTCTGCGACCTCCGGGCCCAGTTGCTGGAGGGTGGAGCGGTCAGCGCCAAGCAGATCACCAACGCGCCGCCGCCGGGGAAAAAACCACGACTGGTTCCCCCGTCCGGGCCGCATCGTCAGGAGCCGCGCCCCTTGCAGCCGGTGGCGGTGCCGATCACTTCACATGGGCTAGGTCTCTACAGCACACTGGCACCGCACGGGATTCAGAGCAATACGGAGCCGGGCTACGGGTGGCAGAGAGTTGTCTTTACACACGCGCAAGACCGGAGTGACCTCAAAATTGACAGGGATGTATTCAAAAACAAAAAACCGCGTACATATCCCGGCCTCCCGGATTGCGTTAAGAATTATTTGTCCAAGTTTTTTGAGAAGTCACTTCTGGACGCAATTACATGGGATCAGGGCGTTCCGTTTTACGTCCCAATAGATGCTGCGGCATTTACGCTCGATGATCATATTTACTTCGGGCCTGGCTCCTACAATCCCCTCAATGGGATTCAAGAGGATGAAATAATCCTGATTGCTCACGAGGTCACTCATAGTCGCCAGTACAGAGAAAACGGAAGCTTGAGACAGAAAGCGAGATACCTTTCGGAAAGCGCAGCGCAGGGTATAGTAGGCACTATTGAGTGGAACGCAGGTATGGGATTTGCCTTAAGCTACTATGGTAACAAGTACGAAAAAGAGGCTTACGACTTGGACAAGAAAGTTCGTGATGACCTGATTAAGAATGGCAATCCTTGTAAGAAGTAGTGTGCGTAAACTTGCACGATAAAAAGTTGAATGTCTTGAGGAGGTGTAATTTGCTTGATTAATCACAAACCCATCTTCATTTTAATGTTCCTGTGCGGCATCTGCGTGGGTTGTATTAGCCCTCGAATGTCTAGCGAGTGCAAAGAGTTTTTCTCTCTCCCACTAGACCAACAGGGGAAGGTGTTGTCAACTTATCCTTTAGAGAAACAGCTTGCTCTTTATAGGTGCGGGATGGACCGTCGCCCCCCGGCTATTTACCTTGCTAGATACATTGCAGAGGGAGGTGAAAATATAATTCCCGTGTTGTTAGAGAAGCTTGAGACCGAAAAGGATGAACTGACTCAGTATGCAATCATTGACATCTTTGAAGTCATGTCTATCAAAGGTTCCTTGCGAAACAGAGAGGATGTGATTAACCGAATTCGACAGGTCGTCGACAGAATGAAAACCCCCACCTTCAAACAGATGGCACAAGAATCTTTAGAAGAAATCGAAAAGAACAGCATTGTCAGGAATTTTGACAATGGCGTTAAAGAGGAAAACACGCAAACCGCACACAGAGTGTACCCAGGAGCGGATATGCTGTAGCTGGAATGTAACGGAACAAAGAGTCCGTTCAACTCACAGCTGATGGAAAGGTCTGCCGCCCCACTGCGACAGATAGTTTTCTTGCCCTGCCATCTACAGCACCGGAACGCCGGTGGGATAGCTTCTTATACTATGGCTGGCCGAAGCGGGCTCTGTATTCGGGGGAGACGACGAACGAGCGTACCATCTCGGCGTCCACGTAGTTGCTGAAACTATTCAGCTTCGAGAGCCAGAATGCGTAACCTGCCTCGTCCGCGTCTCTGTGCATGTAACCGAAGTATTCCATCAGGACGAAGGCGTTGTTAAACTCGCGGTCATAGAACGTCTTGCCGTAAGTGGTTGTAAACTCCTGCTGCCCCTCCGAAATGATGAGTATCCCATCCACAGCTTTTTGTAAGACTGCGGCGCGGGTCTCTGCGCCGGTATTCAAGCCGTTGACCAGCGCACCGCGTTCCGCTTCCGTTGGCGTGATGCCCATCGTCTGAAAGAGTTTTGACACGTACTGCTCATTCGAGAGTCCATCGTAAGCGGCGTGGAACTCTGCGCGGCTCGCGAACGCTGTCGCAAACAAAGCCTTGTTCTGGTTAATTGCCGTCGCGTAGAGCTGGCCGCCCACTATGATTCCACTGCCGACCGTTTGCTGGTCAAGCGTAAACTCGGACAGGTAGGGCGCGCGTCCCAAAGCACCTTTGTAGAGGCGATAGACGTAGTAGCCCGTGTACTGAAATTCGGGTGAGAGAAAAAAGGCGGCGCTCGTCGTCGTGCGCTGAAAATCCAGGCATTGCTCCAAAGAATGTCCGGGCGCTCGCTGGGCTGGGTTGTTGCATTTCGTGATGTTCGCGGTCCAGAAATCCCAGCCCGCTTGATCAGGCTCTCTGCCTAAAAAGTCTTTGTACTGCCAGCGCACGAACTCTCTTTGCGTATCAATCGGATTGGGTGGAGGCGGAGCCGCGCTGATGTTGAACGGATGGCTTTTCAAGACCGCGCCCTGATTCTTGAAGATGAAATTGTAATTACCGGGCGCGAGCGTGCCCAAAGTGTAAATCTGTACTGTAGTAGCGACCGCTTGCACCGCTGGGCCGGACATTTTTTCCAATGTCGCGTTGCTAGAATAGTCTGCTCCCGCATTTGCTACCTGCCCCCAACCCGCGACGCGATAACCAGAAGTAGGAAAGATGAGCTTAACGTGAGCATAGGTAGTATCGCCCTGCGTCCACGTCTTGATTTCCGTTTCCGGCAGGGCGGCGGTGAAATTCAAGGTCATGTGACCGCTCACGTTGTTGATATTCGGGCTCGCAGGATTAAAGCCGTAGAGCAACTTTGACGGAGTAACCGTGTAGCTCAGGCTTTCTATAAGGTCGAATGAATAAGAGCCGTCGGCGGCGCTCTTTCTGGACTGGCTGCTCCCTTCGCTATTGCCGAACGCGAGGTTAACGTCGCCGAGCGGATTCCCGCTTTTATCAGTGATGTGGCCGCTGACGGTGAACAGCTTCCGCGCCGTGAAATGAGCCGTGCGATTATCCGTTACTTTGATGTTCTGAGGTGCGGGCGAGAAATTGTAGCCCGCCGCCGCTGGCTCTACGCTGTAGCTGGGGCCTGCGGGCATCACAATCGAATAGTTCCCGCTGGCGTCCGTCTGCGTTTGTCCCGCAGCGCCCTTATCAAACTGCACCGTAACGCCGCCCATCCCTGCGCCGCCCAGTCCCCTCACCTGCCCGTTGACAGTGTAAGTCACAAGGGTTTCCGTAAAATCCATCTGCGCGTCAGTGCCCAGATTGAAGAATGATTGGCTGGCCGGACTATAGGTAAAAATATACGGGCTATTCACTTTGACGGGCGTAGACCAGATAGTTGCCGGACGGAAGATTGACGAATGAGTAGTTGCCTTGCGCATCAACGCCGGACATGAGCGTGTGCGTGCCCGTGAGCATGACCCTCGTCGAAGGAGCAACACCGTTCGTCACGCGGCCCTTGATTGAATAGGTTGTCGGAGCGTTCGGCGGCGGAGCAGTTTGCACCGTCGCGACGAAAGGCTCGGCGGGCATGGCTGTAACAGAGCTATCTGTGAGCGTCGAACCGACGGCGTCGTTGTAACTTGCCCATGAGATTTGTACTGGACCAATCAACGGCTGCTCCAGAGTGAGGCGCACGGTCGTAGGGTTCTGCAAACGAGCGGCCACCACTTTGCTCTCACCGCTTGCGTCTACAACGCGCCAGCCTTTGACGGGCGGCTCCGAAGGTTGCAGCGACCCTGCGGCAAGATTAAATCCAACGTCAACGTGAGTCCCGTCCACCTGATGCGCGTGTGCGAAGCGAGGCCCGCGCCCTTCTGTTCCACCGTAGAAGTGGAAGCTGAGCATGTGCCACCAGCGCTCAGCTTCAACCTCACCATGTGCGGGCGTCAGGATATGCACACCGTCGCCGCCCGCACCCATGCTCAAATCCAGATCATAAAGAACCGGCCCGGCTATAATATGCTCATCCGATTCCCACGCCTGAGTAGTGCCCAGACGCACCGCATCCATGGAGACGCGGCTTTCCGTCGAATCTATCGTGTCCACATAACCAATCTGCGCCGCCACAAGCTTGAGCGCGTCGAACCCCAGCTCTGTCGATAAGTCGGCGCGGAATTTTTTTAGCGGCTGCTCATACTGGTCCGGCGACGTGAGCGCCAGAACAGCGTCCGTTTCACCCTGATACCAGAGCACTGCTTTGAGGCCATTAATCCCGCTACGCCTGACCGCATCTACGCAGCCATTGAATGACCCTTGCGGCTTGGTCCACGTCCCGCCGTTACCCAGTAGACCCGTAGAGCCTTCGGCTGTGGTGATAAAAGCAACGGGTACCTGCTGGCTCGCCATAATTTTGGTCGCGAGCAAGGGCCAGATGCTGTACTGATCCGCGAGGCTGCTGTCGGTCGGGTCATAAGCCTCGCGCCACTTGCCCGATTGATCAAAGACGCCCGCGCGCATGGTCGGATGCGTGTAGAACTGCGGGCTGGTGATGCGTCCTTCGGCGTTGGACTGGCCCGCCACCAGAAAGACATCACCGACGCCTACGTAGCGTTTGCGGTCAATAGCAGCCGGATTTGAACTACAACGGACTTCTACATTCCCCTGGCCTTGATTTTGATTAACCAGCGTCCCCCGGAAAGTGTTATCTGGCGAAAGTGTAAGCAGCGTCCAGTCAGAAGAATGGCCCGTGTAGCGTGCTTCGATGGCCGAACATGCGCCGGTATAGCTGCCAGAGACGGGAATGTCTGCCTTGCCCGCTGCATTGCGTTGGAAGATTTGATAGTGCGAGGGGCTGGCGATGGTTACGTAATCGGTGGTGGTCGGTGCGGCATCGACTGTGAAATGCTTGAGCCGCGCCAGAGGGTGGTCTGAGTGAATCCCGACTTTGGTCGAGGCCGAGTTAAAGGAATCCGTGACGGTAATAATAACTTTCTTATTGAGTCTTACGACGTACTGGCCTGAGCTGCGCTCGACCTGTAGAACATCGCCTGACTGTAGCGGTGTAGAGTCTGACGCGAGAATCGCATGGATGCCTGCGGCTGAGCGCAGAAACTCTGTCCCCCGCGCGGAGGCGCGCAGAATCATCCTGTTATTAACGTCTGCAATTGAAAACGTCAGTCCGGCTGAGCCAGCGCCGACGCTGTCAATCGTCACTTCAGCGTTGTAGCTCGAAGTCCCGACATCAACATAGGCCGCTGAGCCCACAGAACCCTGGACCACAGCCGAACTGTAGGCCATATATCTGGTCGTGCCCCAGATACCTTGAAGCACCGTCCACTGCTGCCCTGTTTCCAGGACGGGAAGCGATGAAGCATTGTCGCTCTGGAAGAACGAGGCATAGGCTAAGGGCTCAACGCTCGCCTGCGGCGCGGCCACAGAACCCAATCCGCCTGCGGCCACGGAATGAGCAGCCACGCTGCCATCCCTAACAGGATTACCGACAAACAGAAAAGCAGTAAAATGAGTCGCGCGTGTTTAGACTTGTGAGGCATACCACCAAGTTAGCATCATAAGATAGACAGGATTTCTCATCGAACAGCCCCCCAGGAAAGAGCGATAATCTTACCAGACCTCCGAAAATATCGCCAAATATTTATAAGGCTCTAGAGTAGCAAAGCACATGATTGAAAGTGCTAAGCTACTGACATGCAACAGCTAAACCGCTATTACAGGCGGTCGAAAATTAGCGAGCGTAAATTTCGTCAACTTGTGCGCCACTTCGCCCTCGATTTGACAGCCAGTGACGCGGCTCAATTGACAGGACTTTCGCGCCGCAGCGTGACCACGATCTTTCTCAGAATGAGAGTCCGCATCGCCAAAGAATGCGAGCGCGCTTCGCCCTTCTCCTCTTGCGAAGTCGAAGTGGATGAAAGCTACTTCGGTGCTCGACGTGTCAGAGGCAAGCGTGGTCGTGGGGCCAGTGGCAAGACCATCGTCTTCGGCATCTTCAAGCGTAATGGCTGCGTTTATACCGAGGTCGTGCCAGACTGCAAGAAAGCTACTTTGCAGGCCATTATTCGTGGCCGTGTAGCTCCCCAAGCGATCATCAACTCTGATGGCTGGCGCGGTTATGACGGCTTGGTAGATGTCGGCTACTCGAAGCACTTCAGAGTCAATCATGGTCAAAACGAGTTCGTGCAAGGCACACATCACGTCAATGGCATTGAGAGTTTCTGGAGCTTTGCTAAGCGCAGGCTTCAGAAGTTCAACGGAGTCTCAGCGCGCACCTTCTACTTGCACCTAAAGGAGTGCGAGTATAGGTTCAATAACCGGAACAAAGACTTGAGCCGTTTGTTGCTCAAGCTACTTGAAAAACACCCGCTCTAGATCAAGTTTGCTTCTCTAGAGCCTTTATAATTTCGGTAGGCTCACTAACGGGTTTTCCAGGATGCATTAGTCGCAATAACTTTTGTGTTAGTCGCAGCTACTTTTGTTCAGTCGCATTAACTTGTGTATTTAGGATTCGGATTTGAGGCGCGCGACCGTTTCGACGTGGTGCGTTTGGGGGAACATGTCGAAGGCCGTCAGGGTGTCGAGCATGTAGCGGCCTTCGGCGAGGAGCGGGCGGAGGTCGCGCGCGAGGGTGGCCGGGTCGCAGGAGACGTAGGTGAGATGTTTCGCGCCGAGGGAGAGTAGAGGCGCGAGTGCGCCTTCTTCCAGACCGGTGCGCGGCGGGTCTAGCACGACGAGGTCGAGGGGTGTGTGGGCGGGGCCGTTGTCGGCTAACCAGCGGCCTACCGCGTCGCATTCGATGGCGGCGTTTGTGAGACCGGCTTCCGCCAGGTTGCGGCGCGCGTCAACGACGGCCTGTGGATTTGCTTCGACGCCTATGACGCGCGTGAAACGGCGCGCGAGCGGCAGTGTGAAAAGACCCACGCCGCAGTAAAGATCAAGCGCCGTCGTGCCTTCGGCATCGCGCGTGGCCTCTGTGACCAGCGCAGGCAGAAGCGACTGGTTAATCTGAAAGAAACCTTCGGCGCTAAAGCGATAGCGGTTCTCACCAATCGTGATGCTGACTTCGCGCACTTCTTCATCGTCGAGCGGAGGCGCAAGCGATATGCCTTCATCGCCCGCCACGGCCTGAAAGTCTGTCAGCTCCGGGGGCAGCTCGCCTGCTCGCATGCGCGCGCGTAAATCCGACAGCACTTCTTCGAGCGCCGGCGTGATGACCGGACATCGCTCCACGTCGCAGATGTTGTGCGAGCCGCGCTCGAAATAGCCCAGGCGCATGTGAAGCGCATCGTGTTGCCACTGCGCACGCGCGCGATACTGCCATTCAAGCGGGCTCGGGATGATACGGATTTCCGGCGGCGGCTCGACCTTTGCAATCCGTCGCAGACAGTCGCGTATGATTTCGACTTTGGCTGCGAGCTGAGCTTGATAATCAAGCTGTTGAAAGTCGCAGCCGCCGCAACGCCCGAAGTAAGGACAGGGTGGCTCAATGCGTACGGGCGAAGGCTCTATAACTTCTTTGACTTTCGCGAAGACAAGAGCACCGCGACGACGCTCGACTTCTACGCGAACGCGGTCGCCCGGCGCAGCCAGCCCGACCAGAACCGTGAGCCCTTCGGCGTGCGCCAGACCGACGCCGCCCGGCAGGATGCGCTCGATTGTCACCTCAAAGGTCGCGCCCCGTCCTTCGTCCTTCGCCCTGCGCTTCTGTTTGTGCTGGAATCTTGCCACGTCGAAAATTAAATATAGAAGAGACTGAGACGCGGAACATCATTCTGTTCGCGCAGCCGCTTCATGAGAAGATTGTCGAAAGTCTGTTGGTACGTCGCCTGCTCCATGCGCTGTCGATAAGGCTTCAACTGCTCGAAAGTGTCCTCGCGCGCTTTGTCTAACTCATCCTGCGAGATGCTATGGACGAGCGCTTCGTCCAAACTCTTTTCCAGATTCGTCAAATCAACTTCCAGAGTTTCGGCGTCCGGACGCGCGGCGCGCGCGAAATCGTTTTCCAGCTCAAGCAGGCGCGCGGCGGCGCGTGCGATGACGTCGGAGAATTTATCCTTCTGCTTTCGCTCGACGGAAATTTTCAGGAGCGAGGCGCGTGCGCGTGCGAGATGTTCAAGGATGCTCGCGCGCGGAAAAGGCAGGCGCGCATCCGCGTCCTGTTCTTTTTCAACAGCGCTTTCATCCGTCGCACCGTCACCGTTTGCGCCGAGCTGCGATTCCAGCCATTCCGCGTACTGCGCCTCGACCTCTTCCTGACAATAGAAAAGAGTCTTGACGCTCCGCTTACGCGGCTTTGATTCATAAGAATCAAAAGCTTTTTCAACTCCGCGCAAAGCGACGTGAAGCGGGACGCCCATCTGTTTCCAACTATCCATCAACGCCCAATCCATAGGGCTCAACAGCAGACTCCGCCCACGCCTGCGAACAAACGTGTCCTCAATCTCCGTGAAATAATTAAAGTAGTTCATAAAAGCAGTGACAGGTGACGAGTGACAAGTGACAAGCAAGAGAAAAGCTTTATCTTGTTACTTGTCACTCGTCACTTGTCACTGTCCTTTCGTATACGAGCCGCAGACCTTCGAGCGTGAGGGTGTCGTCTATTTCCTGTATAAACTCCGAGCCGGTGGCGATGAGCGGAGCTAAACCGCCCGTGGCGATGATACGCGCCGCGTCGCCTAATTCTTCGCGCATCCTCTTCAGGATGCCGTCAACTAATCCGGCGTAGCCGTAATAGAGACCGGATTGCATGGAGCCGATGGTAGAAGAGCCTATGACGGAAGTGGGGCGCTTGATTTCGACGCGCGGCAGCCGTGCCGTGCGCGCAAAGAGCGCGTCCGAACTGATGGTGATGCCCGGAGTAATCACACCGCCCATGTATTCGCCGCGCGCATTGATGGCGTCAAAGGTCGTCGCCGTGCCGAAGTCCACGATGATGCACGGCGCGCCGTATTTATGAACGGCGGCCACTGCATCCACTATGCGGTCTGCGCCCACGTCCGACGGCGGATTGTAAAGAATGGGAATGCCCGTGTCGGTCGTGTGATCTACAAAGAGCGGAGAGCGTTGAAAATAGTCCTCCGACATGCGGCGCAACGTAAAATTGAGCGGCGGCACAACAGACGCTACGGCCACTGCCGTAATCTGTTTGAAGTCTATGCCCGCAAGCTCGAAGAGATTCCGTGCATGCACGCCGTATTCGTCAACGGTGCGCTCGCGTGCGGTCGTGAGCCGCCAGTGCGCGACCAGCTTTTCAGCTTCGTACACGCCAAGCGACGTGTTTGTATTGCCAACGTCAATCACCAGCAGCATGTATCAACTCCGCTCGACGCTCCAATTGCGCGCCCTCTTTTGACATCATCGTTTCAATCAATTCGGCGGCGCGGCGCGGGCCGTTCTCACCGCGCACAACGCGCCCGACTTCATCTGCACGCCGCACAATGCGCTCGTCATGCAAGAGCGCGCCCAGCTCTTTCGCCACACGCACGGCCCTGTACTGTCGCTTGGTCAGCATGCGCGCAATCCCGAGACGCACGACGCGCCATGCGTTGTCCGGCTGGTCGTGACTAAAGGGCATGAAAAGCGCGGGCTTGCCTGCGCGTAAAGCTTCGCCCGTTGTGCCGACTCCGCCCTGATGCACTATCACACGAGCGCGCGGCATGATTTCGCCGTACGGCGCATACTCGACCGCGATGACGCTCTGCGGCAGCTTCGACGGGCGATTGCCTTCGTGGCCTATGAGGAGCACGGCTCGCTCTCTCAAACGCTCAGCCGCTTCTATGCTCTCATGATAAAAGCGCTCGGCGTCCCACACGGCTGACGAGCCAAGTGTGAAAAGAATGGGCGGCGTGCCGCTCTCTAAGAACGCTTCGAGTTCGGGCGCGAGCGCAGGCGCTGACGGATTAACTTCGAGCCGGTCATAAAAACAGAAGCCCGTGACGTGTGTGTTTGGCGGCCAATCGGGACGCGGCTCGGCTAAAACTTTTGAGAACATCGCCAGCACGAGCGCGGGCGAGTGCTGTCCTTCGAGCATGGGATTGCCTCTGGAGGGCAGCCCCAACTCCTCGCGCAAATTTCGAACGGTCTCCAGCCACGGCGAGGTCATACGGTCAATCATCTTTCGAAACAAACGATTGACGGGGACGGGCGCGCGCGCGAACCACTTCGCCATCCCGGCCATGTGCGGCGGGATAAGCGGGTCGTGCGCAGAGAATAGAACCAGCGGTGAAAGCAGGCTCGATGCCCAGGGGATGCCCGTCTTCTGTGCAAGAAGCGGCCCGGCGAAAGTAATCGGATGCGTGACTAAAATATCAGCGCCTTCGATGGCCTCGCTCAAATCCTCGTAGCTCTCGCGCACAGGTTTAGCAAACAACTCGCGTATGACAAACTCCGGCCCCGTGCGCTGGTCCATCGTGCGCCTGACAAGCTCGGCTGTTAGTTCAGGCTCCTCGTCGGGCGAAGGAAAATCCGGGCGCGCCGGGTGAAAATCAATCCCGAGCGGCTCGACCTTGTCCCTGTAAACCCCGCTCGTCGCAATCAGAGGGCGATGACCGCGCTCCTTTAATTCGAGCGCGAGCGCGATGTAGGGATGCAGGTCGCCGAACGAGCCGTAGGTCGTCAGCACAATGCGCAGGGATTTAGAGCTTCGCGTCATAGAATCTTTTTACTGTTGCCTGAGCGCGACGACATCGCCCGCGCGCACAAGCCTTATTTCGCCTGCGTCCGTTTCTACACGCAAAGCGCCGTCTGGTTCAAGCCCGCATGTCGTGCCTTCAATCATTTCATCATTAATCGCAACGCGCACGCGCTTGCCCACGGCATAAGATGAACGCTCGCTCCACTCCGCGAGCATCTCTTCCACGCCCCCTTCACGCTGAAGCGCGTCGTAGCGCCGCGCGAGCGCACGCACGAGCGCCTCCGTTAAAGAATCGCGGGCAACCGTGCTCGCAGTTTCACTCTCGATAGACGTGGCCGTGTCCCGCAGCTCAGAAGGAAAAGCGCTGTCAGTCAGGTTAATGCCGATGCCGAGGACGACGGCGCGGCCCGCGTTTGTCTCGACCGTCTCGGCAAGAATGCCGCAGAGCTTTCGCTCTCGAGCGCACACGTCGTTCGGCCACTTGATGTCTGTCGCAAGCGCGCAAGCCTCTTCGAGCGCATCCTGCACGGCGAGCGAAGCCATCAGCGTCAGCACAGGCCACGCGGCCTGTTTCATGCGAGGCCGCAACACAATGCTGAAGTAGAGCCCTGCATCCAGAGGCGAAACCCACACGCGGCTGTGACGCCCACGCCCCGCCGTCTGCTCGCGCGCCACCACGCACAACCCCTCCGGCGCACCCAGCGCAGCCTCTCGCGCCGCCTCCGTATTAGTCGAAGCCAGCGAATCGTAATGCAGGATGGTGGGACGAAGCGTCATAAGGGATGAGGGATGAGGGCGGAGGGATGAGGACTGAAAGAAGAACTACTCAACGTTGAATAGCTTCCTTTTCATCCCTCATCCCTCCGCCCTCATCCCTTATCTTGGTATTGGTTGCGGCGTGTCGGCCAGGGCGTAGGCGAGGACGGCCATGACGGCGGCGTTCTCGGCCAGCTCCTCGGGCACAATTTTGTCGAGCGTGTCGGCTGGCGTGTGATGATAATCAAAATAGGTGCGCGTGTCTTGCCAGAGACCGAAAGCCGGGACGCCTGCGTTTGAGATAGGGATAATGTCTGCTTCGGGCGACTCGTCTTCGCGACGCGAGAGCCCTGCGCCCTGCGCCGCTAAAATTTGCGAGACGGGCGCGAGCATTTCTATCGCAGCCTGGCTGGCTTTCGCCACGTAGCCCAAGGGATGCCCTGCGCCACGGTCGCTCTCTATGGCCGCGATGTGGTTCGGCAATTCCTTTGCGTAATCCTGCGCGTAAGTGCGCCCGCCAACGAGCCCGTTCTCTTCGTTCATCCACGCAATCATGCGTATGGTGCGACGCGGGCGCAAGCGTAGCTCTTTGAGAAGCTGTATGGTCTGCATGGCGACGGCCACGCCAGAGGCATCATCAATCGCGCCCGTGCCTAAATCCCACGAATCCAGATGCCCCGAAACAATGACGACTTGTTCGGGCCGCTCCGTGCCTTTGTAATCGGCTATGACGTTGTAGCTGAGAGCATCGGGCAAGGTCTGAGGCGTGAGCAGGACGCGCATGCGGACGCTGCCCTGTAGCGCCAGATAAGCGACCAGGTCTGCATCTTCAGCCGTGATGGCCGCAGCAGGAATACGCGGTGCATCTTGTGCGTAGCGCATCGCGCCCGTGTGCGGCAGGCGGAAGGCTGCGCCGCCAATCGAGCGCACGAGCGAAGCGACCGCGCCCAGACGAGCCGCCGCGCTCGGGCCCGTCCCGCGATAACGCGCAATCTCTCCGTAAGCCTCGCCGCCGTAGCCCTGCTTCGCCATGCGATCATCAAACTTGACGTTAAAGAGAACGATGCGCCCCGCAATTTTTTCACGACCGAGCGCGTTTAATTCGTCAAAGCTTCGGACGACGACCACTTCCGCCGTCAGACCCTCGGGCGGAGTTGCGATGCTCCCGCCGAGCGCCGTGATCACAAGTTTCTGCGTCGTGTTCGGCGCTTGACCCGGCCATTGCACGAGCGAGGCAATCTCTTCACCGCGCACCCAGTGCGGGACCATCAGCTTTTCCAGCTTGACCTCGCAGCCCAGCCGTCGCATCTCTTCGGCAACGTATTCGACGGCGCGCGCCGCCTGCGGAGACCCGCTCAAACGCGGCCCTATGTTGTTCGAGAGATAGGCCGTCTGCCTGTAGGCATAGTCGCTCTTGAGCGCCGCCTGCTGAATCGTTCGTAAATTTGCCAGCAGCTCCGGCGAAAACTGCGCGGGCTTCTGCACAGCTTGCGGTGTTGCTTGCTGTGAAAGAAGCGTGCCTGTGAAAAGCAGAATAACGGCGGATAAAACGGCTACTATCGGCAGACGCCTGCCGAGCGTGCGAAAGGATTTGACAATCATCCACTTCCCCTTCAGATGATGAACCTGCGCTTCCTGCCTGACTGAACATTTGTAACTGCATCATAAATATTGACGCGCGCAAACACCAGCGACGGGACAAGATAAAAATTGAGAAGGCAATCATCAACCCACAAAATGTTTTTAGCTCCGTAGGAGCGAGGATGTTTATAGCTCCATCGCATCAACCAACAATCAAGCTCCGTCAGGAGCGGCATGTCATGCAGGCAGAACATGCCGCTCCTGACGGAGCTTGATACTCTATTGTTATCTACTATCTATAAACATCCTCGCTCCTACGGAGCTAATCTTTCGGAGTTGACTCTTATAAATCCTCTTGCGAGATGCGTGCGTCCTTGATAGCTTTCGTCTCGCGCTTTTCGAACATCGGCAAACCCGTCCGTAAATTTGTCCCTTTTGAGGAGGAGTCAGATGAAAAGATTGTGCGTAGTGCTCGCGGCTTCGCTCTTTATCTGGTCGTGCCAGGGAGCTTCGACCAACCGGAACGCAGCCCTGAAATCTTCCTCGCCGCAGTTCCCTTCCGGCAGGATTGTGGACCTGTCGCACGCCTACGACGCCGACACTGTTTACTGGCCGACGGCTGAGCCCTTCAAGCTCGAAACGGATTTCGCGGGCATCACGGACAAGGGTTACTACTATTCGGCCTACAGATTTTCGACCGCCGAGCATGGAGGCACGCATCTGGATGCGCCCGTGCATTTCGCGCAGGGGCGTAACAGCGTGGACCAGATTCCGCTAGACCAACTGGTGGGGCAAGCCATCCTTGTTGACGTGGCTCAAAAATGCGAGTCGAACGCGGATTATCAAATTTCCCCGGACGACTTTGCCGCGTGGGAGCGCGAGCATGGTGCGATTCCCGATGGAGCAATCGTCTTTCTGCGCACGGGCTACGGGCGCTTCTGGCCTGACCGGAAAAAATATATGGGCACGGACGAGCGCGGCGCGGGCGCAGTTGCCAAGCTTCACTTCCCCGGTCTTCATCCGGACGCGGCGCGCTGGCTCACCGCCAACCGCTCGATTAAAGCCATAGGGCTCGACACGCCGAGCATAGACTACGGCCAGTCCACGCTTTTTGAGAGCCATCGCATTTTGTTCGACCGCAACATCCCGGCCCTTGAAAATCTGGCTAACCTGGACCAGCTTCCTCTGAAGGATTTCTTTGTCGTCGCGCTGCCGATGAAGATTCGCGGCGGGAGCGGCGACCCGCTGCGCGTGATAGCGTTTCTGGGAAGCAGATGAATTTGAGAAAACAAAGAAGAGGTCAGAGGTTAGAGGTTAGTGAAAAGCCTTTACTAATCTCTGACCTCTAACCTCTAACCTCTTTTCTTTATTGAGATGACGATTGATTGGTTTCCAATACGACTCTCGTTCTTTGTGGCGAGCGCGGCCACCTTTATCGCGCTCGTCGCGGGCGGCGCTCTGGCGTGGCTCCTCGCGCGCAAGAGATTTCCCGGACGAGACCTGCTTGACTCACTCATCACCCTGCCGCTCGTCCTGCCTCCGACCGTGCTCGGCTACTACCTTCTAGTGCTTCTAGGCACGCGCTCCGGCTTCGGCGCGTTTCTCTATCAATGGTTCGGCGTGCGGCTGACCTTTACGGTCAAGGCGGCGGTCATCGCCGCGACGATTCACGCGCTGCCGCTTGTGACCAAGAGTTTGCGCGCCAGCTTCGAGAGCGTGGACACGGAGTTGGAGGCCGCAGCGCGCACGCTCGGGTTAAGCTCGTGGCGCATCTTCTTCCGCGTCACGCTGCCGCTCGCGTGGCGCGGCGTGCTCGCGGCTGCGGCGCTGGCCTTTGCACGCGCGCTGGGAGATTTCGGTGTCACCATCATGATCGCCGGAAATATTCCGGGCAAGACGCAGACCGCCTCGGTCGCCATTTACGATGCCGTGCAGGCGGGCCGCGAAAACGAAGCCTTAACCCTGGCCGTCATCGTCTCGTTCATCGCCGCCGCGATGCTCTACTTCATCAACCGCTTCGGACGCCTCCGACCGTGACGATTGCGGATTTGGGATTGTGCGGGCGGATTTAAGAATAAGAAGCAACAACCCTCTTGCTTTTCAATCCGCAATCCGAATTCCGCATTCCGCAATCGACTGAAACCTTCACGCGAGCGCGGGCGTATCTACGCGCGTCAAGTCATTTCCGGACGCCCTCTCTCGATAGATTGGAGAATAATAATGAAAATCCCTGTCATGCTCAGAATCTTTGCGGCCATCGCGTTGTTGACAGTAGCGGCTGTCACGGTTCTCTCTGCTCAGGCGCAAACGGGCGCTAGTTCCGCACAAGCTGCTACTGCGTCCGTACTGCTCGTCCTTAATAAGGTTGAGAACACGCTGGCGATTGTTGATCCTGTGACGTTACGAATTCTCGGAAAAGTTCCGACGGGAGAAGGGCCGCATGAAGTTATCGCTTCGGCTGACGGGCGCACGGCTTACGTCGCCAACTACGGCACGCAACAGACGGTGGGCAATTCGCTTTCGATTATAGACATCGCCGCGCGCAAAGAGACGAAGCGTGTGGAGCTGGGGCCGCTGCGTCGTCCTCATGGCATCGTGCTCTCCGGCGGCAAGATTTATTTCACGGCGGAAGTCAATCGCGTTGTCGCGCGTTATGACCCCGCAGCAGACCGCGTGGACTGGATTATGGGCACGGGCCAGTCAATCACGCACATGCTCGTCATCACGCCCGACGGCAAACGAGCTTACACGGCCAACATAGTTTCCGACACCGTGACTTCTATTGATTTCACAGCGCCCGTGCCCGCTCAGGTTTCGCAGATTCAGGTCGGCAAGCAGCCCGAAGGCATAGACATCTCTCCCGACGGTCGAGAGCTGTGGGTAGGACAGAACGGCGATGGCGGGATTTCCATCATCGACACCGCGACCAACAAGGTCAAAGAGACTATCAAGGTCGCGCAAGTGCCGATACGCGTCAAGTTCACGCCCGACGGGCGGCGAGTGCTGGTTTCAGACCCGAAGGCGGGCGAGCTTGTCATCATGGACGCAGCCACGCGCAAGGAAATCAAGCGGCTCAAGATTGAAGGCACTCCCGTAGGCGTGCTTGTTACGCCGGACGGGAGCCGCGCTTTTGTCGCCGCGATAGAGGCCAACAAAGTCATGGTCATCGACCTGCAAAAATTGGAAGTCACGGGCTCTATTGAACCGGGACAAGGGCCAGACGGCTTAGCATGGGCAGGCGGTGCGGCGCGAGACCAAGCCTCATCCACGAACTTCATAAACAAACCGCAACAGTAAACTCAAAAAACAAATCTTTATAAGAGAAAGGCACGGCCAATCAAGACCGTGCCTTTCTCTTTTCCTGTTTCAACTTTTATTTTCTTATCCGAGCACGCCGCGAAACTTTGATGCGGTGAAGCCGGGGAAGACCGATTGCAGATTCGTGTTGCCTAGATGGCGCGTGGAGACTTCGCCGAAGACGTCGCGGAAGTCCGTTGTCAAAGCCAGATCGCGTCCCTCGTACAACTGGTCGGCACGGAGTCCGGGCCACTCGCCGTAGACGCGGCCTCCGCGCACAGAGTTTCCGATGACGAACATCGCGTTGGCGTGGCCGTGGTCAGTGCCGCGATTGCCGTTCTCGCGCGCCGTGCGTCCGAACTCAGACATGGTCAGGATAACTACGTCGTCCATGCGCGGTCCCAGATCACGCACGAGCGCGGCGATGCCTGCGCCGAAATCCTGTAAACGAAAAGCTAGTTGGCCGCGCGCGTTGCCCTGATTGACGTGCGTGTCCCAACCGCCCGAATCCGTGAAGGCGACTTCCAGACCGACGCCTGCTTTAATCAGTTGCGCAATCTGCAAGAGCGCGTTGCCGTACTGTGAGCGCGGATACTGCGCGCCGTTTTCGGGCTTGTACTGCGACGGGTTAACTTTCTTCAGGAAGTTGACGGCCTCGAAAGTCTCGCGGCCCGTGCCGCCGAGGACGTCCTTGACCGACTCCGCGTAGATGCCTTCAAAGCCTCCCTGCACGCTCTGCGAATACCGGCCCGCGCGAATCGTAAAGTTAGAGAGGTCTTGAATGGCGAGCGCGGGCGCGCGGCCCTGAAGTGCGCGCGGCATGTTCTGTGTCACTGCCACGGCGCGAAACGGCGAAGCCTTCTCGTCGCGCTTTAATTGAAGATAACGATTGAGCCAACCGTCGCGCGTAGACTTGATACCGGGCGTGCCCGACTCCATGTAGTCCTGCGCGTCGAAGTGCGAGCGCGTGTTGTCGGGCGAGCCGACGGCTTCCACAATCGCGAGCCGCTTCGCATCCCACAAGGGCTTGAACGGAGCGAGCGACGGATGCAAGCCGAAGAATCCATCAAGGTCAATCGCGGCATCAGCGTTTCCGCTCTGCGGCTTCTGTATGGCGAGCGCGGGGCGAAGGCTGTAATAATCTCGCTCGCCGTAGGGCACGACCATGTTGAGGCCGTCCACCGCGCCTCGCTGAAAGATGGTAATCAGCGTCTTGCGCCTTCCGCCCGTGATGCTCTGCGCCAGCGCTGCACGCTGTAGAAACGACGGCGCGGCGCTCATCATTCCAATACTCGCCAGCGCAATCCCGCCCGACTTCAAGAAAAATCTGCGATTCATAAAACACCTCGTCAATCGTGAATCGTAAATCGTAAATCGTAAAAGACGGTTTTTATCTATTCACGATTCACGATTGACGATTCACGGCTTTTTACTGTCTCTGAAATTCCGGCGAGCCAAGGATTAGCCCGGCAATCTTGACGATTTCAGGGTTGCCTATGACTACGCCTGTGTCGGCGCGCGCGGCCCGTCTCATGCGACGCCCGCCACCGCCGCCGAGCGGGGCATCATCATCGTCATCCATCTCATCGGCCTGCGCCCTCTGCGCAGACGTGTTTGATTGTGCGGAAGCGGGCGCGGGCAGCGGCTCGTTTAATTGCTTCATGAGCGTCGCTTTGGTCTGCGTGGAGACGTCGCCGTTCAGGAGCACGCCGAAAAAGCTGTCCATGACGCGCGCTTTATCGACCGCGCCGTTTGCTGCGGTCTCTGCGGCAAAGCGCGTGAGGTCAACGCGCGTTCCCGGAATGCGATTGCTCGCCAGGGCCAGCCCGAAATTTAAACGCTCAAGGAGCGAGCCCGTGTTGACCCAATCTTCGGCAGTGTCGGGATAACCCGTCGGCGCTTGATACATGTAGAGCGGCTCGCCCATGCGCGTAATCCATTGATGAATTGCGGGGCCGCCGTTGGTGTCGCCGCCGAGCGTGCGAATGGCGCTCACGGCCAGCTCAAACGGCGTCTTAATCTTGGCGCGATAGGACGCTTGAGAATTGAATTCCGGCGAGGCAAACATTGCGCGCAAGGTCTCGCGTATGTCGCCTCCGCTCCGTGTAAAGGCCGCGCTCGCGCGCGCTATAAGCTCGGGCGTAGGCGCGTCCATGACAAAACGGCGCGCCAGTTTCGTGGCAATAAACTTTGCGGTCGAAGGATGGCGCGAGAGAATATCTAAAACCATCAAGCCATCGTTGATACCGCCGCCCGCAGGAATTTTCTGGCCGAGGACAACTTTTTCACCGTCGTCATGCATGCGCGGATTAAAGAAGAATGTTCCGGCATCCCTATCACCAGCGCCTCCGCGCGGGGCTCTAATCGTCCATCCCGTAAAGCAGCGCGCAACTTCCTGCACGTCCTTCTGCGTGTAGCCGCCGTCAACGCCGAGCGTGTGCAGCTCCATCAACTCGCGCGCGTAATTCTCATTAATGCCGCGACGCATGCGCTGTTGTTGCGGCTGCGGTCGCTGTGCGTTCGGCATCTGGCCGTTATCAACAGGTCTGCGGTTCTGCCTGCGATTACGCCCCAGCCCTTCCAGAAAATCACGAACCGGTTGCCGCGCGTTCGGGCTCACGCTCTGAAAGTTGTCGAGGTAAAAGAGCATGGCAGGGCTTTGCGCCGTGGCGGTGAGCAGGTCTTTGAATTTGCCGAGCGTGTTGGGGCGAATGGTGTCGCGGTCGTACGAGATTAAGAGCCAGCGATCCGCGCCCTTGCCTGCGAAGACGTTGAAATGGTTCTCCCAGAAATCGACCATCACTTCCTGCAACTGTCGCTCGCTGTAAACGGCGCGCAGGATGCGCGAAGCCTGAAGCTCTATCATCAACTGCTGCGGTATGCGCAGGTTATTCTTTAGATAGTAGTCGCGTATGGCGCGGCGATATTCGTTATTCCGGCGCTCGCCCGCGTCTCCCTTTGCCGCATCATTGTTCTGTGCCTGCATGGCATCACCATTGCCCTGCGGCATGGGAGCATTGGGCGGAGGCATGTTCGGATTGTTGCCTTTGACGCGCTCCTCTGCGGCGGCTGCCAATTCGGGCGGCAGTGTTCCTTCACGCTGCATCCTGCGCAGGAGCTGGTTCGGCTGCGGGTACTTTGCGTAAAGCTCTGGCGTGGACAGGCGTAATGCTTCGAGGCGCTGCAATTTCATTTCGACCGCCGCGTCGGCAATCTTTTCAGGATAAAGCTGCTGCTCAAGGTAGCGATCCAGGCCAAGAGCGCGCACGCGCTCTACGTCGCCGGGACGCGCGCCAAAGCCTGCGCGATTCAGGACGTGCAGGATGCGCTGGTCTTCCCTGAGACGCTGCGCCTCTGTAGTCTTCTTCTGCGCGCTCGTCCGTCCCGCGAACAAAGGAGACAGGAGAGCCAGCACCATCATCAGCGCCGTTAACCGGCGAGCCCCCAACGAGAAGCGACGATTCTTCAAGTTACTCATTTCAGCACCATTTTCCGAACAATTTTTTGCCGTAAAAAGAAGCGGTCGGCGCAGGCTGGAATCCAATAGAGATTCAACCCGTCACCGACAGTTTAGACGCACAGGCAACGCGAAAGGTTTAACAAATTAATAGCCCGGCTCCTTCAAGAGCCGAAGCGCGATTGAGCCTTCAATAGCTTCCGTTTTATCGCACGGGTCGAGGGTAGCTGACGGGGCTGCGATTGCCGTCGCGGTCAACCGCACGCACGCCGAAAAAGTAGTTATCCTTGGACATTCCCTTCATCGTGTAGCTCGTCACACGTCCTATCCAGCGCGAGTCCGTCCAGACGGGCGAAGTGGTGTCGCGCCAGACAATCTCGTAGCCCGCCACGTCCGTCTCTGTGTTCGCGTCCCATTTCAAATCCGTGTCGTTCGTTAAGCGCGCCGTGACGATACCGACGCCGCGCGGGCGCGCAGGAGCAAGGGCCAACAGCGCAAGGCTCGCAGCGTTGACGCGCGCCACCTGCGCGACATACGCGAAATCAACGTACTCGGGCAGGTCGCCGTATTGCACTCCGTTTTCGACGCGCACGTTTTGATGCTGGTGACGATAATCCTCGTTCGGCTCTGTGAAGCGCACCGCCGCGTAGCCGCGCTCAAGAAAGGGTATGTGGTCGCCGCCGCGCAGGTAGCGGTCGCGGCGATAGACAATCATCACGTTCATGGAAGGCACGTACTGCGCGCCAGCGTCTTTGATAAAGCGCGCGAGCTGGCGCGCTTGCGAATCGTTCTCGCCGCCGACGCCGCGCCTCACGTTCGCTTCTTCCGGTGTTTCATTCGACGGCACGCCTTCGGAGAAGACACGAAGCGTGCGACGGTCACGCACGCCGTTTCCGCCGAGCGTGTTGCCGACGATGTCGTTGGTCAACATTGCCTCGACGTTCCAACTCTTCTGCTTCGCCTGTTCTGCAAAGTAGGTCGAGCCGACAAGACCCTGCTCCTCGCCCGCGACGGCCATGAAAATAATCGTCGCATCGAATTTGTATTTAGACATCACGCGCGCCATCTCAAGCACGGCGGCTGTGCCTGAAGCGTCGTCGTTCGCGCCGGGCGCATCGCAATCCGCGTCCGTAGGGCTCGTGCACATGGAGTCGTAATGCCCGCTCACGACGTAGAGACGATTCTCCGAGCCCGCCTGCGTGCCGCGCAAAGTGGCGACGACGTTGGTAATCACGGTCGGGCGAGTGATGCGCGGCCAGCGTTTATCAACCGCCTGCTCGTAAGACTGTTTCTCAACCGTCATGCGCCCGCCGGATTGCGCCGCTGCTCGCTGGAATTCCTGAAAGAGCCAGTCGCGCGCAGCGCCTATGCCGCGCGCGGGATTGTCCTGCGCCGACAGCGTGTTGCGCGTGCCGAAGGAGACAAGCTTGCGTATGCTGGCCTCTATGTTGCGCGCGTCTATCTCCGCGAGCATACGCGCAATCTCGGGATTACGCCGCGCCGCAATCATACCGGGCGCGCTATCAGCGCCACTGCCTGCCCGACCGCCGCGTCGTCGCTGCGCCTGCGAGGAAAGAGCGAATGAATTGAGTAATAAAATCGAAAGCGTAAGTGATGCGATGAGCGTGCGAGCGATTCTTTGTTGACGGGTCATCGTTTCAGTTTGCCTCGGCGGGTTGGTTAATTTAACAAGAGCTAGATGCGATAAGCAGGTTCTTCGCTCCGCTAGGAGCGAGATGTTTATAGCTATACATGCAAACCGAACTGCTCGCTCCGTCAGGAGCGAAATGTTTTCTGGTAGGCATGACATTTCGCTCCTGACGGAGCTAATTACAATAGAGACGTTCGGGCTATAAACATCCGCGCCCCTACGGGGCTATAGATGCGCTTCTCGATTACGTCGAACTTAAGTTGATTTACTGTTCTGTTTTCTCGGCCTGTCGCTCGCGTTCCTTTAAGACGCGGCGCAGTATCTTGCCCGAAGCGGTCTTTGGGATTTGGTCCACGAATTCAAGACGACGAATCTTTTTGTGTGGCGCGACGCGCTCGGCGACAAAGCTTTTAATCTCTTCGGGTGTCACTTCTGCACGGAGCACTAGAAAAGCTTTGGGCACTTCGCCCGCTTCTTCATCGGGGCTCGGGATAACTGCTGCGTCCGCGACCGCCGGATGTGAAAGCAGTATGGCTTCCAGCTCCGCGGGCGCGACCTGAAAGCCCTTGTACTTAATCAGCTCCTTGACGCGGTCCACTATAAAGAAGTGTCCTTCATCGTCCGCGTAGCCGACGTCGCCCGTGTGCAGCCAGCCTTCTGCGTCCACCGTTTGCGCCGTGGCTTCGGGCCGGTTGTGGTATCCCTTCATGACCTGCGGCCCGCGCACCCACAGCTCTCCGCGCTCGTTCGGGCCAACCGCCTGCCCTGTGTCCACGTCCACCAGCTTGCACTCCGTATTCGGCAGACAGACGCCGACCGAGCCGGGCTTCATCTCCAAATCATGAGCGGTGCAATGCGTGGCAGGGCTCGTCTCCGTCATCCCGTAGCCCTGCTTGACCTCGCAGCCCAGACGCTCAAGGCAAGCTTGCGAAAGCTCTGCGCCCAGCGGCGCTGCGCCGGAAAAGACTGTACGCAAACTTGAGAGGTCATAATTTTCCACGGCAGGCTGTTTGGAAAGCGCGAGCACAATCGGCGGAACCAGATGCGCCAGCGTCACGCGATAGTCCTGCATGATTGTCAGGAACTGTTCAAGATCAAAGCGCGCCATCGTGACGATGGTTGCGCCCTTGAACAATCCGAGGTTCAGGATGACCACAAGGCCGTAGATGTGAAAGAGCGGCAACACGCAGACGAGACTTTCATGCTCGCGCACGAGTCCTATTTGATCCATCTGGTAAATATTGGAAACCAGATTGTAGTGCGTGAGCATGACGCCCTTGGGCAAGCCCGTCGTGCCGCTCGAATACGGCAGCGCAACTATGTCCTCGCGCGGGTTGATGGAGACACGCGGCACACGCCCGTCCCCTTCGTACAACGAATCAAAGGCGGTCGCACCTTCGGCTTCGCCAAAGACAAAGACCTCGCTGATGCCCGCTTCCTCTGCCGCTTCCTGTGCCTTGTCCAGCAATTGAGGAATCGTCACCAGATACTTTGCGCCCGCATCCTTTAATTGATGCGCGACCTCTTCGGCAGTGTAGAGCGGGTTGATAGTCGTGTTGATTCCGCCAAGGAGCGAGACGGCGTGAAAACAGACGGCGTATTCGGGAATGTTCGGGCTGAAGATGGCGAGCACGTCGCCTTGCGCGAAGCCGCGCGCGTGTAAACCCGCTGCGGCGCGCTCAATCTTGTCGGCCAGCTCGCCGTAAGTAATGGTGCGACCCGTAAGGGATTCAACAAGCGCGGGGCGGTCGCCACTTTGCGCGCGCACTCTTTCCAGAATCATCTCTGTGAGCGGCACGTCGGGAATCGAAACATCCCCGAGGGGGCTGCGGAAGATCATTTTGAGCTTCTCCCTTCTCTTGACCGAGCGGAGAATTTAGCACGGCAGTAGTCCGCGTAGTTATAGCACTATTTCATCGTGAAAACGATAAAAGACTGTGGGCTTCAGAGCGTAAGACGCCATGACTACGGCCTCCGCACCCCGTCTTATGGCATAGCGATGCGCGACTATGACATAGCGACGCATGATTAAGCCCTAATGTCGCGTGATTATCCATTAGCGTGGCCTGATTAGGGCATAATCACGGTCCATTAGGCTCTAATGATGCGCCATTAAGGCATAATGAGCCCTCATTAAGGGATAATGAGCCGTCATTAGGGCATATTCACGCCTCATTAAGGCATAATGAGGCGTCATTATCCTCTAATGACGCCTCATTAGTTAATAATGGTACACCATTATTAACTAATGACGAGTGATTAGTCTCTAATGCTGTATCATTGTAAGACAATGCGGGGTGATTAGAGCGTAAGCGAAGGCGCTTTGAGGCTTGGATAGCGAGCTTTGCTATTAGTATAACGTGAGTTCGACGTAAGCGATTTATCCATCAGCCCCGGCAGGGGCGGAAGATAATAGCCCACGGCGTCAGCCGTGGGGATCAGCGACAATAAAGATTGAGAGCCCCTGAAAGGGGCGAAAGAGATTCGAGCGTGAATATCTTTCGCCCCTTTCAGGGGCTCTTTAATTATAAACGCAATCTGTTCCCACGGCTCACGCCGTGGGCTACTTTATGTCGCCCCTTCCGGGGCTCAAGAGCCGCATAAACCCTTACGTCGAACTCACGTTAGTAAAGACGGTAGGCGCGGCTTCTGACGACGAGGATGACATCGCCGCCCAGTGCGTTTGCGACTGTGCCGACAACAGGTTCGTCTGCGACAAGCGCGCGATACTGCTCCGAGCCGCGCCTGACCTTCGTCACAGAGCCCGAAGAGTTATAAGCCGAGTCCACCCAGACGCTGCCCTGACGACGGAAGGTGCGCCCGGCGACCACGCGCGTCTCCGCTCCCTCGTCATCGGCAGAGTCGCGCGCGGCGCGCGAAGCAGGCGGCGTCGCTTTCCTCGCCGCCGTGGAGGGCTGTCGCTTGTTCACAGCGACGGATTCGTTGACTCCGCCGACGACATCAGCGCCGCTTGATTTATCTTCACGCTGCTGCGCGCGGCCACCGGCTGTGCCTGTGGCACCCGCACCGAATTCGCCGCGCTGCCTTTCCCTGTTCTTTTGAGCGGCAAGCTGATTCTCATCCTTCTCTTTTGCCTTACCGGCGGTCGTGTCCGCTTCCGCAGGCGCGTTCGATGGAGCCGACGGCTCGGTCCGCCTGTAATCGTCTGCGCGGCTCACTTCGCTCGACGTCGTCGGCGCAGCAGCGACAGAAGGCTGAGGGGCGTCGGCGAGTTTCGTTCCCGTGCTGGTGTCGGTTGTGCCTTCCTCCTGTACGTTCCGGGCCGTCCTGTCTGCATCGCTCGGCTTGGGCTGAGCCTGTGCCGGGCCTTCGCCTGTTTTCGCTCGTTCATCGCTCGAAGTATTGGCGGTAGCGGTGGTCGGCAGCACGCCGTGATTTTCAGAATTGGCCGACGACGTGTTAGTCGTCTCGTACGTTCCCGTGGGTGCTTGCCTTTCTGCGCTTGCGTTCGAAGTTGCTTGCTGTGCCTGCTCGTTCTTCGCTACAAAGTCTTCGCGGTCGCGCCGCGCGACGACGAGCACGATGGCTATGACCGAAGCCAGAGCAAGCGCGGGCACGGCATAGCGCAAGACGGGGGGCGCGAAAATCGCCGCCAGCCACTCGCGCCAAGACCGGCGCGGCTCGCTCAACGCTTCGACGACTCCGGGCTTTTCTTCAACCTCCGCGCCCGAAGAGATGACTATCCCCGTCACGATTTTTCGACAATCATCACAATCCGCAAGGTGTGCAGCGTAACGCAAGCGCATGGCTTCCGGCACAGCGCCTTCGGCGTAAGCGCTCAATTCGTCTGCATCCAGATGAGACTTCCGAACAGCTTCCTCCTCGCGGCGTGCGTCAGGCGTTTGGCGCACACCCTGAGCGTCGCGCCGCGCGTGGCGTCGGAAGAGGAGGTCCATTTCTGTGTCCGTGTTGTGCTTCATCAAACGTAGCGTCCGCTCGATTTTCAGCGGTCTGTTTATAAGAACGCGCGCCGCGTCTTTTGCTTGCAGCCTTTCATCATCATCCGTGCGAATCTATTCGCCCTGTACAGTGCGATTCTCGCCCGCCATTCTCTCTGTCGCGAGCATCACTTCCAGATCACTCTCAAGATGAGAGGCCGCTTCGCTCAAAGAGCGTGTGGTTTCGGCGCGCGTCCACCCGTGCTCTGTCATCAGTATGCTCTCGACTCGGGAGCGCACGTCCGCCTGAATGCGCGTCAGGCGGCGGCTCGCAGTGGCCTCGTGCACGCCCAGCACCGCTCCGGCCTCACGCAATTTCAGACCGTCAAAGTAGTAGAGCTTGACGAGCAAGCGGTCTTCCGGCTCAAGCCCGCGCATGGCTTCAGCCAGTGCCTGCTCCACATCATTCGCCGCGCTCCTTTCCGAGAGCGCGTGTTCCGGGTCAGCCGCGACGTGCGAGAGGCTAAAAGCATCATCATGTCGCTCGCGCGTCTCGTGCGCGAGGCGATCAAAATCCGCGTCCTCTTCGGTCTGGACCAGTCGCGCCATCTTGCGATGCTGGTCAACAGCCAGTTGCCCGACCACTGCGCGCAGCCACCCGCCCAGAGAGCCACGGCCTGAATAATAAGCGAGCTTGCCCGCAGGCCGCCCGTCTGCGCGCGTCCTCAACCCGTGAAGCTCCGCCCAGATGGATTGCGCGAGGTCTTCCGCCGCGTCTTCATTCGAAGCAGCCGAGCGCGCCGCAGCCCTCACGGTCGCTTCATAACGTTTGACCAGATCGCTCCACGCATTCTGATCTCCACGCTCGCACGCCACAATCAAGCAGAGGTCGTCGGCATGAAGCGCGTCGACGAACTCCTTCATCTCACTTTCGCCAACCTCATGCTCCGAAGCCGGGAGATACTTTTCCAGACCGGCACGCACGCGCCCTGCGAGGTCCGAGACTTCAAGCGAGCGCGAATCGGACGCGCGCTTGATAAGCCGGGCTGTGCCTTCGGCCACAACTCTTTCGATTTGCTCGTCTCGTCTCGTCACTGGGGGTCTCTCGAAACCTTCGGTAGAGCGCAACGGCTATGCTATCACACGCGCGGCGCTTCCCGCCCTTCTCAGACGTTGATATTTCCCGGTCTTGCGCCCAACATTGAGATGCAGAACAAGCGCTCCCGAGATGGACTTTGACAGCACAAAGATGGTGAGATAGATTCGGAGGGATGAGGGCGGAGGGATGAGGCATGAAAAGGAAGCTATCCAAGATTGAGTAGTTCTTCTTTCATCCCTCATCCCTCCGCCCTCATCCCTGCTTTTATGCTTCGCGTTACCGAAATCTTTCGCTCGATTCAGGGTGAGTCAACGCACGCCGGGCGGCCCTGCTCGTTTGTGCGGCTCACGGGCTGTCCCATGCGCTGCGTGTGGTGCGATAGCGAATATACGTTTACGGGCGGCGAGCACATGACGCTCGACGATGTGATGGAACGTGTGCGAGCCTTTGGTTGCCGCCTTGTGGAAGTCACGGGCGGCGAGCCGCTCGCGCAGCGCGAAGCTTTAACGCTTATCGAGCGCCTCTGCGATGAAGGCTACGAAGTGCTGATTGAAACGGGCGGCTACGTCTCCACGGAAAATGTGGACCCGCGTGCTTCCATCATCCTCGACGTGAAATGCCCCGCCTCCGGCGAGGAGCCGCGCAACCACTGGCCCAACCTGGACCGCCTGCGCGCTGACAAGGATGAAGTGAAGTTCGTTGTTGCAGACCGCGCGGATTGGGAATACGCGCGCGATTGTATCAGCCGCTACGACCTTGAGAGACGCGCACGTGCCGTGCTCATCTCGCCCGTGTGGGATGCTGTTGACTTACAGGAGATGGCCGAGTGGATTGCGTCTAGCGGGATGGAAGTGCGTATGCAGTTGCAGATGCATAAGCAGATTTGGGGGCCGGAGGCGCGCGGCGTTTAGATGGGCGGGTCAAACGAAAGAGCTGCGACGCTGGAAGATGAAGCGCTTGATGAAACGGAGAGCGCGGCGCTTGCGGTCTGTCTTGTTTCGGGCGGCATGGACTCGTGCGTGACGGCTGCGATTGCTAATGAAGAGAATGACGAGCTGGCTTTTCTTCACGTCTCTTACGGGCAACGAACGGAGGAGCGCGAGCGTCGCGCCTTTGAAGAAATCGCGGATTACTACGGCGTGGAGCGGCGCTTTGCCGTCTCTATAGAACATCTGGCGCGCATCGGCGGCTCGTCTCTGACCGACGCGCAGATTCCGGTCGCGGAAGCCGACCTCCAATCAAAAGAGATTCCGACCAGCTATGTTCCCTTTCGCAATGCACACCTCTTGTCAATCGCCGTGAGCTGGGCCGAAGTCTTAAAGGCCGAGCGCATCTACATCGGCGCGGTGGCAGAAGATTCCTCCGGCTACCCGGATTGCCGACCCGAATTTTACGAAGCTTTTCAAGAGGTCATAAATCGCGGGACACGCCCCGCAACGCGCGTCCAAATCGTCACGCCCATTATCGAGATGCGAAAAGCTGAGATCGTAAAGCGCGGGCGGGAATTGGGAGCGCCGCTCGCGTTGACATGGTCTTGCTATAGCGGGCAGGAGCTGGCGTGTGGCCGCTGCGACTCGTGCGCGCTCAGGCTGCGCGCCTTCCGCGAGGCGGGCTTTCAAGACCCCATCGCATATGCTTGACACTACACGTCTTGCGCGGTAATGTGAGGCCGCCGGGATTAAGATAAACACAACCCATATTTCCCTCAAGGCATCCTAGTCGGGTCTTCAGTTTTTTTGGAGGCTTGATATATTTCTGGAGGAGTCCATCATGCGTCGTCAACACTTTTTTATTTCACTTGCGGCCATTGCAGTGCTGCTCATGAGCTTTGTCGTGGGCGCGGCACAGTCCGGAGAGCTACGCGGTAAAGTCACCATGAAAGGCGCGGACGGGAAAGAAGTCCCCGTCGCCGGTGGAATCGTGGATGTCTACCGCATGGACGTCAAAGCCAAATACGAAACTAAGACCGATAAGAAGGGGGGCTACGTCTACGCGGGCCTTCCTTTCATAGGCACATACACGGTCGCCTTCAGCGGCCCCGGCGCACGTCCAAGCTTTCTGACCAATATCAAAGCCGGGCGTGGTCAGGACATCAACATCGTGCTTGACCCGGGCGATGGAAAGCGCGCAACCGAAGAAGAAGTGCGCGCGGCGGCTGTGGCTGGCGGCGCTCCTGCCGGGGCTGAAAGCGCCGAAGACCGCGCCAAGCGCGAGGAACTGGAGCGCAAGAACGAAGAGATTAAACAAAGCAATGTGAAGAATGAAGCGATTAACGTCATCGTTGGCCGCACCTTCAAGACAGGCAACGAGGCTTTGAAGGCCAAGCGTTTTGACGAGGCCATCACGCAGTATAACGAAGGTCTCGCAGCAGACCCCGACCAGATTGCGCTCCTGACCAACAAGTCTCTGGCGCTCGTCCAGCGCGGAGTGCAGCGCTTTAATGAAGCCATCAGGCTGACGGACGATGCGGCCAAAAACGCCGGGTTGGAGGCCGCCAAAAAGGATTGGACCGAAGCCGGCCAGTCCAGCACCAAGGCTGTGACGTTGTCCAAAACGCAGACCTCAAGCGACCCCGAACAACAAAAGAGCCAGACCGCCAATAAGTACTTTGCGCTGCTGGCGCGCGCCGAATCCATGAGATTTGTCGCCAGCAAGGTGGATAATACAAAGGCCGATGAAGCCTTTGCGGCCATGCAGGAGTATATAGCCGCCGAAACCGACCCGGCCAAGAAGTTAAAAGCTCAGATTGACGCGGCCCAGATGTACTTCGACTCGGGCAAAGCAGCCAATGCCGCAGATGAATTCCAAAAAGTCCTGACGGCGAATCCAGATAACCTTGAAGCAACGCTCGGGTTGGGCTTGGCGCTTTTCAGCACCGGGGATAAAACCAAGTACCAGGAAGCTGCCAATTATCTACAACGCTTCGTAGACAAGGCCCCGAATGAACATCCTCTGAAAGCTTCTGCCAAGGAGTCTCTGGATTACTTAAAGACTCAGGAGAAGGTCACACCGCAAAAAACCACGGGTGGCACGACCCGCCGTCGCGGATAGATTAACCACCGCATCCTGTAAAAAGCCCTGTGGAAGGCTCTCCACAGGGCTTTTTTGCGTCATTTTGATTGAAAGAAGCGACTTGACACAACATTGTTAAAGCAGTAATATGTTTGCCGCAACGGTGTTTAGCGCCGTTTGTATCGTTAAATGCGCGTGTATGTGCGGCCATCGTTGCAGCCGACTCCGCAGTTCTACAAACATTGCCCGCCTTTTGAAGTTTTAGTCGCAAAAACCCATTTGGAACTTCTTAGATGTCAGCCAAACTAGGCGAAATCCTTGTCCGCGAAAATCTCCTCAGTCCGCAGCAATTGCGGGAAGCTCTAGACTACCAGCGCGAGAACGGCGGTCGTCTCGGCTACAATCTTGTCAAGCTCGGCTTGGTTTCCGACGACATGATTACAGCCGTGCTTTCGCGCCAGTACGGTGTGCCGTCCGTCAATCTTGAGCTGTTCGACATAGACGAAACGGTCATCCGTCTGATTCCTCAAGAGGTCGCGCAGAAATACTCCGTTCTGCCCCTTTCCCGTGTCGGCGCAACGCTCACGCTGGCGATGGTTGACCCCACCAACGTCTTCGCCATGGACGATATTAAGTTCATGACGGGTCTCAACATAGAGCCCGTGGTCGTCTCGGAAGCGAGCGTTCAGGAAGCCATCGCGAAATACTACGCGCAATCGCGCGAGATAGAACTTGCATCCCTCGCCTCGGAAATGCTGGTCGAAGGGCTCAAAGGCAATGGCAACGGCAACGGTCACGGCTCAATCACGAGCGACGATCTGGTTTCGCTCGACAGCCTTGATTTCGACCATGCAGAAGGCGCGGACAATCTTGAGGTCATCGAAGACAACGAAGAGATAGACCTCTCAAGCCTGACGCGCATGAGCGAGGACGCGCCCGTGGTGCGGCTCGTCAATGTGCTGCTGGTAGATGCTCTACGGCGCGGCGCTTCCGACATCCACGTCGAGCCTTACGAAAAAGACCTGCGCATACGCTTCCGCATTGACGGCGTGCTCTACGACGTCATGCACCCGCCCCTGAAGATGCGCGACGCCCTCATCTCGCGTCTCAAGATCATGTCCAAGCTGGACATCTCCGAAAAGCGGCTCCCGCAGGATGGCCGCATCAAGATCAAGGTCAAGGTCGATTCGCGCTCGCGCGAGCTTGATTTCCGCATCTCCACGCTGCCCACCCTCTTTGGCGAGAAGGTCGTCTTGCGCCTCCTCGATAAAGAGAACCTGATGCTTGACATGACGAAGTTAGGCTTCGAGCCCGAATCGTTAGTCAAGTTCCAGCGCAACATCTCCAAGCCCTACGGTATGGTGCTCGTCACCGGTCCTACGGGTTCCGGTAAAACCAACACCCTCTACTCGGCCCTCCAAGCCCTGAACCAAACCGAAACTAACATCATGACCGCGGAAGACCCTGTGGAATTTAACCTGCCGGGCATCAACCAGGTCCAGATGAAGGAGCAGATTGGATTAAACTTCGCAGCCGCCCTACGCTCCTTCCTGCGTCAGGACCCCAACATCGTTCTCGTCGGCGAAATCCGCGACTTCGAAACCGCGGAGATAGCCATCAAGGCCGCGCTCACGGGCCACCTTGTGCTTTCCACCCTCCACACCAACGACGCGCCCTCCACCATCTCGCGTCTGATGAACATGGGCATCGAGCCCTTCCTCGTAGCCACATCCGTCAACCTCATACAGGCACAGCGACTCATCCGCCGCGTCTGCAAAGATTGTAAGACGGAAAGTTCGACCCCTCCTGAAGCTCTCATTGAAGTTGGTTTTTCTCCGGAAGAAGCTAAGCAGTTGAAGACTTACAAGGGACGCGGTTGCCAGACCTGCAACGGCACCGGCTACAAAGGCCGCGTCGGTCTCTATGAAGTGATGGAAATCACGGACGAGATACGAGAGCTGATACTGATTGGCGCATCGTCTCTGGAGCTACGGAAGAAGGCCATCGAAGACGGCATGATCCATTTGCGTGAATCCGGGTTGCACAAGATTCGTCTCGGAATCACCACTTGCGAAGAGGTCGTGCGGGAAACGGTCGCCTGAGGAGAGAGGTATACAAACTATGCTACGTGCTGCCGCTTTATCTTTAATGCTTTTTGTTACCTTCGCCGTCACTCTGCCTCTGGCGGATTCGCTGGCGAAAGAATTTAACAACCGCTCTTCCTACTCTGCGGGCAAGAAACGCTATCGCAAGTATTCGCGTGCGTGGTGGCGTCGTTACCGTGCGCGCATGGCTCGCCGTCGTGCCGCGCTTGCTCGTCAGCGTGCGTTGGCCGCTATGCGTGAGCAGAACCCTGTGGCGGTCGAAGGTCTTAACCCCGAGACTGTTGCCAGGGCTTCCAATGCGGTCGCGGGCGTCGGCGGTATCTACAACGACCCGCAGGGCCAATGGAGTCTCAAGCTCCCCAGAGGTTGGAGCAATCGCCCGACTACACAGAACGGCGAGATGCAGTTTCGCGTCTACGAGCGAGGCGGCAAGCCCGTCGGGCAAGCGGCCTTCTCGTTTGTCACTTCGGCCCGCCCGCAGGTGGAAGCCGAAGCAGGCACGCGACAGCGCAAGCTTCTGTTCGCAGGAATCCCGCTCGCAGATTTGCGCAGCGCGGTCATTAACAAGATGGTGCAGGCTGGCGGCTTTGTTACTAACGATCTGGAACGCGAAATCGGTGGTCGCCGCGTCTACATCGTGCTGGCGGAAACTCCCGCATCAAGCGACGGGCGCACGCCAGAGCAACACTGGACCTTCTACTTTACGGAGATTGATGGTCGCATTTACAGCCTGGGCGTTCGCGCCTCGCGCGACACGGTCGAGCGCGTAGATGCCGAAGCTCAACAGGTCTTAACCACAATCCGCACCGGCAACCGTTAACCCCTTAAGTTGGCGGCAAAGCATGGGCTTCGGCCGCCACTCAACTTTTCAGCAGAGGCGCTTTCAAACCTCTGCTCTGCACGATGCGGCACGCCGGATATTCAATCCAGCTCGCAGCGTACAGGAGAACTCAAGCTGATGTCATCGAATGAAAATGCGCCGCAGGTTTCGCTCTCAGAGCTGTTGAAAAAGCTCGCAGAGCTTGGAGGCTCCGACCTTCATATCACTACGAACACGCCGCCGCAGGTACGCGTTGATGGACACCTGCGCGCTCTTGAAGGCTTCCGCCCTCTGACGTCCGCCGACACCAAGCAGCTCGCCTACTCTGTGCTGACGGACGCGCAGAAGCATCGCTTTGAAGAGAACCTTGAGCTGGACTTTTCGTTCGGCGTCAAGGGCTTGTCGCGTTTCCGCGCCAACATCTTCAACCAGCGCGGCGCTGTCGGCGCTGTCTTCCGCGCCATCCCTTACGAGATTAAGCCGTTCGAGGCGCTCGGTCTTCCGCCCGTGGTCAAACAGCTTTGCGACAAGCCGCGCGGTCTGATTCTGGTGACAGGCCCGACGGGTTCCGGTAAATCGACGACGCTCGCCGCGATGCTCGACAAGATTAATATTGATCGACACGAGCACATCCTGACCATCGAAGACCCCATCGAATTTCTGCACAACCACAAGAGCTGTCTGGTCAACCAGCGCGAGGTCAACGCCGACACGCGCTCATTCGCAGACGCGCTTCGCACCGCCCTTCGTCAAGACCCTGACGTCGTGCTCGTAGGCGAAATGCGCGACCTCGAAACCATAGAGTCCGCGCTGCGCATAGCCGAGACGGGCCACTTAACTTTGGCGACGCTTCACACCAACAGCGCGGCTTCCACGATCAACCGTATCATAGACGTCTTCCCCTCCGAGCAGCAGGCGCAGGTTCGCGCGCAGCTCTCGCTCGTCCTTGAAGGCATTCTCTGCCAGTCGCTCCTGCCGCGCGTGGAAGGTCAGGGCCGTTGCATGGCTATGGAAATCCTCGTGCCGAACGCGGCCATACGCAACCTGATTCGTGAAGACAAGGTGCATCAGATTTACTCCATGATGCAGACGGGTCAGGAGAAGTACGGCATGCAGACCTTTAACCAGTCGCTCGCCACGCTCTATCACAAGCGGCTCATCTCGCTCGAAGTCGCCATCCAGCGTTCTTCCAACCCGGACGAGCTAAAGGAGCTAATCGAGCGCGGCTCTGGCATCAACACGGGCTACGGCCAGCAGAACGGCGGCGCTCCCGGCATGCGCCCGCCGGGCCAGCACCCTAGCCCCTACGCGCAGGGTCGTCCCGTCGGCGTGCGTCCCGGCGCACCGCCCGTCCGTTAATTCACACGCAGACACGCACCTTTCCCAAAGGCTTCACGCGAGATGAGCAACAGACTTTCGAACATGAAAGAAAAGCTATTCAGCATGACGAGCACGCTCGTCGTGATAGCTATCTTTTCATCTTCGCTCATCACGCACGCTTCCGCTCAACAGGCGCAGCGACGCTCGACGCCGACGCTCACCAGCGAAGACTTGATGGACAACGAGCGCGGCTATTCTGTTCCCGCAGCGCCGCCCGCGCGTGTTCCCTTCTCTGCTTCACCGTCGAGCGCGTCTTTCAGCACCTTGTACAGAGACCCTGCGGGCGCGTTTACTTTGAGCCTGCCAAATTCGAGTTGGAGCGCCGGAGCGTCGAAGTCGCAAACAAAGACGAGGCTCTCTGACCGTCGCGTCTTTCGCAAGCTGGACGCCGATGGATTTGCTTCGGCCACGGCCAGCGTCTACGTGTTTCCTTCTACGGCCACACTTCCGGTCGGCGCAAGTGTTCGGCTTGACCAATCAGCGCAACGACAGCTTGCAGAGACACTCGCCGCGCGTTTCCTGAGCAGCAACGCATCGGTTGTCTCCATCGAAGCGGCATCGCCCGCCGCTTTCAAGCTCGTCGCGGACCAATGGGTAGCGCGCCGCGCTGTCGTGCGTGCGCTCATCACCGCCTTCGAGATGGAAGGCAAATTGTTCGTAGTCGTCTGTCGCGCCCCCGTCGAATCCTTCGACCGTGAGGCGCATGAATTCTTGAGCATCACCGAATCTTTAGCGTCATCCGTCGGTCGCACGTCCTCCGCCGATTAGCGCGCCGAATCCACTCCGAGGAGCTTATCCGTTATGCCCACATACGTCTTCAAAGGCCGCAACCGATTGAACGAGATTGTCGGAGGCGAGCGCGTCGCCGACAACCGCGAAGCCTTGCGGCAAATCCTCCGCCGGGAGCAAATCACGCTCACCTCCGTTAAGGAGAAGGGGCGCGAGATGAGCATCCCGAAGCTCGGGGGCCGCAAGAAGGTCAAGGCCAAAGAGCTTTCCATCTTCACGCGCCAGTTCTCCGTCATGATTGACGCAGGATTGCCGCTCGTGCAGTGCCTGGACATTCTGGCCCAGCAGCAGGAGAACAAATATTTTCAGCAGGTCTTGCTTCAAGTCAGACAGGACGTGGAAGAGGGCTCAACTTTAGCGGCAGCGATGGCGCGACATCCGAAAGTTTTCGACCAGCTTTTTTCCAACATGGTGGACGCGGGCGAGACGGGCGGTATCCTGGACCTTATTCTCCAACGCCTTTCGACCTTTATCGAGAAGATGGTCAAGCTCAAACGCGACGTCATCTCCGCGTTGATTTACCCGACGGCAGTTGTAGTCATCGCTACTCTAGTCATCGCGGTGATCATGATTTTCGTCATCCCGCAATTCCAGAACATCTTTATGGGACTACTGGGGCCGTCGGAGCCCTTGCCGCTGCCGACGCGCATCGTCGTAGGCATCAGCAGTTTCATCGCGGGCTGGGGCGGACTGGCTATCCTGGTCGGCATCGTTGGCACTATCCTGGGCCTGCGTTACTACTACAAAACGCCCGGCGGTCGTAAGAATCTGGACACGCTGCTTTTGAAGACGCCTGTCTTCGGCAGCATCCTACGCAAGATTGCCGTCGCACGCTTTTCGCGCACGCTCTCCACACTGCTCTCCTCGGGCGTCCCCATCCTGCAATCACTGGACATCACTGCGCGCACGGCGGGCAACGTCGTCATCGAAGAAGCGATTCTCAAGGTCCGCGCAGGCGTGGAGCGCGGTGAAAGCTTTGTCGATCCCTTAAAAGCCACGGAGGTCTTCCCCCACATGGTCTCGCAGATGATCGGCATCGGCGAGCAGACGGGCGCCCTCGACGCCATGCTCGGCAAGATCGCAGACTTCTACGAGCAGGAAGTCGATGCCGCCATCGCCAACCTCCTGACGCTCATCGAGCCCATCATGATCGGCTTCCTCGGCGTCACCATCGGCGGCATCGTCATCGCCATGTACCTCCCGCTCTTCTCCCTCATCGGCAAACTCGCAGGAGCAAAATAACCCCCTTGGAGGGATTTGTGCGATGACAATAAAGTTGGTAACTGCACAATAAACTCGGTAACTAGCCAATAAATTTCGTAACTAGCATGAGGGGCTTCCTGTACAGGAAGCCCCTACGGGACAACCATAACTTGCTTTTTCGGCCAACCATATCTTGCTTTTTGGGACAATCATAACTTCGGCCACCCGTAAGATGCTTATTGTAAGCATCTTACGGGTGAAATTGCATTGTCCTTAATTTTCATTTTTCTCCCCAAAACATCCTCAAAACGCGCACTTATTATTACGCGTTAAGCACAAGTGTCTTTTGTATATACCTATGACCATTGTTTTCGCTCAATTCATCTTTTATGACGTAAACCCTTGAAAATGCTGGAAATATAATAAACCCGCGTGAGGCTATCTCTGCATATATAGCTATGACTATTGTTTTCGTTTCAGTTATATAATTATTAACTCTAAGTCCTGATAATCAAAATGTTTAGGCCGTATTTCTTGAGATTTGAACAGTTCTCTTCCTTCAGCAATAGTTTTCTTCGCTTGTTAGACAAAGCCCTGAAGGTTATATAATCAGTCAAACACAAAGCAGTTGGACAAGGGGCTGAACTGTCGTGTCTGAATTAAGCAGGGTCTATTTTCCTCTCAGAAGTAACGTCGGCTGGTTTGTAACTCTCGACCTCCGCAAAGAAATCTCCAACCGTGTCAAAGAGTCTCTACTAATCAACGACGAACTGCTCATCGAGGACGGGACGTTCCTCGTAGACATTTTGGATCATAGCGGTAGTACATCACAGTGGCTCCCGCCGGGGATGCTCCCTCAAGAGTTCAGGACGGTCGAAGTCCAAGACTTAAAGCCGGAAACCATAACGCTCACCATGGGGGACGAAGGAGAGATGCCGACCGACGTAGTGATGCACGGCATGGCGTCTATCAGATTCAAGATCGACTACTATGGCATCTTCAAGGGTCTCGACCTCTCTTCATACGACTTTATCAAGCCTATCATCGTCCATGACTTGGACATTCCGCCGGAAGCGAAGCAGGTTATCCAACACAACACCTTCATGGACAAGATGAAATTCGAAGACATCGAGACCAACAAATGGCTCCGTGATCTGGTGATAAACAATCTCAACCGAGACATAGTTGTCTCGTCTATGCTAGGAACAGGCGTCGTACTCGATTCAAGGCACGGAGAATTGCTTAGGCGTAAGCATAGGGCCGCGACAGGTAAGGATGAGAGGGGGCGGAATGAGGAGGCTGTTGTGGTCAGACACCTGCTTCAAGTGGCCGCGCCGGACTTCTCCGAGATGCCTATAGAGCAGGTAATCGAACTGCGCAATGACAGACTGTGGATGGATTTTCGCGCTTTCGTCCGGGAGGTAATCTCCGACGTTAAAACTAATTCCGATGTGCTGACTGACCAAAGGGCTTTCGATGAAGCTATTCACCTTAAGGTTGATAGAGCCTTATTCGAGGCGATTAAGAAGCAGAACCCGACGGGACTAAGCCTTATCATTGACTTGGGGCTCGGCGCACTTGGACTGATAAACGCTTTGGGGATTCCGGCTACTATTGCCGGAGCAGCTAAATCGGGCTATCAATACTGGCAGGGTAAGCAGGGATGGCACGCATTCCTTATGAAACTTAACAGAGGACAATAACAGCATAAATATCTAGGCAGGACAGGATCAGGACAAGAGACGCGGCTCAACTTCGCCCATGAATTGAAACAGCGGTAAGGCGTTCTCGCTTAATATTCTAAGCTCAAATTTGTAGCCCTTTATCGGCTCTTCATGAGAGCCTGCGACCAAGAACACTTCAATGTCCAAGCCTCCGACGTCGGAAAGCGTCTCCTCTATCGCGGCAAAACACATGCTGTGGCTTTCACATCTATGCTCCAGTACCTTTACGTTCAACCCGTCCACAATACAGACGAGCAGTCGCCTGACCGCGTCGGCGCTGAATAGGACGCTATCGTATGTATGACTGAGCCAAAAGCCTCGCCGGACTTTATACACCAGCCTTTTGCTGCGAAAGTCGTAATAGTAAATACGCGCCTTAACGTCATAAAGTGTTGATAGGGGCAGCTTATCTTTCGACTCATGACCAAAAACGGCTATGACTCCGAGTTCCGCATCGTATGGAGTTTCAGCAAAAATAAAGTGGCTTTTTTCTTCATGCGCCGAAGTTCGCATTACCGTGTGCGGGTATGCGGATAAACATCTGATATTGGGCGTGGGCACTGCCGTTTCAATGCTCTGATTTTTAGCCTCTGTCACGCTTATGCTTTCATTCATGGGTTGTACGACTCTAGGCGTCAAATCATACTCAGGTGTTTCATAGAATGGCTCTTCTTCCAACGCTAAGGAGTCTAACTTCGTCTGAACTGAAATCTGCTCCGCACCACGAAGAGTGCTTCTAAGTGCATCTAAATCAAGGTCGCGCTCGTCCGGCACGCCATCCAATAACACTGCGATGTCTTCACGGCCAACTTCACGTAAGCGTTCAGCGAGGTACTCCATATAACTTGGGTCTTCGATTTTTGTGATTGTGAGGTAAAAATAATTCTTCGTCCACGGAGAGCCAAACCTGACAAGAACCTTTACCAGAATTTCTAGGCAAAGATGCTTCGTCGCCCGGTAGGAAGAAGCTTCAAAGGCATCAGCTAGGAATTTAGACCACTGGTCGGGTGAGGGTAAGTACCAATCCTGCTCGGTAGTCATACTGGCAGCATCATCAAACCGCTGAATAAGTCGTACTAATGCTTCTCTGTCGGCTTCATCAATCGTCGCCATTGCCACTGCGGATATATTCGATATGGTATGCGCCTCGTGATCACGAGCGGCCCCAAGCCGATCTAACGTGCGTTCGAAGACCTTCAGTCGATCTAGAACATTCTCTGAATCGCACCTGTTAAGAGTCTCAAGCACGTTTTCCAATTCTCGCCCAATGTTGACGCGGAATATTGTAGTGCCCCTCACATTTCCTTGGGACTCTGTGCCGAACTGTAGGCGATGAAAAGAGAGGTTGTTGAAAGCCTCAATGACTTCCGCTACCGACTGGTATCTCTCTCCCGGACTTTGCCGAACCATTTTCGAGACGATAGGTCTGAGTACATCGGGCACAAGGTCGAGATTTTCTTGACTCGGAATTGTGTAGCCAGTGCATGCTTCAAGGAATGTTATCCCAAGAGAATATATATCTGACTGGGGCGTTTTAACCCGTGGATTCTTACTCCGCTCAGGAGCCATATAATGGGCTGTGCCCAGTGCGGTACCGGTGGTTGTAAGGCTTGATGCTTCACCTGCGATTGCGGCTATACCAAAATCGGCCACCTTCAACACTACATGACGCTGTGGCTCTAAATACTCAAAGACAAGAATATTTGAGGGCTTAAGATCGCGGTGGATTATTGGCGGATCCAATTCATG
Source organism: Pyrinomonadaceae bacterium (assembly GCA_963715565.1). Taxonomy (GTDB): domain Bacteria; phylum Acidobacteriota; class Blastocatellia; order Pyrinomonadales; family Pyrinomonadaceae; genus JACVRN01. The sequence continues at coordinate 149,121 of OY970256.1, read as the reverse complement.
TAGTGCCTGTACCCCTAAGCAGATTTGGCGAAAATATTTGACCCGATCTGCATCGGAGTAAAAGAGATAGCTAGCCATTATGCCGAAATGACCTTGGCTGGCGTACTCCGATTCGTACCAGTAATGTCCGTCGGTCTCGCCTGCGTCGAGAACTTTTACTATATTTTCGTGGTCAACGCGCCGCAGGATGTCAACCTCGCCCTTGAATCTTGTCCTCGCTGCTGGATCAAGAGCGTCAAGAACTTTCACCGCCGTCGTTTTTCCTGACCGCACGCACTTGTACACCCGCCCGTAGGCACCACGGGCAATAAACTCGACCTTTTCGTACTTTATCCGCAGGAACTTCGGCGTCGAATCCATACGATAGAAACACCTCCACTAACGGAAATAATTTGTTCTGTTCATTCAGAAATAGTGTTAGATATGTAAATCAAAGACTACCAAGGAAGCTAAGCATGTCTTCTAAGACCATACTATCTTCTAATTACTGTTCCGTATTATCAATTAGATGATAACGGTATTTAGCATTGAGATACCTACCGAACAGTGTATCCAGTTCTTTGTCTTGCAAGACGTTAATACTTTCAAAAGTCGATAAGTCGACATTAAGACTGCTTTGCAAACTCTCAAACTTTTCTATACATCTGCGACAAAACCTGAGCCATTCTAAATGTTGGATAGAGGTATCAGCATCCTCCTTCTTTTCTTCAAACCCAAGCATCTCATCTAATACCGCCGAGTATGCTTCGGATATTTCGTCGGCCCTGCGTTGCAGTCGCTCTTGATACAGTTCTCCTAGTTGAACATCATACTCTTGTCTAGCATCAAGCCGGCTCATGACGAAGAATGCTATATTCCGAATGCTGTTCAGCTCCATATATAAATTGTAGAAGCGAGTAAATATTTCGTGCTCTGGAAGGACAGTATGGCGGATGTCCGGAAGAACTTTGACTAAGTCTGCGGACGCTTCGACCGGAAGTAGCATCCATGGGTCTTCCTGAGCAGTGTCCGTAGTCACTTTAAGTATGCTGTCTGAGCTAATACGCCAAACATTCGGCGTATAAGTTGCCCCCTCAAGCAGGGGTGCAAGGTATAGGAAATGATATTCAAGTGGAAAGCCCGCCAAACGTGAGATAATTACCCCCATCTGATCAATAACATGCTCGAAATTAATCACTTCAAAGCCAATGCAAATGCTTTTTAGTGGGAACTCTCCAAGACGGTCTTGCGGATAGCTGAATACAAAATCGTGTTCTTCAAGTGGGCTCAGCGCCGTATGCACTGCGCCTACGAATTCTCTCCTGAGCCTTTCACGGCGCTCTTGGACGAATCTTCGCTGGTCTCTAATAGGCGTTTGCGGGGGTTCATCCAACCAGATATCGAGTACATCCGCTAAATATTCGTATTGCTCGACCTCTCCTGCGTCTAGAGAAGGAAGATCAAAGTACCTTTGCGTGTAGTCTGTTATTCTCCCGAAGGCGCGTTGCGCTTTCGGGAGATGTGTTGCTGCATCTCTTAGGTTATGACGCATCAAACGCTGGGCTTGTTCATCAGACTGGCTAAGCTGCCGGAGGAAAGTCCCTACGCTACTTGCCCATGAGTTGATGTTTCGTTGATCCTCAGCGAACCGCTCTGCCAAATAGCCGGGAAGATTTATCATCTGCTGACTATGATCAACAAGGTCGCGCCACGCAGTATTTAGCTCATCGAAATTTCCGCGCTTGTCTTGAAATAATCTGATGACTTTACTCATTAAAGATAACAAGTCGCGGCGGAAATTAAACCATTGTTCCTGCCATTGATGGATAAAAGTGGCTGCATACTGCGCTTCTACCATTCGCACATAAGTCGAATTCCGCTCAGCCTCTGCTTCTTTTATTAACAATTCCACATCGACTTCTTTATGCGAGTCATCGATTGCTCGTTTCACCCCATAGTCAACCGCGTAAAGTCCCTGACTACAATAAAGGTTGTAACTGGGGAACATTCTGTAAAGGTTACGCAGGCGTCCCCACGCCTGCTCAGCCGGGTTGCCAGCGGCATGCTCGCTTTCGTCGACTACAAACTCAATGTAAATATTGTCTCCCCGCTCCTCGACCAATAGTGTGTCACTAATAAGCTTGAAGCGACTGATCAGCGTATTTTTCTCGGTGGCGATAAGAGAATCATAGCTTTCGCGAGCATAGTTTCGAAGTTCGAAAAGGAAGCTAGATGTCGGTTGTAGCTCAGACTGATAAATGTAATTTCTCCAATCGTGCGCGGCCAGCAGTGAGCCAAGCCGCGAAGAGTCAAGAGTAGGCAAACGACACCAATAAAGGAATGAGCCAAGGTGAGCAAAGTTGGCCTGTAAATATTCGAAGTTAACGTGGTCGATCATGCTTTGTAAAAAACGCACTTCGATCCTATTGCTCCATTGTCGAGGAGTGAATTCCTGAGATATATCCAACAACAGTCTCATGTTAGGATTATCAGGAAATATCTTTATCAGGTCTCCTAGAACATCAACTGTTTGAAAGGGCAGTGTTGCGGAACACAACAAGGTTGTGATGGAAGTCCCTATTTCTTCAATCGCCCGATCAAACTTTACTTTGTGTGTCCTGTAGTAAAGTATCTCACTAGCAGTAAATAATGCTTTAGCAATGCGGTTCACTACTTCTAAAGGTTCCCTGCGGCCACGCTCAATCAAGGCTTCTATTAATGTCACGTGATCAACTTCGGGATCGACAAACGCCGCACTGATAAAAGCTTCCAAGTTGTCCGCGTCAAGGGTGGCAATTAGCTCGGCCATCGTATGCTCAAGCGGTACGATACGGTGAAGAAGTTTTGTAAGATGCTGTGAGCGGACGTAGTGTAATCCTTCGCAGATCCCGTCGCCGCACAGTAGGTATTCTCTTTGTAGGGATTCTATAGTCGAATCCGGGTCTTGATCGAACTCAACTTGGCGCAGGAGTGTATCTACCGTCACTCTAGCCTCGTAAGTTTGTGCGACGCTGACTAACCGCAGCACACGAACTTTAGCCCGGTCTTCGTTGAGCCGCTGCATCTCCTGCACTTGCTCACTTAGCCGCTCAGCTAGCATCTGCCCGTGCGTAATGAGGTAGGTGAATTCAATTAGCAACTGCCGCTTGGCAACCTGCTCAAATGCCCACTCCGCAGAATGTACTCCATCGGCGACCCTATTCTTCCGCTTGAATTCCCTGTAAATCTGGCGAGCTTCTGACAAGGATAGCGTTGGAGTAACAATCTCCCACTTAAATCCGCTAACTGCGCCCGAATAACGGTACCAATCTTCTTCACGCATAGTCACCAGCAGGTGAACACCTTGGCCTGCTAACTCAACTGCGAGCCTATGCCAAAAGCGGAGATCTGAGCGTACGTTGTCTATCAACACAAGAATCGGCAAACCTAATGCGCGCCGGGCTAGGATTGTTTGCTTGATGGCACCTACCATGCTTTCGTCGCTAAGATGCTTGACGATGAATGTAGTTTCCGGCTGGTAGTGCTTATATGCGTATCTGTAGAGCAGAGTTGATTTCCCCTGCCCGCTTGCCGTACGAACAACGCACGTCCCCGCGCGTTGGAGTGCTTCATGGATATGCTCAAGCCAAGGGGGTCGCTCAACGTCCAGCCCTGCTAAGATATGTCCGGGCCGTGCATTACTTCCCTCGTAGTAATCTTCAACGTACGCTTCTTCCGTGAAGCGCAACCGCTCTATCCAGCCATTCTGCACAGCCGGATTGGCTGCGCCTAACTCCATATTTTCTTGTACGAATAGACGAATCGTTTCTAGATCCGAGCTATGCACCTCTCTTCTTTCAGATGCGAAGTCTAGAAATCGAGACATCAACACGAGCAAATACAAGTCGCTGTTGGAGGTTTGCAGATCGAACCAGCGGACGATAGAGGCTGAGATACGCTTTTGAAGTTCCTCGTCCGAAATGCGCTCAAACGAAATTTGTTTGAGCATCTTCGTTACATCGACGCCTGTAACTCCAGCACGTTGACATAGGGTTGTTAAATCTTTTTCTAGCTGTCGAGGAAGTGTGCCGGTTTTACCGTTGCAAAACTTTACTAACTGGGCGAGTTTGCCGCTGTAACCGAAGTTGGTGACGACGAGTAATTCAGCCGTCGGATCAGCCGACCATAGTGGCAAAAAATTATTGATAATTTTGGACTGAGCAAAGCGGCTCCAATCCCAATCCGTCTTCGATGTTTTAACTTGGACGTACTGGTTTGAAACTCGGAGCCCTCGCGTTTGAACCTGTCTTCGACCATTAATGTCTACATCCTCAATACCTTCTAAACGGATGCTGGCCGGAGGATTTTTATAATAAAGATCGAAGGCACGCAGGATGGAGTAGGCTACCTGATACCTAATACCTGATATGTTTACGGCACCGTGGTAACGACTTTGCAGTAGCTCTTCTAGCTGTTGCTTAATACCTGTAATCAATGCTTACTCGCTTGATTGGGTCACTATCTAAATAAAGATTAAGAATACTCGCTACAGTAGTGTACTTTTGGCCTATTGCTACAAAATGACGAATAAGCAAAGTTAGCTCCCAGAAACAATAAGGCGGAAACGAGTTTATCAGGTCTGTCCCTGTTTGATCGCTCTTTACATCGAATTGATATTACTCTCCAAGAACTTCTTTAAGTTTATCTAATGCCGGCTTATCTTTAGGAACCATGTCTTGCAAAAAATACCAGTAGAAATAACCGCCAACGTATTTTGGTACTTTAGGTCTAATCAGTTCGTCATATTCTTTATAATATCTGGAAATAAAATCTTTCTGCTGATTAACACAACGTCTGCATACTCTATCCACACAAAACTGGCACTGTGGGCCGATTTCACCGAAACCGACTCCGGCGTTTTTGAATATGCCAGAAAGCTTATTGAGGTTATCAGCAAACGCCTGCGCGTCCTCCTTTTTCTTCCCCTTTAATATTTTACAATCGTCCTGATAGAAGCTGATGAATACGTATTTCAGTCCGTCTCGCATTTGCTGGTCCGTAATATACTTGTCCGCCCAATTCAAAACCTCGTACTCATCGCCGCCTTTAATGTCAGTAGGCCAGCAGCGCTTTCCCAAATGGTCGTTATAGTAGAAGGTGAGCGCTGTTTCCCCTCCTTTAGAGTTAATAAAATGGTAGGCATCACCTATCTGTTTTGCGACTTTCCGCCTTATAGCATTGAGTTCTTCATAAGTTTTAGTTGGCAGTTCTTTCTCTAATCTCGCATCGAACTCCTCATCAGTTTCTGTGTGAGCACGCGGATATGCCGCCCACTCTCCGTTGACTTCATTACCTATTTCCCAAATCTTGACGTACTTGCCTAATTTATTGAAACACTCCTCAACTCTCTTCACATAGCTCGTCTCGCCTTCATCCGTAAATTTGTACATGTCATGCGAGTCGGCAACAAGAGCCATCACATCGCTGACCCTGCTGATTTCCTCAACGTGTCGGACATATTCATCGGAAAGGTCTTGCTCAGGGTCGATAACGATTCTCGTAGTGATTCTGTGACGGCGGTTTATTTGTTTTATCGAATGGCTGATCTCTTCTGATTCGTCAGCGCTATCCACCGTAATCCCGTAAATTGGATTTGAAACAAGTGTGGAAGTGCTTTGCGTTGAAGCCCCTACAGAAGCTTTAGCTATGTCTGAATTCTGATTTCTGGTCGAAGGTTGCTGATTCTTCCCGCATCCAAGGAAGGTAAGCAAAGTGAGACAACAGGTTAAAGCAAGATAAGACAATGGTTGTGAATGAGGTAATCTCATAATTTCACTTCCCGCATACGTAAAGGGTGGCCGTTCGGGCATTTAGTCGCTTTAATCCGGACCAAGTGTCTGATGGGCTTCCTAATTCTGGCAGTAGGTAAATTTTCTTCAACAGTCCCGCAAGCCGGGCAGCTAACCCAAAGACCGATTTGGTCGTTGCACCTACTGCACTTCCAGTCCTCCAGCAGCACGCCCTTGGGGGGTCGCGCGCCTTGTTCTTTTCCACACTCCATACATTCGATGGCTGCCATAATTCTTTTCCTTCAGCGTATGCCGAGACTTGCCATCTCACTTTTTGCCGCGCTTGCCTCTTAGTTTTGCCTTGGGCCCCGCAGTTGGTGTTCTCGTCTTTCCCCCACGCCTGACCGGGGCCTCTCCCATCCCCGGCAGTGAGAGTTGATCGTCTATCAAATATTCCACGGGCACGCCTGCGGTTCGCGCATATTGGAGGAGCACGACGAGCGGCGGCTCGCGCCTTAGTCTCGCGTTCTCCTGCTCGTAGGCAGATATGTGAGACTGTATCAACTCGCCTCCAAAACCCAAGCGCCTGATCATTTCGCTCTGCGACAGACCGAGCATCTTCGTTCGGATAAAGAGCAATTTCGCAGCTAAGCACGTAGGGCTCTGACGAGCTTTGTGTCCCATCTAGGCATTCCCTCCTAGTGGGACATCACTCACGCTCTTGCTTATAAACACAAATGTGTTTAGAATATCATCGCATTTTAATGACGCCGGTCGTACCCGTTTGTAGGACTTCCGGCGCATATTCAGGACTTGAGTGGTTGAGCCGCTTGTGCTCTCAAAAAGGCGTGTGCTCCCGCGTGTCAAATAGCTTTCCGGTATAGCTCTGCCCAAGATGTGTCAGAGTGCGTATCATTTCCTTTTACACACCCTTTTGTAAAGACGCGAAGCGCGCCAACCGCCCCTTCTCTGCTTACTTCTAAGCAGACCGGTTTGAAGAGCCCCAATGAAAACCAGATATAGAGATGCCTTGATTCTGCTCATCTCCCTAGCGGCCTGTCTTACCTTGGGTAAGAGCGTTCCTGCGCAACAGACCTATCCCCCTTCCGAGATGATCAGTTACCGCGATCTGGACGGGAACACGCAAAACTTGCGTGCCTTCAGCGGTCAGTTCGTCCGTTACGCTCTTCCTGACTCGTGGCTCCAAGGTGGAGGCTCACAGGGCCTGACGCCGGGCGAGCTTGTGACACTCATCAGCCGGACGGACGAACTCTATCTCACCATGAAGGATGTAATCGGTGGGGAGCCGACAGGCAGCGGACTTATGACTATCGCGGTTGTCCCGCTAGCGAGTAATACGGACGGCGGAGGCGCGGCTGTGTTAGGAGTAAAAACCTGTGAGATTGGTGTCAGCCAGTTGGCCTTGACCAAGCAGGCGCTCGCAGAGGGGACTCTGCCGGTTGTAATTCTCCATGAAGTGGCTCACACCTTCGACATCTATCGTAATTATCTCGGATACTACGCAGATTCATCTCACTCATGGACGGACTTCTGGATCATTTATTCCCAATACCTGTTGCGCTCCAGCGCGTATCGCTCTATGCCGGAGGTAGTGTTCGACGGAAAGATTTACGACTTTACGAGTAGATGGGATGCACTTGCAACAAGTAATTCGTGGGCGCGGTGCGTGAAGTCTGGCGGCGGTTGCGAGAGCGAAGGCGTGTTTGCTAACAAAGCAATCACAGGTCTTCTGCTGCGCTATGCCCGTCTGCATGAGCGAGATGCTCTGAGAAGAGTCTTTGAGTTCTATAAGAATTACAAGGCAATACACGATCCATTTGAGATTTTCAGCTTCACTCCTGAGCAAAAGAATGACCTATTAGCAGAAGCTTTGTCTTATGGCATCAATCGTAATGTTGCAGGAGAGTTAGACATTTGGTACTGGCCGTTTTCTGCCGAGGCGCGCAACAAGCTTCAAGCTTTATATCCCACGCCTAATACGAATCTGGCAGATTCTGACCGCGACGGCTGGTCGCCTATTCAGGGCGACCTTGACGACACGAACCCGAACGTTCATCCCGGAGCGCAGGAACAAGTTAACGGTCGAGACGACGACTGCAATGGTTTTATTGACGACGTTCAGCGAACAGCCAGCCCGAATCTCTTCTCGCCGCCAGCACGATTAACGGGCCGTATCCGCTCAGGCCAGAGCGAGACATTCCGCTTCAATGCCGCAGGAACTTTGATCGTCAGGGCGCGAATTACGAGCGGGAATTGGATAGGGCAGGTCAGCATCATTCCCGACGGGCAGGTTACGGCTATACGGCAACTAACCTCAGAGCCGTTCAAATCGAACTATCAGGAGTGGACGCTCTCCGGTTCAGGACCTTGGACGTTGAGAGTTGATTGGCTCTCAGGAGGCGAAGGCGATTACGAAGTCATATTGGCCTTCCCGCCGCAGGCAGAAAGTACGGGCGATATACTTGCTCTTCCTTTACGCTCTACGACCTCTGCACGTGCTCATAGCCTTGTGCCCGGCGGCCTTACACGCGCAGTGGTCACACTTCCGGGCGTAAATGCCTCAAATGCCAACGCCGTACCAGACTCCGGTAGCTGGCCGACCAACCTCTCAGGATTCGAGGTACGCGTTGACGGCCTCGTATGCCTGCTGATCTCCGTCAGGGCAGAAGGTAACACTTTCACTATTGATTTTGCTGTCCCATCTCAAATCACTGTACCTTCTGGCGCTCGCGTGCCTGTTTTGGTTAGGCACGTCCCTTCAGGCTCTGTCTGGCAAACCAGTGGAGCTGACGTGTCATCGAGGGCACCAGCATTATGGGGACAATCCATCGCCGGTCAATCAACTCTAGCAGCACTTGCAGTAGAAACGCCTAATCTGGTGGTCTTCTCGGAGAGCCGCCGAGTACCAGTGGATGGCAACACAAGGGTGACAATCTTCGCCTCTGGCCTTGGAGCTAATCCTAGTGCTGCGACGACATGGCTCGTAGCTGAGTTTCAGGACGGGCGTCGTGTGAGCATTCCTGTGGAATTCGTCAGCCAGACCGGTATGCCGGGCCTCTATCAAATCGTCTTCTTACCCGACCAGATTCTAGTAGGCCAATCAAACATCAAGCTAATGGTCGAGGGAGGAGAAGAATGGGTCTCTCTCCCTCTCAGATAGCAACGTCTGTTCAACTAACAAGGAATAGAGATATGACTAAATATAATTCGCTCATCTCCGCTTTAATGCTCACCTTTTTGATGCTCCTAACGGTATCCTGCGCGCGCAGTAAAAATCCTGTTATCGGCAAGTGGATTGAAGTTAATAACTCTGCCCATCAGCTAATCATCATGCAACAAGGTGATACCTTGATAGTAGAAGAGATAAATACAAGAATCTCCGGCCTCAACAGTAAGACTCCTGCTACATACAAAGACGGAGTGATTCGGCTTGAGAGTGGATTCGGGCGTCCCACTATAATCTATGACGCCTCTACGGATCGATTATCTACTCAAACGATGCTAGGGAAGATAGAATTCAGGCGTCAGTAAACAACAGATTTCTTATCGCACATCTTTCTTTATCTGAAAGCTCTTATTGCGGAACTCTGGCCTTAAGATTAGAACTTCCGGATTGAAAGTCTATGTAGTGTAAGCAAACCGCTCGCAGGTACGCTTGAATGTGGGAGAAAAGATTGTGCTGCGAGCGCGCCACGCTTGGAGGGCGAAGCGTGGACTGTACGGCTCTTTATTTTGGGGATAAAGAGCCGTGCAAAGTAAGACCGCCGTGATAGTAAGCTTTCGCGGCGGTCTTACTGTTTTCTAATCAACCACAGAACTATTGATAAGGAATTGAGACCCCTCACAGCTTCTATTCCAACCGGCCTAGCCACATATTGGATGAAATGAGGAGTAGTATTAAAATCTCTACTAGCTAAATAATCTCAATTATCCATACGTTTGCTTGAGGCAAATCAATGACCAAAAAGAAACAAAGGAATCACGGCAAATTTAGACGTAACAAGAAAATCATTTACCAAAGGGCTCTAACATCACATCGAGTACAAACCAATTCTAGAGAGCCTGAATCTTCTAAACAAAAATTGAATGATAAGGATATAGGAACCAGAGCTTCTTCGCGGCGTAAATATTTGAAGTATAAAGTTGGAGCAATCCCCAAAATCTTAATTTTCCCTTTTAAGAAAAAAAATCTTTTAACCACGGTTGCACTGATAATTTGCATGACTTCTTTTCTCACCTTTCTTTACTTGATGAAAAGCACACCAACTGAAATTAGAGCCGAACTCACAGGATTGGGTGATATTGAATTCACGTATTCCGGTAAACAAAGCTCTGCCATTAGCCCCTTATGCGGTTGTTATAGTGAATTACCGCGTGAGGCTTGGCGAGGAATTACATTCCCGGCTCGCTATCTCCAAATTAATCGTGAAGGTAGCAAGCCCTTAACTGGTTATATGATGACCGCCGCTGAGCCCGATAACATAAATTGGCGGTCTTCGACATTTCAACTGCAAGGCACTATTTATACATTTGCGCTGCCTGAAACTGATAATTTTGACCCAAGAGTTTTGCTTAATGATGAATTCCCCCAAACATATAGAGTGCTTAATACAAAAAAATATGATAATGCCCATTATTTTATGATCGTCTCCCAACAAGGCTTAAATATTGCCCTGTTGGGAGATACTCCCCTCGGCTCATGGATCCCCACGGATGAATCAAAAGTGGTCATCAAATATCAGAGAGAAGGTATGCACCTGAATGCCCCCAACGTAGCAGTAATTGAAGAAAAATATAAAAATACAGAAGCCAACGTAGAAACTGTTACAGTTCCTAATGTTCCATTAGGTGATTTTTTAGGACCGAATGTCATATTTTGGTCGGAGGATAAATTGGCAGTTATCATTGCTAGGGACGATATTCTCCAACTTAATCAATCGCTGCAAAAAGGCGAAAAAGTTATACAAGCCATTGTTACTCAGCCATCATTTAGTGTCCGCTTAGGTGTGGATCCGATGGAAAAAGAACTGGTTGACTCCTATTTAGAAGATTTAAGGAACTATAATTCACTTCCTAATCAGGAAAGGCGAAAAGGCTCTTCCGTTAAAACTATGGTAGTTGGACAACTTGATGACGGACAAGTAACTGTCTCGATTACTAACCCTGAAAAGCAATCAGAAGAGTTTGATGTAGTTTATAACCGAATGAAAGAAAATGATGTTGTAGATAGAAGAATCGAAATTGATGCTGATATGGATGGAAAGCCCTACAAGAAGTCTTTAATTATGAACTTTCGATACCCGCCTATTCCACCAAATAGAGGGTTCAATATATTTGGGCCGATTAGTAGTATCAAATTCTCAAGAGCAGTAGGAAGTTTAGCTCTCGGCTCACGCAATGTAGATATTAAAGTTCCTTCAATGCTTGATTTTCGTGAAATTCAATCTCTTGATATTGAAAAGGGAGTATTCACTGTGCCAATCCAATTAAATACAGCAGAAGAGAAAGCCAAAATTCAGTTAAAGGCAACTTCGCAAACTTACTTAAATGATGAGCCATTAAACCGAAGAATAGATGAGTATAAAATGAGTAATATACAGTTACCACTTATTAGTGCAACCGTTAGCATTTTATCATTATTAGTTGGATTGTGGTCTCGGATAAGAAAATGAGCTTCCTATTTGATTTGTGAGGAATTAATAATGCCAAGCTACGAGAATCAACACTTCGTTCCACAGTCTTATCTGAGAAGATTTTCCCCAGACAAAAATAGGAAAAGAGTATATGTATACGATAAGGTTTTAGGGCAATCCCTTGGATTGATCGGTATAAGAAGTGTTGCTAACAAGTCTTTCTTCTATGACATCCCGCTAGATGCTATCAAGCAGGGGTTCAATATGGATCCGCACCTTGAAGAAAAGGCCCTACAAACATTAGAGAACCAGTTTAATGAAGTGATAGAAGTAGGGATTAAAGTTGCCAAGGAGTCGAGCGCAAATCTTGAGCAGCGAAGAATGATGTCACTTTGTATAGCAGTGCAATTAATCAGAACTCTCGATTACCGGCAGCAAATCGTAGAAGCTATGGAGAGACTATTTGAAGCTGCAATGGATAGTGTACTTGAACTGGCAAAACCGGAATTGGCATCAGAGCTTCGCGCAAAGGCCAAATATGATGAAAAGGCAGCATCATTGCTACATGCAGGGTTTATGTGGGATCCAGACTTTGTATGTAAAATCGCAGCAATTCTATATGGTCGTATATGGGTTGTAGGTGTAAATGATACAGGCATACCTCTCTATACATCTGACACTCCTGTAGTCCTTCACGCGCATAAACAAAGAGACAGTTTCAAGCCAGACCCAAGCAAAGGGCCGGCCTTTAGTAAGGCAATTGATGTAGTCATTGAATCAAGTTTTCCGAGTATAGGGGATGAAGGTGTTGAGTTGGTTTTCCCACTTAACCCAAGGTGTGCGCTGATTATTTTGGAGAACAAGTATTTTCAATATATCGAAAAGAATCAGGGCAAGCGTTATTCTCTCCAGCCAGCAGATATTATTCGCCTCAATTCGCTACAGGTAATGCGAAGCAATCGCCAAGTATATTCTGTATCGAATGATTTTAGTTTGGCAGAAAAGGTATGCAGGGAACATCCAGATATTTGTTCGGAGAGTAAAGAAAGCGTCAAAATTGAAAAGTGGAGGTGGACGGCAGAAAATTGTTAGCCCATCTATTTTTACATAGAACCATTAGGCTTACTACGCGTTATATTCATTTCCATAATATCATTCCTTTCATTATTATCTTCTTCTCTCCCCTAAAATGCCCCTTGCTCGTTGTAGGTTAATCCAGTTACTGGGCATAGGGTATCCAAGTGGCTTATGGAATTTACAGATATTTATTTAACTCCGAGACGGCATTTAAGATTCTTTTTCAGAGATGATCTCATTAATCGGCTGGCTCAAGAACAGGGGTTGATAGTCGGTGATCTTGTTGCATTAGATAACATGCACGAGTTTTGGTTCAGTTTGTCTATTATCTGTAGTCGGCTTCATGAGTATTTTATAACCCCTAATAAAAGAAGATGGTCAGACAGTGCTCTGTATATTGATACCCAAAGCTATTTCTTTTTTTGCCGGCAGTTCATGGATGACATCACAATTATAATCAGACTTTCCTTGGGGAAGGGTGTGAAAGAGCAGATTTCGTACAGCTTTTCAGCGCTACTTAATAATAGAGAAAAAATATTCAGAGACAATGATCCTCTATTAGAATTCTTGAATCAAGAGAAAGCTTTCTTTGAAAAGTTTATAGAAATTCGCGATTCAATAATTCATAGAGGTATAAGAACCAAACAGCAGTATGTTTACTTATTCCCTGATTTCTATTATCACAGCATTAATAATTTAGGCGGGATTCCTCTGTTTAGTTCCATAGAAGATTTGCGAGTATATTTGTCAGAAAGTATAAAGCGAATTATAGCTTTGGGCTGTTTATGTGGAGATTTTTCATTGTCTCGTTTAAGGGAGCGTTATAGGGATTTCAAATCGGATAGCGGTTTATATATTGTCCTTTCGGCAAATCGTGGTTTTGATCGGCTGGAGAAGGGTGAAACAGCATTACCCTTAGATACAGAATTATATGAAGGTTTGGCTTACTTTTTAGGTTTAGCTAATAAATAAAGTCGAGAGATTGGCGTGCCCAACAACTCATTCATCCTGAAGCTTCACTAGCAGGGTTTTCATCCCGCTTGGTTTATTTGTCTTGAATAATTCATGCTCGCCACCGGTTAATTCGGCCTTGGACAGGTCTCTGAAATCTACTGAAGAAGCAGGACCAGAGGATAGCCGTGGATGAGCAAGATATGCCTAACATGACTTGATGGGTGAAATCCTTTCTATCTCTTTCTGATGGATTAATACTTACTTATAACCTCACTGTATAATTATCTTATGACTACCAACAAAACGTATGAGATCTTCAGAAATGAAGAGGATTGGGCGGATTGGGACAAGCACATTCAGCATATTGATACGATGAACGGGTTAACGGCTGTGCAGAAGGAGCGTGCCAAGCAAGCATTTCAATACTTAAGAATGTCGGATGCGCTTGGTGAATCATTTTTTCGGCATAATAAAAACCACCCACTGTATGACTATATAACCGGTGTTGCATCTTGGCCGCGCAAAATGAAATGGCTTATACGTTTCGCCGAAGCGATGAAGAACCTACAGAGCGCTAATGGTTTTTCGGAGCATGTGAAGAATGTAATTATAAAAGACAAGGCTAAATTTACCGAGCGAGAATCAGTCTTGGAATTGGCTTATAAATTCTTCAATGTAGGATTCAGACCTTCTTTTGATCCGAAGGTAACCGTTCTTAAGCCGCGTGGAATTACCGGGCGACTACTGCCGTTTCAAACGACGCCGGACTTGATGCTTATCGATGATGAGGTCGGAGAAGAGATTCTCATTGAAATCTCTGCACTGACATGGGGCAAGCTGAAGGAACAAGCTTCTCGTACTTATCACCGAATATTCAACCTACTAACCACCGGCGCATTGTGGAGGGAAGATCTGTCCCCCCGTGCGCGAATCAACAGGATTCTAGATGATGAAGAATTAGATGATTTAGTACCCTGCATCCAAGAGTTAATCAACGCCGCCAGAGCAAATAATGAGTTTCGTGAATTTGTGGATACAGACACAATAGAAATGTGTATAGCCCCAATTCTTGAGGAGGGTCGTGCCGATAAATGGGCTGAAGAGCGGGGTATAAAAGATATACCCGTTCAGGGGCCGTCATATACCCCTTATGATTCGGTCAGACTTAAAAACATAATACGCAAAGAACAGAATCAGCTACCAGATGACAAACCCGGCATAGTCATTATCACTGCCGATTGGAGTCTTCTGTTATTTGCTCATAGCTATGAAGAAGTCACGTCCTCGCTTGCTGAAGTTTTACGTGAATTTCCTAAATTAATATGCGCAGCGGCTTCTCACACATATCAGAGCGGGGGCGAGAAGGAATATGCAATCAACTATGGGCCACACATTATCATTAAGAGGGCAACAAGTGAGGAGTTAATCGAAGAAACAGTTATTACAATTAATGAAAGAAGTAAGTTCGACATACAAAGCTCCACTTTTGTGAAACTGTGTAATGCCTTTATCAAAGGTTGAGGTCCATGTATATAATGCTGCCATACGTAATTCTCGTTTTATAGTAACTGGCTAGATACTCAAATGGTATGCATCTGGAATTAAATGCCAACGAACGTTACACAAATCAAAGTATTTATCTCCTGCCCAAGCGACGTCGAGACCGAGAAGGCTCTTGTTAAAGTCGTCTGCGAGGAGATAAATCAGAGATTCAGAAATAGATACAATGTAAGTCTCTTCGCTCTCGACTGGCGTCAGTCCGTAGTACCTCTTTTTGGTCCACGAACGCAGGGCAGAATAAATGAACAGATCGGGGAATATGATGTTTTTATCGGCATTTTATGGAAAAGATTTGGAACACCTACAGGCGCACAGAATTCACAAACCGGCTTGGACTACGAGTCAGGTACAGAAGAGGAATTTCAGCTTGCCTACGATAGATGGAAAGAAAAGCAAGCACCCCTTATCAACTTTTACTTTAAGACCGAAATGCGCCGGGTGCCGGATGAGTCCGAAATGGAACAACTTTCGAAGGTCACGAAATTTAAGCAACGCTTAAAGGAAGAATACCTCGGTTGGGTGGTCGACTTTGATTCTGAACTGGATTTTGAAAGGAAGGTAAGAGATTTTCTCGAAAATGTTTTCCTTGATGTTTCTGATAGTTTAGGAAAAAAAAAGCCTGAGTCATTAGAGTCGGCAGAAACCATCGAGCTAATTAACGTACCCAAACAAGATTACACAGCTCCTCCTAATTACCTACCGAGAAGAGTAGCTTCGACCGAAGAGGATGGCTCCGTCAAATATTCATTCCTTGCATATCAAAATTCTCAAGACACTCTCACAGTAGTTGTCCAGAAAAACCGAGTGGTGTTACTTAGTGATGCCGGCGCGGGTAAAAGTACCGAATTAAAACGAATAGCGGCCTATTTTTCTAAGAGCGACCATCCGCTATTCCCTTACTTGCTCCGCCTCAATAAGTACACCAATCAAGTGATTCCTGATTTACTTCCTCCAGATTGGAAGGAAATTCCGGATAAGAACCTGCTCTTACTGCTCGACGGTTTAGATGAAATAGAGAGTCAAAACAGGAATAATGCTATACGCCAAATTGAATTGTTTGCCGAGCAGCATCCTGCCGTCCATATAGTTGTGTCTTGTAGGTCAAATTTCTACAGGACGGGGACGAAGCTCTCATCCGGGAGTTTGAAAGATTTCGACTCCTACATCCTTCTCAACTTAAATCACAGAGAAATCTACGAATATTTGAAGGATCAGCTAGGTGAGCGTGCAAGCTCTTTTGAAAGACTTATCAGTGAGAAACACCTTTGGCCTCTTGTGGAAATACCGTTTTATCTCATTCATCTGGTGGGTCTGTTCAAAACTCAAGAGGGATTGCCAAGCAATAAGGCGCAAATATTCGAACAACTTATCCACGAGCAGATTGAATTTGATGTAGACAAGTTTAGAACAACAATAGACCTTGCTGAGAAGCGCCTCGAAATAATTTCAACCCTTGAGAATGTGGCTCTTGCTATGGAGTCGCTAGGCAAGAACAATATCTCAACAGAGGAGTATCACAAAATAATTCCAGACGAGTCAAAGCGCACTCTCCTCAAGCACTGCGCAGTCTGGAAAGGGCCTGACGGAACCTCTCAGCATTGGCGATTTGAGCATAATAATTTTCAAGAGTATTTAGCAGCCAGAATCCTTTCTAGACAACGGATTGAGGTAATTAAAGATTTTATCGCCTTTCCGCCTGAGTACCGAAAGATAATTCCGTCTTGGATAAATACGCTATCATTTTTAGTTAGTGTTATTAAGAAAGATGATCCGTTATATGAGCAGATTATCAACTGGATAATAGATAGCGAACCCGAAGCAGTAGTGAAATTCGAGCCGGACAAGATAGATTCAACAACGCGCGTTGACTTAGTAAAACAGATCTTAAATTACTATAAAGAAAGACAAATTCCGATAGATCGGGATAAGTTCGATTACAGTGAACTGGCCCGGTTCGGCCAGTCAGAGGAGATAATTGATTTCTTATTGACCGAAGCGGAGAACGCTTCTCACTTCACGATTCTAGTAAATGCCATAGAATTGCTAGGCGACTCAGAGATACCCTTCGGGCAACGACAGCGGGCAACTAAACTCCTAGTAAACACTGCCCTAGATTTCCAAGCTGGTGAATATCCTCAGTATAATGCTTTAAGGGCGCTCGCTGATTTGAGACTTAACTCTCAGGAAATAATTAATCAATTACTTCCTGCCTTACGGGCTTCTGAAAGTGATTGGGTACGTTCGGGCCTGTACTACATACTTTATAACAGTGATTATTTGGATGAAAACATTGATGTTTTCTTAGAGGGTGTAAGATATACAAAGATAGTAATAGCTGATGCGACTCCCACAGGTACAACTACTCGTTCAAGACTGTTTGATGAATACTGGCATCTTAGCAAAGGGCTTGAAAGAGCAACATCCCCAACCGCCATTAAGAAGATATTGGGCTATTTTACCGAGAATCCTAATGATCTTGATCGATATTCCTTCGGTGAAGTTATTGCTACTATCGCGGAAAACGCTGCGAAGGCTTACGCCAGCGATCCATCGATTCTTGAAGCGGCAGCAGATTTTTTTGCTGCTGAGCATAGGTCAAACGATGAGCGCAGAGCGGGAGCGTTTATACATTTCTTTGACCTAACCAATACAAGGCTACAAGCATTTCAAAAGTTTTTTGCGGAGAGGAATATTAACAGCGATGCTTTCTCCCTCCTTGCCTCTTTAGCCGACTCACAATGTATTCAATATTTTGCCCGCCAATATGAGGAAAGGAATGTAACTAATGATGATGTTTGGACATTCCAGTATCAACTTAATTGGCTGAATCCTGATCTATCTCTCGGCTTCAATAAAATGATGAATGACATCTCTGGTAATAAGTTCATACCGCAGCCAGCACCAGATATGAAGAAACAGCGGGAGGAGCGCCGAGTAGATGACTTAAATCTGTTGTTTGATAAAGAAGCTTTTCTTAATGAGATCAGATTAGTATTTGAAAAAGCCCCAAAAGAGACTTTAACGAATGAGGATCTATACGAAATAAGAAAAGAGCAGTGGCAATCTCCTACTCTCTCCAACTTGGCAATTCAGACAATTGGGGAGTTTGTTCGCAAGAAGCCAGCTTCTTTAGAACATATTATTGAGACAATAAACAAGAGCGATTGGGATTTTTATCGCGCCGTAAAGGTATACGAGAAATTATCAAACAACAAAGAGCTTACTCTTACAGAAGATCAAGAAAAAATACTAGCCGAATGGTGCTATGCAAATTTAGACAAGGTTGATTTTAAGACCGCTTTAGTCCAGAAGCCGGAAGGAGGTGGCACAGCAAGCTGGCTCTCTATCCTACTGTGGTTTTACTTACGGAAACTACACCTCAAGTATCCCAAAGAAGTGTTACTAGACATGATCTCTTTTGAATGGATTGAAGGACACCAATGGGCTGGAATCGAGTATCTGGAGCAGCTTCTGGACGAAGCTGATATGACCAAACGAATTTTAGAAAACCTTGAGAATGGAGTTGGGCCTGATGATGTTTTAAGAAATCATTATAACTATGCAAAAAGGCATTCAGTGCGAGAAGCGATTCCATTCGCCTTAGCCGATATTATCAACACAGAAAGAAGCGGTTGGGTCCGCGAGACTGCATTGGAAACAGTATATGAGTTATCAGAATCTCCCATAACCTTAGAACAAGCTTTGCCTGAAATAACTGACGAATTCAAATGGAAAGTTGTCGACAAATTGATTGATAAAGATAGCGGATTAACCCATCAGTTTCTCTTAGACATTCTAAAAAATGGGCAAGAAGCGGAGAGGTTAATAGCCGCTCAATATCTAATAAAGCTACAGGATGTTGAAGGTCTTTCATACTATGCTGACTGGATTGAAAGGAACATGGAATTCACCGAATATAATTCGGATGCATTTTCGTTGCGGGAATTAAAAACTCCGGCGGCAATCCCTTTGCTTATGAAGCTATTGAATCTTAGTTATAGGGAAGGTCTAGTCCAAAGTGATTTTCATACTTTGAATAGGGCGGTCTTAGATACTCTAAATAGGATAGCTTTGCAATCAGAAGATAGCTATAAGGAGGTAAGGAGCAGTATTACAAAATTCATAGCGGAAAACATTTCGACTTACAAAGGGGTAAACTTTTTATACCAATATATTGATAGTCTTGAAAGATCATTTTACATCAACAAGAGTAACCAAATTACCCTTTCTGAAGTTATTGCCAAAATAGGAGAGCTTACGAACCCATAAGCTCTGATTTACATCTTTAACGGTCAAATCAAGCTTTACTAGCTAATTACAAACTTTTCGTGGTATGTATGAAGCAAATCTTGAATACTGAAAATTGTGGCCCAGACATATATCAATTCACTTGAGCTTCTTAATAAATGCTGCCGGGTCTGCTCCGATTGCCTCCATCACTTCTATAAATTCCACCACATCCAAGCGGCGAACACCGCTTTCGCACTTGGAAACATAGGACTGAGGCTGGCCTATTCTCTCTGCCACCGCCTCTTGAGATAGCCCAGCCTTCTGACGAGCCTCGATCAATAATTCTTGAAATCTTTTGTACCGCTCTCTCAGGTGTTTCTGTTTTCTCATCAGAACCCCGAAGCGCCACAAGGCCATTGAGCGTTTTCGTCAATGGGAGAAGCTACCGAATAATTACTCAATCACTATGAAAAAAACTCTTGCACTCCATCCGATTTTCGGATAGTATTCGCGCCCCTTAATTCATAGGCGCAACAATGTTGCGAGCGCAAAACAGGTTGCGTCCTGTTAAAACGAGGAAGTCTATCTAATGTAAGCAGTAGGTGTCCACCACAATCTCTTTTGGGCTTGTAAAGGGGGTGAAGAGTGTTTTCAATAACTCCCACTAAACTTAGAGATTTCATAACGTGCCCGCAGATGTACAAGCTCAGGCATGTCGATAGGTTGGGTGTGGACACGAACCTGACGGCCCTCTCCTTCGGGCGAAGCCTGCACGCGGCCCTCGAAGAATTACACAAAACCAGCGGCAATAACCGCGCAGGCCCTCCGGTCGAGGCCGACCAACTCCTCAAGCGACATTGGGAAGCCGGCTCATATAATGACGCACAGGAGTCCGAGGCGTATTTCGCAAGAGGGTGTGAGGCGCTGCGGCGCTACCTGAATATGCCCTCCGCCTTCACCGGGCAAACCCTCGGCACCGAGGTATTCATGTCGTGCGTGATCACCTTAAACAATCTGCGGGTCAAGATTGGGTGTAAGGCCGACCGGATCACACTGCTTTCTGACGGCGTGCTGGAAGTCCTCGATTATAAGACAAACATATCGGGCAGACTCCCGACCGTAGAGTCACTGGCTTGCGACCTGCCGAATTTTCTCTATTACATCTTAGCGCGTATCCACTATCCCGATTATCCGAGTGTCAGGGTCGCTCTATTTAACGTGCTAACGCTCATGAAGGTGGAAGTCGAGTACGACCAAGCTCAAATAACATTTAACAAAAAGAGGCTGGTTGAACAGATACGCTCTTTCGCCTCCAGCAAATTTATCCCCTCCCCTTCTGAAGCGTGCGTCTGGTGTCCGGTACAGGATTACTGCCCTTTATTCAATAAAGAGGTTGATCTCGAAAGTATCTAAAAGGCAATGAGGTAAGACAATAATGGAAATAGTTGATTATCAAGGAGTTTTGTGCCTGTAATGTTTCACTGTTAGTACATTATTGCATAGTTGCGACGCTTTTTACAAACAGCCGTTAGTTATTTATAAAAAGGAACGCACCTTGTCAATAACCCAAATGGTGTCAACAAGTTATAGCATTTTTCTCTTGACATCGCCGGTATCGTTTCTTTTACTCAATGAGAAGGAGGATGAGTCATGACAAGTCGTACAGAGAGTGAAAACAAAGATATGCCCCGGCCAAAGCGGAGGAGGCGCAGAAAAAAAGGTTTGCAGTCTGCAAAAAGCAGCCAGAGTGCCGATTCCCTAGCCCCTAACACGTCTTTAGACGGGGAAAGTAACGGGAACGCGCCTCTCCCCTTAACGAGAGCGGACAAGTTGAAGGATAAGCAGTTGGAGGAGATTGCTGAAAAAGCCTCTATTGTGGCCTTCATGCAGCAGGGTATGACGGCGCAGGAAGCTCTGAAGTTTGTGCCGATGCAGCGACCCCGCTCAGTCAGTTGGGCACAAAAACTTTACCAGAACTACAACAAGATCGGCACGCGCGCTTTTATTGATGGCCGGTGGGAGCGGACCACTGACGCCAATGTGATGATTGATGAGGTCAGAAAGCTCGTCATCTTCTTTTATCTGGATCTTCCCGCCGCAGGCCCTAGAGCCATCTGGAAAGAGGTTTCCGCCGAATGCGAGAGGCGCGGCCTTCCTAAACCGAGTTACAGCTTGTTAAAGCTACATCTCGCCTCCATACCTATAGAAATAAAGCATCTGCGCAATGGCGACAGAGGGCTTCGCCAGTGGGATAAAGACGAACGACCCGTCATCCGGTTCGAGAATGCTTTTTACGCTAACGAGCGTTGGCAGATTGACGATTGTCACCTTCCCGTGTGGGCGCGCCACAAAGTCAACGGCGAGTGGAAGCCTTGCAAGGTTTATCTGACTGACTCCATAGACAACTGCACGCGCGCCATCCCCGGTTTCGTCCTCTCCCACAGAGTGCCCGACGCGTGGTCAGTCAAGCTGCTGCTGAGACAAGCGATATTGCCGAAACAGAACGAACAATGGACGAATAAGGGTATGCCTACGGTAATCGAGTTCGACAATGGCAAGAACTTCAAATCAAAAGAGATGGGGGCGGCGGCGGGCTTTCTCAAGATATGGCTAGAGTTCGGCCCTCCATATTATCCCAACTTACGAGGGAAAATTGAACGTTTCCACAGAACGCTCAACGAAGGTTGCCTGAAGCGATTGCCTTCCCACATGGACGCAATCGGAACGACTTACGAGGCCGCCAAAAAGCAACTAGAGAAATTGCCGACGGTCGGCCAGCTACGAAAATTTATAGAGAGATGGATCGTCGAGGATTACCACCAGAGAGTCCACTCCGCGACGGGACGAAAACCTGCCGAACACTGGGAAGAGACCGTCCGCCTCAGAATGCCGGAGAGCGACGACGCAATCAATCTCCTTCTTCATCATCACGGCCCCTGTTCGCTCTCGAACACCGGCATCAGGTTCACCTACGAAAGGATGGCTCACACCTACTGGTGCCCTGACCTGTTCCATTTTTTGGGGCGCAAATTTCTCCTCCGATTCAACCCAGACGATATGGAGAGCGTTTATGTCTACCTTGCGGATACCGGCGAATTTGTCGGCGAGGCGTGGGACATGGAGTCTGATACCCCGCGATACTCCATTGACGACATAAAGCAGGCGGGGGAGCAGATACTAACTACCATGGCTGAGAGGATGAAGAAATACTACGACGAGGTGGAACGTGAAGACCGCCCGCGAAAGGCTCAGGAGATGATGCGCGAAATCCGTGAGGAGCAGGCGGCGCGTGAAGCCGGAGCAGACGGTGCCGACGCTACCCCGCAGGAAGAAGAGTTTGACCCCGAATTGCTCGACAAGTTCAAGGCTTTTCTGAGGGGCGAAGGCGAGCCGGAGTCCGACGATGGAAGGAGATGAGTAGGATGGAGAGTGACATTGAATTTCCTGAACCCCTCCCTGAAGTTTTGGTCGAGACCAATTTCGTCAAGGAGGTCATACGCAGTTCCGTCGCCAACAGCGTAGACGGCGGGTCGTGCCTCTGGTACGGGAATACGGGCATAGGTAAAACGACTACCGCAAAAATGTTGGAGGAAAAGGTCGCTGCGGCCTACGACCGCGACCCGGCTAACCCGTACGCTTTCCGCGCCACGCACTTTCAGGCCGGAGACGTCTTGACGTGGTCGGGCAACGAGCAGAAGCAGGGGATACATTGTCTCTACGCCGGAGCGATTGGCACGATGGATCAGGGCGAGTACCGGATGCTTCCGACCAACCAGTTAGCCGAAAATACCTTTTACAGCCTCAAGCGGATGAGAACGAAAATGGTTCTGATCGATGAAGCCGGCTGTCTGTCGCTAGAAGCAATTCGCGGGATCATGCTGGTTCGCGACATCAGCGAGTTAAGGGGGTGGACCATCATAATGGTTTTCATTGGGATGGATGATCTGCCTAAAAAGTTGAACCAGCTTCCACAGATCCGGCGTCGCATTCATCACTGGAGATTCTTTGACGAGTATAAGTTAGAAGACACGTGGGACATTCTGAAAAAACTCCATCCTCATTTTGAGAAGCTGAATAAGAACGATGAGCAGGTCGAATACATTCACAAGACCTTGGGAGGATACCCCGGCCTGATTGTGCCTTTCATCCGCCAAATGGATTTTCTCCTGAAGATACAGCAGAGCGAAGTGGATATGAAATTCCTGCGCACCGTCCACTACTTGATGGCTAGCGGTAAAGATAAGGCGCTCACGAGCGTTGAGACATACCGGAAGGGGTCAACAACGAACAAGTCGCGCGCTGACAGAAAGAAATAGGAGGCAATTATGGATAAGGCTAAGAAGACCTCGGATACAACTCGAACGAATGCCTCTCATACGAGCCGGCAGGCAAAAGGCATTGCGGTTCGGGCGTCCACCTCTGCCCCTATACAAGGAGAGCTAAAGGCAGAGCATGCGGTCGTGCTTCAAGCCCTTGAAATCGCCAACCTTGCCCTACAACGCGTTGTGAGCCTTGAGGAAATTATCAAAGCTCTCTCGGCTGCGGAGGTTGAGGCTTTAGAATCCGCCTATGATAACAGCTTAATCCAATCCCTACCCTTAATCTTGCGTAAACTAACTGCACGGGACATCGTATTTTCGCCGGGCCGCATAGGCAAGCAACGCTACTACGGGTCAACCAATGTACTCAATCCTGAGTATTCTAAGCTGCCTGAAATTAAGTCCCGACGGCAACGTGTCCTATCTCTTGTCCGAGACACGGTTCAGAAGCTAGAGCGTGCCGTAAGAATCGGTGACGTCATCGATCACGCTCAGGGAATTTCGGCTTACGCCGACATCATACCGGTTTTTATTACACGCTCCTTACTAAGCCTAGTAGAGACCGGAGAGATTAAATGCGTCGGCACCATTCGCGGCGACGCAAAAGGAACGCGCCTTTACCTCCCTTCGGAATTAGACCCTTCGCTTTACTGGCCCAAAGAACCGCTAAGTTGGATTGGACTTGTTGAAAAGGTATTTAACCAGATTTGGGAGGAGCGTAAAGCGGAGGCAGAAGCTGTTGGCCGAAAGCCGAGACCCATTTCGACCGGAGAAGTCAGGGCACGTATGGCCGCGATGCCCGACCCTCATCCTAGACTCAACAACCCGCAGTACATGATCAATGCCATGTTGCAGCTTGCGAAAACCGATGATGCTGTGATCCGCAAGATCGAGCGAGAGGGCGAAAGGATTCTGCTTTGGGTGCCGGTCGGTGTATCGGATGATGAAATTGAGATCAGAGACGGATACGCGAAGAACAGCGAACGAGTTGCCGAGGCGTTACGCCGTACCGTCGAGAGACTCGGACGCCCGGTTAACACCCGTGAAGTGCAAGAGGAAATTAACAATGACCCATTCCTTCGGCCATCCGGCACATCTCGTATCGCCAGCATTTTAGCTGATGCCGCAAAAGAGACGGTTGATTGGAACCATAAAGAGCGGCGTCCGAGGGTCACGCGGCACGTGTTAAGGGCAGGCCGGGTAGACGGTGTCGCTTATTATTATCACGATACCAAGACTCTTCCCAAAGCGCAAAACTACGTCCGGCTCCGCCAAATCGAATCGTCATGGGAATCAGCGTCCGTGGAAGAGAATCTGCTGACCCTACCGTCTTGTTCTCTGGCAAGTGTCGCTGTGGGCCGAGCCATGCTGGTCGCTGCCCAAACTAAAGCATTTTTAGATGAGCTTGGGCGCTTATTTGAAGACGGCAAACTTGACGTGTTTACGAGGAGCGAAGCTGAGACTCTTCAGAACACTATACGGAGAATCAACGATGACGCGGAAAAGGCACTTTCATCATATACCAATGACTACGGGCTTCCAGCCGAAGTGGATCTAGCGATTCCCGGATGGACGGCGGAGGAGCTTCTTCCGGTCATTAAGCCTTTTTATACAAGGGCACAAAAGATAGAGACGCCGAATGTACTCGTCCGTCTGCTTCATGGAGATATACGTCGCTTTCCTAATCCCAATTTTGAATCTCGCTTTAGCAAAATCCCGGCCTCCGCTGTGGAATATCTGTACGACCGAACCGACGCTCTGCTGTTTATCGCAAGGCAATGGGGCGGATATGAGTGTCGTCTTCAAGCCAATTTTGCTCGCAATGAGTTGAGACAGCTAAGAGACCCAAGATTCGTCTTCCCTGCCCTTGATTCAGAGGATTTCAATAGGCGGCTGGCTGCCGTCTCATGTCTTGCTTTCCTCTGGTCTGATGAAGGAAACACCTTACTCAAACGCATAGCCATCACTGACCGAGATTACGGAATCCGCATGTCCGCCTTGTGGGCTTACGCTTTCGCGAACGGGGAGGCGGGGCATGAATTCGTCATGTCGCGATCCAGAGATGACCCGGAAGCCAGAGTGAGAGATTTCGCCAAGCAGATAGTCCAGCCGGACGAATTATCAGTGTGGTCAATGTAGTTTTGAATCGATTTATGAAAGGAGAGGTATAGCTTATGGCTTCTATGCAGAGAAAAATAGTTGAAACCACCATGATGAGAGAGGCTGTTAACAAGACGGTCGGCCTGCACCCTAGTGGTGGAACTATCTGGTGCGGCCCATCAGGCATAGGTAAGACGGTAACTGCCCGACACCTAGTAGAGAAAATATCTCGCGGTGCTTTCGCCGACCCCACCCATGAAGCGCTTAACGCCGTGCATTATCACGCCGGGGAAATAACTGCTGACGGCAATGTAATGAAAAAGGCAATAAAGAGCCTTTATGAAGGGGCTATACGCAAATCGCTAGATAGACCGATTTATTTAACGTCAACTTCGGAAGGGCTTGCCGCCGTGGCGGTTCAGGCATTACACGCGAAGAACATTGAGATGGTACTCGTGGACGATGCAAATCTCTTATTACCTGACGCCATTCGCGCAATGATGTTCGTCGCCGACATCGCCTCTCATTCCGGGTACAAACTTTCACTGGTCTTTATTGGGGATGAGACTTTACCCATAAAGGTAAAGTCTATCCCTTCACTTCTTAATGCTGCCTCTAACTGGTTTTATTTCGAGGGACATGGGTTAGAGGAGACTTGGAAAATACTGACAGAACTTCACCCGTACTTCAGAACGCTAGACCGAAACGATGAGAGGCACGTTGAACAAGTCAAATATATTCATGAGGTGATCGGGGGTTATCCGGGACATCTTGTGAGATTTCTTCAACTATTGCACTACGACTCGCAACGCCAAGGAGGGGTAATTGATGAAAGATTCCTACGCGTTACCTGTCGCTTGTCACAAGAGAATATACGGCGCTCTGGTATGGAGTCGAAAAGATATGGAGGGAGGCATCGCTGATATGAGATGCCCCTATGAGTAATCTTATGTCTATCGCTGGTAAAAGCGGACATTAATAGAGCTGAAAGACAGTTGAGTAGAAATTCTAAATTAAAAAAGGCGGCTGCTGGCGGAGCAGCGGGAGCTAGCGATGTCTACTTGGCAGATAAGTAGAGGAAAAACAAGAAACAATAATCTACAAGCGGTCTCATAAATAGCATCTGAGCAAAATACCGGAGGTGATACTATGCGCATACTCTTCAGGAACATAGGCCAAGCCGAATTCTTCCTCAAAACCAGTAAGAAGACTCTAGCAAACAATCTAATCGCCCCAGATGGTGGGAGGCTCCCTACCCAGCGTGTACGCAATGCCCTCTGCAAGGGCTTGGGATATAGCTCCTACGACGAACTCAAGATCATCATGAGCCAGCGGCACGAGTATGACAATTCCTTCCCGTCCTCGGATGACCTGCACTGGGCGTTCTATAAAGGATTCTCCCTCGCCCTCGCCGTTGCTGAGGAGTCCGGGTTTCGGCTCCCGGAGCCTACAGCTAAACTCGCGGTTCGGCTCTCCGAAGAAATCCTCCGCCATTGGAGGGGCTGAGTTCGAAATTTTGAAGCGAGACGGCTGCCCTATTCCATTCGTACCCCAAACGAACTTCAGGTGTTTTTGATACGCAGAAACCTAATGACTTTGTAAGTTTCGAAGTTGCATGCGAGTTTAACAAAAGCGTAGCAAGACCGAGATTGAATGTAAAAGCGGAGCGAATCGCATGCATATCTTTGAATTATCTGGCGCAATGATTTCTGTTTAAGCGGCTTCGTTTTGCCGCGAAAGTTCGGGCAGCGAGAGTATCGCTGCCACCCCGTAAGACACGTATAAAATCAGAGCCTAATTAATTGTGTTTTAGAAAGATGGAATAACTAATGCGATCTCGTCTTCGGTGAAAAAAGTTCTGCCTTCAAACACAGTGGCATTATGATGAATGTAGCTATCTAGACTCTGCTTCTTCTCCGCACTAAAAGCCTCATAGGAGCCGAGAGTAATCCATTGCAAAATTGTATTAAGGCATTCATCGATGCAGGCATTATCCACTGCCCATCTCGTTTGAAAGGTCAAACATTGATACTTAATTTTTCTCTTATCCAAGTCTTGTTGTAGAGCGTCTATTTCATACCGCCGATCATCATACCCTGCATCCACTAGCGTTTTGAGGCCGCCGAGGAAACTGTTAGCCGCATTAGATACTACGACCACTCTGCCGTTCTCGCTTGGAAGTGCTAGCACTTTATCTAAGGCTCTACCGTTTTCAAAAGCAAAAATACTGTGAATCAGAAGGACAAGATCGTAGTATTTTTCAGGAAGAGAAACATTCTCGAATAAGGTGTGATATTTTCTAATCTCACAAAATGAACTGATACTTGTCGTATCGAATGAGCTTACGTATTGTTTTGATTGCTCAATAAAATCCAGATGGAAGTAATTCTGAAATTTTGTATTCAGGTATTTCAAAATATGAACTATACGTCTTCCATCCCCGCCACCCACATCGCAAACTCGAAGGCTCCGTTTTCTAACCAAGGAGAAGTTTTGCAAGATACTGTTATCAAGGGTTTGTACGAGTGAGTCGTCCTCAGTGTAAAGAATTCTCTTGAATCCATTGTACAAATTGGCACCGCTATCTGTATTAAGGAACTGGCGGTATGTTTCTTTGATAGATCTCATGATGATGAAAATAGTTAGAGGTGATTGACGATAAACTGCTTAAGCGGGAATTCTAGCGCGGACACGACATAATTTAGAAATAAAGCGATACATGCGAGAAGTAGAATACCGCAAAGCACGAGGGACATATCAGTTAGACCGCTTGCTACCAAAATCAGGTGACCAAGTCCTTCATTTGAGGAAATATACTCGCCGATAAAGGCTCCTAGTACGGCGAACCCCACGTTGATCTTAAAAGCCGAAATTACCCAAACGAGGGCAGAAGGGGCTATAACTTTGCGAAACGTTTGGTGTTTGGTGGCACCGAAGGATTGCATTAAACGAAGGTATTCGCTACCAACTTCGGAAGCTCCAGTATACGCCTGTGACAATGCAATGAAAATGGTTGAAAGGGTAGCTATCATTATTTTGAAAAAAAGACCAGTGCCAAACCAAATAACCAGAATAGGAGCTAAAGCGAAAATTGGCGCAGAACCCAAAACAATAATGTACGGTCTTGCTATTGTGAAAGCAGTTTTGGAATACCATAGTCCGATGCCGATAACTGTGCCGAGCACATTTCCCAAAATAAATCCGATTAACACCTCTACAAAAGTTACGGCGAGATCGTTCGGCAGAGATAGATCCATAGTCTTCCAAATGAAGTAGGTACCAACTTTGCTTGGCATTCCAAAAAAGTAGGCAAATTCCCTGCTTCTTCTGGCAAGAAGTTCCCACACCAAAAGAAATAAGAGAAGGGGTGCTACCCGGTACAGATGGATGTACTCGAATTTATTGGCTTTCATCTTCTAAATATTTTAGTTCTTCCCATATTTGAGCAAAATAATCTCTAAATTTAGGCGCTTTTCTGGCTTCAACAGGGTCGCGTTTGGCTAAACCAAGGTCGATAGGAATTTCAATCTTGACCTTAGCTGGCTTGTCCGAAAACACCATGACTCTATCTGACAGGGCTATAGCATCTTCGATGTCATGCGTAACGATAATCATCGTTGCCTTGCTTTCATGATGATACTTAATGAGATGTCGTTGAATTTTGAGCTTTATATCGAAATCAAGATTAGAGAAGGGCTCATCTAGTAAAACGATAGAGGGATCAATCAACAGCGTGCGAATCAAAGCAACGCGTTGCCTCATCCCTGCAGAAGATGTATTGGGATAATTATTTTTATGCTGTTCAAGCTCGAAAGCAGCAAAATAGTGATCCGACCTGCTGTTCATTCTTTTATGTTTGCCGAAAACCACTTCGGTTCCGAGCAGCGCATTTTCGGCCAACGTCCTCCATGGAAGAAGGGCGGATTCCTGCATCATATAACCGATAAGTTTAGGAGGGTTAATGAGTATTGTTCCCGAACTTGGGATTTCAAGATTGACTAGGAGGTTTAAGAGCGTCGTTTTTCCACAGCCAGTTGGACCTACAATAGATATTATTTCAGTGTCTTGAATATTAAATGACATCCCCGAAATTACTAGAGATTGCCCGAACGATTTCGAGAGGTTGTAAACTTGTATGCTCACCTTTCGATTTATCTGCTACTAATGTCAATTAAACCCGTCTGAAATGCTAAAAGCGCAAACATAGCTGCTACACACCAAGATAGGCGATAGCGGCTATATGTCCATCTTGGAATAAAATTTGTCGGGACGAGCGCATCAAGGAAGATTAAGCTAAGAAGAATTAGCTGAACAGGATACATTACCAAATTCCACCATAAATAGACCTCTTTTTCGACAGGCAAAGTCGTTATTAAGGGAAAGTTATTAGCGATAAGAAATGTAGAACAAATAAAAATTAGAAATGCTAGAGATATAGCACCAATGTTAAATAATGATAATTCTTCCCTAGTTATTTGCGGCTTTAGTTTTAATTCCTTAGCAAAAATTTGAATCAAGCCTTTGTCCCTCCGCCAGTTTTTTTTCAGTAATAATGCCGGAATCGGATCATTACATTTTTCAATGTCCGGGAATTTTCTATCTGGGAAAAGTCTGTTCCATTCATTTTTTGCCGTATTGTAGGCTGTTTCCGCTCGACTGACATCAAAATCCTCTGCATATATATTTTCGTGTGTGCAAAGCATCACTGCGTTTTTTACAGTTTCCGCTTGTGCATCAGCAGGCTGCGGTATAGCAGTGCCATAAATATTTACTAGCTTTGAAATTAGCGATGGATCAACATATTCGGAATGGAGAAGCGATATGGCAGTGCGAATCCCTGCTAAAATTGACAGGACCGAATACAGATGATTCTCAATTACGCTTCTTAAAGTGAGTACCGCAGTAAATAAAAATGGATTTAATTCCCGACTTTTTTGAGGATAGTTAAAAATGATGTTTCTACGATCCAACTCACCTACTATCTTTAGAACATCCGAAGTAATAATAAGTTCGCTTTGATCAGGTTGCGTATTAAACTCCTCACCGAATTTTCTCTCAATAATTTTAGATGTAGGGAAATCGAACTTTCTTCTCAGTCGTTCACCGATTAAGTAGCCAGTGTTGAACTTCTCATAGCATACAATGCGATCAACTCGGTACTTGTTCTCTTGGTCTACTAACTCCTCCTCACTGCCGACAGGCTCGAATTCGGGATTACTGTTGTAAACCCATACTGGCAATCTATCAATGAAGGTGCCAACGATGCATATTCGATCACTACCTATTTCAGCTTGGATTTTACTTATATCTTTAGCAAAAGGATCGCATACTGCGAACCAGTTTTCAGAACTTTCCGTCTTTAGAGACAAGGATTGGATTGCTGGAATATCCCCGTTACGGTATACGAGGTTCATATTTCTAGGGAATAGGCCAAGCTCAGATGCAAGAAAAAGAGGGGCATACAAAAAACCATTGTAGGCATAATTTATGTTTATCGGTTTCATATGATTTAATGAGGAGAGGACCAGCGCCCGTGCGAGATATGCTTTTACGAGCGCACTCGTTAACTCGGTTTATCCTAATTGCTTCCGCTTAATGATTGGTCGGCAAACCTGTTTTCTATTAGATCGATCTTAGGCATTTCCTTAAGATCTTTAACATCAACTCTTATCTCCAAAAGTTTTCGCCAAGATACAGGATCAACTTTTGCGTGCTTAGGGATACAGCCTGAATCAATTAATCTTCTTAACGCCTTCCTGACCACATCGGGCGGGATGTCGGGTAATCGTTTTTGAGCAATTTTAACAGTGCCTTCAAAATCTGACTGTATATATTGGAGAGCTTGCTCATACGCAGTTACAAATTTTTGGACTACATCTGGACGCTCATCAATCAACTTCTTTGATGTCATAACGCCGGTAAATGCAAGCGGCCCCCAAGCATCGGGATAGGAAAACACAACCTTACCCCCTTGTAATTCAACTTGAGAGACATTAGGTTCAATAGTTTGTGCGATGTCTGCTCTCTTATTTTGAAGTGTAGCTATCTCAGTGCCAAATGGTACTTGAAGAATGTTTACGTCCTTACCTATAGTTAATCCAGCTTTCTGCGCAAGTTGCTTCTGGACGACATAGGATGTATTAGGTTCCGGGTAAGTAGTTACAGTTTTACCTTTGAACCCCGCAGGGTCTGTGAACGGCTGGATAGAATTATCAAAAGTCACACCCCATATAGCTACACGATCAACAGCCATAGCAACTACACGACCGTTCCACCCTTGTTCATTAGCGATTGCCACGAACGCCGGATCGCCCTGAGCAAACTGCGCGTTGCCACTTGTCAATGCCGCAAATGCTTGAGCATCACCGCCACCGGTCTGAATATCAACATTCAACCCCTGTCGCTCAAAGAAACCAGCATCTTTGGCTACATATAATGCTATGTACAGAGGATGCTCAAACGCTTGATTTACTGTTACCGTTATAAGATTCGGTTGCGGGTCAGGACGCATATACCTATACGCAACGAAACCGATAGCTAAAACAATTACAATAATTATTGGGATGTAAACTCTTGGTTTCATGCTGGTACCCTCGCCTTCAGCTTATGAAATATCTACAGTTATTGGAGTTGATGCTAAGGCTACTATTGCATTCGGAAGTTAGAGTGGCAGATAGTAGCTATACTCGCCAGTAAAACACTGGGAGCGCGAGGCTTTTGCTATGGCGGCTAACGAAGGTAAGGCTATCGTCAGCAGATAAAGCAATTTAAGACACCGGCACGATATTCCTGTAAAGATTGAATGTCAAGAGTTACAGAGGCATCTGTAGAAAGTGAAGTTCGGTAGTTAAAGATCGTAAAACGTCTTTCATTTGTAGGATTGGTGATGACACTAACTTTTGTATCCCTTAGCTTTATAGTCATGCTTGCAAAACAACTGATTAGAAACGGAAATTATGGTTGTCCCGAAACGGGCCTAAACTAGCAAGATATGATTATCTGTCGCGGAAGATATAGTTGTCTCGTAGGAGGAAGCCCCTCATTGATCTTTATGTAAAGTTAAGAGCACTCAACTGGACTGAAATATTTCTTCAGCGCGGCTTTGGTCTCCGCCGGGCGCTGTTCCATCAGCCAGTGTCCGGTGTCGGCGAATTTGATTGACGTGACATTATCAGCGACCAGTTTCGCCTGAATTTCCAATGCACCGCCCATTGCCTTATCGCCTTCGATGGTCAAAACCGGCATCGGTAATTTCAGGGCCGCGAATCGCCGGTTGTCCGCCGCGTCCTGCGTGTTGAATAACTTGAACATCTCAAACGCCGCGCGCATCGCGCCTTCCTGCGCGTACGCTTTGGCGTAAAGCTGACGGTCAGCTTCCGTAAATGTTTCCGGGTGCGGTGAAAGCGTCTGCCAGAAATGTTCGAGGAAGAGTCGCTCACGCCCTTTGACCAGTTCGAGCGCGATGGGGCTGTTGACGAAATGAAAATGCCAGAGGGCTGGGGTCGTATAAATCTTTTCCCAGACATCGCCGATACCCGGAATCGGCGCTTCCAGCAGAGCCAGTTTTTCCACTTCATTCGGATACTGCGCCGCGTAAGCGTAGGCGACCATCAGGCCGATGTCGTGACCGACGAGATCGATTTTTTGATAGCCGAGACTTTTAACGAGTTCGTGAATGTCAACGGCGAGCGTCTTCTTGTCGTAACCCGTGGCGGGTCGTGAGGAATCGCCGAGGCCACGCATGTCGGGCGCGATGATCGTGAAGTCCTTGCCGAACTCATCGAACAGCGGGACCCACATGTGCGAAGTGTCGCCGAAACCGTGAATCAGGACGAGCGGCCTCTTGCCCGTCCCGGCTTTCAGGTAATGAATCTTCACGCCGTTCACATTCGCCGTCTGTGACTGATATTTATTGCTTTGCGCAAAGACGGTCGCGCCGAAACTTAAAGCCAGCATCAGTGCAGACGAGACGTGCCTGAACCTTAAAACGGCTGCCCTGTTGCTCAATCTCGCCTTCATGTGATTATCCTCTCTCAATCGTTAGGCGTCGGTAGCAGTTCAATCCCTCCGGCCTGTTTATTTGCCGTGCAGGTTCGACTGATACGTTCCCACTTCCGAGCGGAAGGCGATGGCTAAACGATTCCAGCCGTTGATGGTAATGATAGCCATCGTCAGCTTGACCAACTCCTCTTCGCTGAACTCTGCGCGTGCGGCCTCGAACTCCGCGTCCGACGCATGAGTCGCGGAGATAAGTGTGATGGCTTCCGCCCAGGCAAGGGCCGCGCGCTCTCGCCCAGTGTAGAACGGCGTCTCGCGCCAGGCGTTCAAGGCGTAGAGCCTTTGTTCGCTTTCGCCCAGCGCACGCGCGTCCTTCGTGTGCATGTCTATGCAGAAGGCACAACCGTTAATCTGTGACACGCGTGTCTTGACCAGTTCGAGAAGTTGACGTTCCAGCCCTGACCCCTCGACGAATTTCTCAAGCTTGTACATCGCCTGCACCGAACCGGGCGCGGCCTTGCTGTAATCCAATCGCTGTTGCATAACTATTTCTCCTTGCGCGCACACTTGCGGCCAGTAGTTAAAGGTGAGCCGGTTCACACGTAGTGTCATCACACCGCCGCTGATTGCTCGCCCTTGATGAACGCCAGCAGATCATTGTTCACCTGCTCCTTGTGCGTCGAGCACATACCGTGCGGAGCGCTCGTATAAACTTTCAGAGTCGCGCCTTTAACTATCTTCGAGGAGAGCAGCGCCGAGTCTGCGATCGGCACAATCTGGTCGTCATCCCCGTGCATGATAAGAGTCGGCACATCTATCTTCTTCAGGTCTTCCGTCAGGTCGGTCTCGGAAAATGCCTTGATGCAGAAATATGAGCCGGGGAAACCGCACATCATCCCCTGAAGCCAGAAGGACTCGCGCAAACCCTCTGAGACCTTGGCGCCTGTTCTATTAAAACCATAGAAGGACATGGACAGGTCTTTCCAGAACTGCGAACGATCAGCGAGCACGCCGGCGCGTATCTGGTCGAAGGCTTCTATCGGCGTGCCGCCCGGATTTGCTTCCGTCTTTAACATGAGCGGAGGGACAGCGCCGATCAGCATAGCCTTGGCGACCCGACCGGTTCCATGGCGACCGATGTAGCGCGCGACTTCGCCTCCACCGGTCGAATGGCCTACATGGATTGCGTCTCTCAGATCAAGCGCTTCGACGAGCTTTGCCAGGTCGTCGGCGTAGGTGTCCATATCGTTACCAGTCCAGGGCTGGGATGAGCGGCCATGTCCGCGGCGGTCATGCGCGATACAGCGATAGCCGCGCTCTGCCAGAAAGAACATCTGGTCTTCGAAGGCATCCGAAGAGAGCGGCCAGCCGTGGCTGAAGACGATGGGTTGACCCTCTCCCCAATCCTTGTAGTAGATGTCTATGTTGCCTGAGTTTTCCTGACCTACAGTTACGTATGGCATTTCTGAATTCTCCTTATCTACTTTACCGAGGCAGCCTGTGCCTGGTGATTGAAGTGGAAGCGCTCCGTCCGAAGCGCCGTTGATAACTCTGGACAGCTTGATCAATGGCAACGCCGATCAATAACTATCCGCTTCGACAACAGCCCTGGCAAAATCCTGTGGGGCTTCCTGCGGCAGATTGTGCCCGATCCCGCCACTGATCACCCGGTGCGAATATTTGCCCGAAAATTTCCTGGCATAGGAGCTGGCGTCTGGATGCGGCGCACCATTGGCGTCGCCTTCAAGGGTAATGGTCGGAACGGTGATGATCGGAGCTGCGGCCAGCCGCTTTTCAAGCTCGTCATACTTTGACTCGCCTTCGGCCAGTCCGAGCCGCCAACGATAATTATGGACCACGATCTGGACGTGATCCGGGTTGTCGAAAGACGCCGCGCTGCGCTCAAAGGTGGCGTCATCGAAATTCCATCTCGGCGAAGCGATCTGCCAGATGAGTTTCGCAAAGTCGCGCCGGTATTTGTCGTAACCTGCGCAGCCGCGCTCCGTGGCAAAGTAATATTGATACCACCATTGGAGTTCAGCTTTTGGCGGCAATGGTATCTTGCCAGCTTCCTGGCTGCTGATCAGATAACCGCTCACAGAGACGAGCGCCTTGCAGCGCTCTGGCCAGAGCGCCGCGATGATGCAGGCCGTTCGCGCTCCCCAATCACAACCGGCGAAGGTCGCTTTCTTGATCTTGAGGGCATCCATCAAGGCGATGATGTCGAAGGCAAGTGCCGATGGTTGGCCGTTGCGGAACGTGTCACTGGAAAGAAAGCGTGTCGTCCCGTAGCCACGCAGAAAGGGGACGATCACCCGATAGCCCTTCGATGCCAACAAAGGAGCGACATCGACGTAGGTGTGTATGTCGTAGGGCCAGCCGTGCAGCAGAATGACCGCAGGACTATTGGCAGGGCCAGCTTCAGCATAGCCGACGTTCAGGACGCCGGCATCGATCTGCTTCAGCGGGCCAAACGATCTGTTTGTGCCCGGCTTAATCGTGGTCGCACCCGCCGGTTTTATCTCACCAGACTGAGCTTTCGCCGAACCGATCATACCAAGCCGGGCAGCAGCGATGGTCATAGCCGCAGTGCCAAGAAAGCGTCGGCGATTCTGATTTATTTCTTCCGACATTTTATTTCCGTTGATTGCGGCGTCTACCATTTCGTCCATGTTCATCATTACGATCTTCAGACTATGTTTCTTTTTCTGCGAGCAGGTTCTGAATCAGTCGCTCGGCCTCGGCATAATTCCCCTCACCGACGTGCCTCCATCGAATTCGTCCTTGTTTATCTAACAGGAAGGTGGTGGGCCACCCTACGACGTTATAAGCGTCCCATGTTTTGTAGTCGTTATCCGAGACTACCGGGTACTTAATCCCCAGTGAAGCAACTTCGCGGCGAAGGGTTTCGATTTTTCTTTCATCATCAAACTCAGGTGAGTGCACACCAATGACGGTGAGGCCTTGCGCGCGGTAACGCTCATCCCAGCCTTTGATGAAGGACAACGTGTTACGACAGTTATAGCAACCGAAAGTCCAGAACTCGATGAGCACCACGCGACCGCGCAGCTCCTTGAGCTTTAGCGGTTCTGAGTTTATCCAGTCACCCGCAGCCAGCTCCGGAGCAGCACTGGATTCCGAACTTTTATATTCAGCGGTCTTGCTGCGAAAGGGTCCCAGCAATTGCTTTGTGAAACCCGTAGCGTAGATCGTTGCTGCTACAACAACGATGCCCACAACAATTCCGATTAACAAATTTCG
This sequence comes from Pyrinomonadaceae bacterium, assembly GCA_963715565.1. Classification (GTDB taxonomy): domain Bacteria; phylum Acidobacteriota; class Blastocatellia; order Pyrinomonadales; family Pyrinomonadaceae; genus JACVRN01. The sequence continues at coordinate 112,221 of OY970256.1, read as the reverse complement.
TCGTCTGTCCATTTAGTTTCATCAGCTCCCTACTTCACGAAGCTCTCTGTTGCGCACTTATTCCCATGTTTTCGAGAGCGGCGATCACTTACCTCCTATGCGTTCATCTGAATCGAAGTCCACTTTGTTGAATGCGAGCGTCAATTAGGTGAAAAGCTCCCGCCAACGCACCAATACTGTGCGCGCCGAGGCGAGCCGCGTCCGATGACGATGACGTCGTTGTCGTTATTGCGGCAGCTGAGTCCCGGCCTGCTCCGCCGCCATGTACTCGGCGTACCAGGCAGGCCAGTTCGCGTCGCGCTGCCCCCCGGTGCGCTTCTCATGCTCGCCGTGTGCGGCCTCCGCACGCCGGAGCGCGCTCGCCAGGTCGCTTGCGGAGCCGAACGAAGTCACGCCGGAGTCGATGCGCCCAAGGAGACGGGTCGTGATCTCCTGCAACAGCCAACTGTTGCCGTCAGGATCGCTGAACGAGGCAAACGAGCTGTAGGTGCGATGCTCTGGATCCGGGCCGCCGACCGGGCCTTCCGGGCCGAAGTGGAAGACCTCGCTTACCTCGACGCCAGCTGCGAGCAGCGCGTCACGAGCAGCCTTGATGTCGGAGACGATCAAGTAGGTTCTCTGGGCTGAACCGGGCGCAGCCGTGGTGAGGTTCGCGCCGAATTGCACCGAGCATGCAGAGCCATGCGGTGTGAACTGGAACACGCCGGAGCCGGGCGGTGTGACGTCCTGCCTCCACCCGAGCCTCCTATAGAACTCCTGCGCACGTTCCACATCCGAGACGGGGATGACAATTGCTTCGAGCTTCATGTCGAGACTTGCGACGTTAGCGTTGTTCCCGCCGCTTTCATCCTTCAGATTTGCCATATTGTTTTTCTCCTTCTAATCCCTTTACCAAAAATAGAAAGTTCTATGTATTCATTGCGATAGTCAACTTGGCAGCCTTACCTGCTTCGGGCGTCCGCTCTCTTGCAGCGGGAGTCAGAACACTTCGGAATCAAGGAACAGCGAAGCCTGTTTCACGAAAGACTCATGAAATTGAAATAGCGACCCATGTCCCGCATCCGGATATGTCAACAGCATGGCGCTCGGCAGATGTTCGGCGAGAAAGTATGAATTCCTGACAGGAATCATGTTGTCGAAGACCCCGTTCACCACCAGGCACGGCTGCGTGATGCGCCGGAGTTTCTCAAAACGCTCGTCTTCGAAGCGTTCCCAGGCGCGGAAGGCCTCGATCTGCGCCTGCGCCACCTCGGGGCCAGATACAGGTTCCCAGTCCTTGCGTTCGGCGAGCCGCGACACGAAGGCTTGCCCGGCCGCTTGACTCGATGCGCTCGATGTAAAAAAGAGCTTCACCAGCACTTGCAGTCCTTGAAGATTGGGATCGTTTAAGATCTGCTGGAGCTCCGGCTTCTCAAGATGCATGATATCCTAGCCGCCCTCAGGAGCGGTGGCAACCAGCAGCATCCTCCTTACGAGCGACGGACGTTCAAGCGCGATTTCCTGCGCCACCATCCCGCCAAGCGAGAACCCCAGAATGTCCACTTCGGTGAGACCCATCGCGTCGGCATAAAGCTCCTTCACCTTCTGGATCTTCTGCTCGACGAGCCGGTCCTGTTCTATCTGTGTTTGCGTTTGCATTGCTGTGTGCTCCTTTCAACTAGTGATTGATAGTTTCGCCTACGGATCCAGCTATGCGCGCTCAACTCTACTGGGCGGCCGCCATCTGCTCCCCGAACACTTCAGCCAGGTTCTTCGGCTCTTTCCGCTCCTGGTGGTTTGTTTGGTGGCGCAGGATGGATGATTGCCTGTAGACCTCCTTGCGCGAACGCATGATGCTGCCGAGCGGACGGTGCTGGTCTGTAACGCGCCAGGCGGTCATCGACGTCTTGTCCATCTTCTCGAAATTGTCTTCCCCGCCAATATCCTGTTGCGGCAGCCGCAATTTCGCGACGGTCACATACGGCGAGAGGCTCTCGGGCCAAACCACTGTCGTTTTCTCAACGGGCATTTGAACCAGATCCGTGCTGAGCTGGACCTGAACGTCGAACTCATAGGGTCGCTCGCGCAGTTCCGCCACCAGCGCCGGCCGGAAGACTTGATCGGCAGAAGTGAGATCGAGAGCCCGCTGTTCAACGCGGTCGGCGAACGATTGAACCGGGGCCACACGAACCTTTGCGACGTAGTCGCCATGCCGCACCGCACCCATCGTCCAATACGTCGAGAGGAGGAGATTCACGGGCTTGGTTTGCGAGAGACGCAGGAAAGCGCCGAGTTCCTCCCAGGCCCACTGTTCCGGAGGCAGCGTGCCCTTGCCCGTCACAAAGTTGTAGAGAACGCGGTGAAGTTCCGCCTGCCTTTCCTCCGGCGTAAGGTTCGCTGGCGGCGCTAGGTCAAGGTTGGCAAACAAAGACTGAATGAACACATAATGCGCGACCGTGTTGGCGAAGAAGACCGGGTGGTTGATCAGCGCATAGTCGAAGGTGTGACTGTTCGGCTCATCTTCCAGAAGAGTTTTCCCCTCGATTCCGAAAATCTTCAGGCCGATGCCGGTGATCGGTCCTATGAACCGATCCGCGCCAACGTGATTGGTCCCGTTTGAGAAACGAACCATGGCTTCGTGGCGTCCCGGTTTGGCGTAGATGCCCTGCGCATATTCGTTCGGCATCCCACTGAGGATTTCAACTTCCCCCCGGGCCAGACCGTAACCCTTGGCATGGGCGTTGCGCACCACAAGCCCGATCCCCTCGGTTTTGAGCGAGCCGCGCATGTGCTGTTTCATGTCATCGAGGACCTGCCGCAGGGTCCGCTCGAAATCGGGCTCCTCCTGTTCAACGTCCGGACTGTAACTCACAAATTTCTGAGTCATTGTTGTCACTCCTTTCAGGCGAACGACGATTTTTCATGCGTGCTGGAGCATTACACTCCCAGTAAGCCGATTAGTCTATTAGACGAAGGTATCGGTCGATACCTTCGTATTAGTCGGTACGATAAGTGGCCTTAGCACTTCCGTTTTTATCAACGCTATGGACATTCGCGCATAGGTGGGGCATCATTCTCTCACATATCATCAAGGATGGGTTCGAGTGTGTCGACAAGGCTGTTCACGTCGGCAGTTCGGATGAACGTTGCTACCACCTGCAACGGTTGGCCCAGATAGGAATCGATTCAACAACCGCCCGGCAGAGTGAGCCCCTCGAGCTTCGGACCAACGCCTGCGCACAGTGAACGGTCTCTAAAAAACTCCTCCTCTTATCGTCTGCCGCGAAGAAAGGGCCACTATGGAGGATGACCTTATCCGTGTTCTGAATGCGCTGCCTGTGTTGGTATGGACGGCGCTCCTTGGCGGGCAGATCGACTTCCTCAATCAACGCTGGTGCGAATACACCGGCCTGAGCCTTGAGGAAGCCTGCGGTTGGGGGTGGCAGGCTGCTGTCCACCCCGAAGACCTGCCTGTATTGCTCGTCGGCTTGCAATCCATTATGGCTTCCGGCGAGTCCGGTGAAATGGAAGCACGCCTGCGGCGCTTCGATGGGGATTATCGCTGGTTCCATGTCTGTGTCAGCCCGTTGCGCGATATGGCGGGAGAGATCGTCAAATGGTATGGAGTGAGCACGGATATTGAAGACCGCAGGCGGGCTATAGCTCAGCGCGACCGTACCATCGAAGAACTGCGTGCTCAGCAGTCAATGCAGAGCGAAGGCGAGCAGCGTTTCAGGGCAATTTTTGACGAGGCGGGCACTGGTATCGCCCTTGCTGATTTGCAGCAGCCCAGTACGCCGATCCAAAACAACCGCGCGCTCCAAACAATGCTCGGCCTCAGTCAGGAAAAGCTTGGCTTCCTTGAGACGTACGACGAGATAACCGCTCGTGACGACCGCGAAGCCGATGCCGCCGCGTTTCGAGAGCTATGCGAAGGAAGGCGTGACAGTCTACGCCAGGAAAAACATTTCATCCTTCGAGACGGCAGCTCCGTGTGGGCGAATGTGATTTTCACACTGTTGAGGGACTCCGCGGGCCTGCCTCGATTTATCATAGCCATCCATGAGGACATCACGGAGCGCAAGCGTGCGGTCGAGAGGTTGCAGACCAAGCAGGAGCTGCTCGACCTGGCGCAGAAGGCGGCCCGCGCGATGGCTTTCGATTGGCACATCCAGCAAGAGGTCAATGTCTGGTCACCCGAACAGGAGGCCTTGTACGGGCTGCCGCCCGGCAGCTTCGACGGGACGTATCAGAGCTGGAAAAAGCTGATCTACGCGGCGGACTGGCCCGTCCTTCTCAAAGCCATCGAGCACGCCCATGAAACTGGAGAGGTAGTGGTGGAGTTTCGCGTCGTCTGGCCCGACGGAACATTTCACTGGCTGGCGACCAATGGTCAGATGTTTTTCGATGCGCAGGGTAAACCATTTCGCATGGTCGGATTCACCTCCGATGTCACGCCCCGAAAACTTGCCGAGGAAGACTTGCGTCGCAGCGAGGCGTTCCTTGCCGAAGCCCAACATCTTAGTTCAATCGGCAGCTTTTCCTGGCGTCTGGCGACAGACGGAATCACATGGTCAGAGCAGCTCTATCGCATCTACGAGCTTGAGACGGGCATGCCCGTGACGCTCGAACTGATCCGTACCCGAGTCCATCCGGAAGACCTCACCTTATACGAGAAAATGGTCGAACAGGCACGAAACGGCGGCGACGACTTTGAATGGCAGTATCGCCTGTTGATGCCTGACCGCACGATCAAGTATCTGCATGCCGTTGCTCATGCGACCCGTGATCAGGATGGCGAACTGGAATACATCGCGGCGGTTCAGGACGTGACGGAACGCCGGCTCTCGGAAGAGGCTCTCGGCAAGCTGCGCTCGGAACTCGCGCACGTGGCAAGGGTGGCCACGCTAGGGGCCTTGACGGCGTCCATCGCTCACGAAGTCAACCAGCCGCTATCGGGCATCATCACCAATGCCAGCACCTGCCAGCGGATGCTGAACGCCGATCCCCCGAACGTCGACGGCGCGCGTGAAACCACGCGGCGCACGATTCGCGACGGCAATCGCGCTTCTGAGGTGATTACACGGTTACGAGCGCTCTTCGGCAAGAAGGACGCCGCGAACGAATCGGTGGACTTAAATGAGGCGACACGAGAGGTGATCGCGCTATCGTTAAGCGAGCTTCAGGGAAGCCGTATAATTCTGCGGACGGAACTATCTGACGATCTTCCTCCCGTCTCAGGCGACCGCGTTCAGCTTCAGCAGGTCATTCTAAACCTGATTCGGAATGCTTCAGACGCGATGAACACCGTCAACGACCATCCGAGGGATTTACTAATTAGAACCGAACGAGATGATGCGGACCGAGTGCGCCTCAGCGTGAAAGACACTGGTGTCGGTTTCGAGCCTCAAGCCGCGGACAGGCTTTTCCAGGCATTCTACACAACAAAGGATGACGGTATGGGGATCGGCCTCTCCGTCAGTCGCTCAATCATCGAGAGTCATCATGGACAACTATGGGCAACGTCGAATGATGGTCCAGGCGCCACATTTTCATTTTCTATTCCTTGCGGGCCGGTGGTTTGACTGCACGCCGACGACCCCCTCAATCTGATATGTATGGTTTCGGACGCTGCGGGATACCAACACCTAAGTATAATAGACAACCCCCAGGGGAGTGGCGCATTCTTCAGTTATGGAGCGATTCCAGGAAAAGAGTGCCATCGAACATTTACTTGTGTCGATCGTTGATGACGACGAATCCGTGCGCGAGTCGCTACCCGACTTGCTGAGAGAATTCGGTTTTGCAGCTCATGCATTCTCGTCGGCGGAAGAGTTCCTCGCGTCTGATTTCATCGAGCAGACCAGATGCCTGCTTCTCGACATTACCATGCCGGGAATGAGTGGCCCCGACCTTCAGCAGGAATTGAAGAGGCGCCGGCAGGAGATTCCAATCGTCTTCATCACGGCTCAAAGAGATGAGACTGTCCGCTCGCGACTGATTGAACATGGTGCGGTGGAGTGCCTGTTCAAGCCGTTCAGCGAGACGGTGCTGCTTGAGGCGCTTAACACGGCGCTTCGAGTGGGCTGATCCATGTCGCCGTCGTTAACATAGAGTTTACACGGATTCGATAAGATTTCTGGGCTATGTCGGACGATAGGCCAATCGTTTTCGTCGTTGACGACGACATCTCCGTACGCGAATCGCTTGAGTTACTGATCAGTTTCGCAGGCTGGCAACCAGAACTCTTCGCCTCCGCAGAAGATTTCCTCGCCCACCCACGAGTTTCAGTTCCGAACTGCCTGATACTTGACGTTTCTCTTCCCGATCTCGATGGTCTGGAGTTGCAGAAGCTCATCGCCAGCGACCGGAGGGACATGCCGATCATCTTCATCACTGGTCACGGAGACATTCCGATGACGGTTCAGGCGATGAAGGCTGGAGCTGTAGAGTTCCTGACGAAGCCGTTCGACGACGACGTGCTCTTGAGCGCCATCCAGCACGCCATTGAGCGAAGCCGCGCGGCCCTTGGTCGTGAGGGGGAGATACAGGCGCTTCGCGACTGTTACGCATCACTCACCTCTCGCGAACGTGAGGTTATGGCGTTGGTGGTCGCTGGCCTGTTGAATAAACAGGTCGGTTCTAAGCTCGGGATCAGCGAGATTACAGTGAAGGCGCATCGAGGCAAGGTGATGCAAAAGATGAAGGCTGACTCTCTCGCCGACCTGGTGAAGATGGCTGTGAGACTACGGCTCGCACCTGCCAGGAATCCATGGCAGAAGCAATGAGTGCTCAACTCTCAGATTGTATAGCGGGGAAAATGTTCTTAAGCTTCAAAAGAACAACTTTATGAATGACGAACATGAGATCATTAGACTCGCACGGCCAGTTGATGAAAGCGACCATACACTGGGTCTTAAGTCAGCCGCCGCCACCCTCGTCGAATACGGCGATTACGAGTGCCCCTACTGCCGCGAGCTGCATCCTCTCATACAGGAGATTTTGAAGCGCACCGAAGGGCTGTGTTTCGTCTACCGACACTTCCCCATCAATAACCTGCACCCGCACGCGGCGAGGGCGGCAGAAGCGGTCGAAGCGGCCAGTGCGCAGGGCCGTTTCTGGGAGATGCACAACGCGCTGTTTGAACAGGAGCAGACGCTCGACGATAAATGCCTCTCGCGCCTGGCTCGGAAGGTCGGGCTTGATATGGAGAGATACGAAAGAGAGATGGATAAGGGCGATTACAGAGGCAAGGTGGAAGAAGATTTCAAGGCAGCGCTTTACCAAGAGGGGGTGACAGGCACCCCGACCCTGTACTTAAACGGCCTCCATCTAAGTAGGATACACAACTTTGAGGAACTGCTTTCGGCAGTCATTGAGGCGGGAGCGTCTCTCAAAGCCGACTCTCATGAACAGAATAGCTGGCTCCATCGTCTGCGGAATTTCCGCTTGGGAATGACCAGACTATAAATGTACTATCCTTCAGGTAAGCCGCGCACGCTGGAGGAAGCTGAGGAAGAGTTTGGAAGCGCTCAGATACGTTATTACGAATCCGCAATGCAGGTTCGGACAATGGAGCAAGTGTTTAAGAAAGGTCGATGCGGTGCTGGTAATCTGTTAGCTACTTACAAAGAGAAATTTGAAGCCGAAGCTGCATACAAATTTGCTTCACTGCGCCTGGCTTGGCTTCAGCCTCCGAGCGAGGATTCATCACATGACCTGACTGAGGATTGGTCTGTGAATTAACTCCAACTCGCACATAATTACTGTTATGCGACACTGAGGATTAGCCTTTCTAACGGAGTGATATAATTGTAAGGCTAAGTCTGATTCAGTTAAACGAAGAGGCGGTATTCCGTCAACTACAGGATGTTAGAAGCTGACTCTAACCACATCCCATCATGGCCCTCTTAGCAATGGACATGCACATATAAAGAAAAACTTCATCAAGAAGTCGGGGGTGCGGATAATGCTAAGATAGCTTTCCTTATCTGGTTACATGCTGGACCAAGAGCGGCTCTATAGTTTTTGTCAGATCTCACAGGATCGAAAGTGACAGGCGTGACACCAAGGAGATCGGTAGGCAAATGTAAATCTGTATGCCCTCCAGGGACTACAAAAAAGCTACGTTCTTTCCCCAGTCTTCCGATAAACAAACCCAGTTCAAAGATCAAGTTATCTCTTACGGCTGAGTACTCACTGCCTCGAATGCTCACAGTATCATCCGGTGAGAAAACGAAAATACCGAATTCAAAGTCATGGAGATTTCGAATTAGATCGTCAAGAGTGTTACTCGACGGCCTAAAGATATCCTGATCCCAAACCGTGACTTCGACATGCTTGTGCCCAAGATTTTCGTGAATCGCGTAGGCATAGTCTATTCCTTCCACTGAAGACCCGACAAAAACCCTCGGTTTCGCGGGGGTTGCTGACTTGTTACCCTTAAAAATATCTTCACATTCCTCGAGCACAGCCTCGCGTTTCCTTTTGGCTTTGAATAAGGCTGATTCAAAATTTGTAGAGTCTCCCCAAAGCTTGAATTCGCTCTTGATGATGTATCCGTCGTAATTAAAGAAAGAAGATGCGTCTTTGATGTCTTGCTGCTCACCCCTAATTGTAAACAGAATGATTGGAATCTGCGGGAAATGCTTCCTTATTTTTTTGCCTAACGTATAGCCCAATGGCTCGGCGCTCTCGGGGCCTCCGTCAGCATGTTCGAAAAGAACATCCAGAAGGACTGCTTCTGTCTCGGCGTTCAGTTGTTCATTGACCATCTGAACTATGCCATAACAAAACTCCTCTCTAGCTTCATCAGAATCGTCTGCGGGCTTACGGAATTGGCTGTTCGAGACTACTTCATAGTCCAATCCCCACTTAGTCAACAAGACGCGCAACATCTTCACCATGTCTAAGTCATCGTCTATGATGATTAAACGCTTCTCCATGACAAGATTACCTCCTTCGATCGAAGGGTTATTACCACTATAGTGTTAAGCTCTTGTAAATCAGCCTGCTCCCTTGGGATGATTCTAATATTGCCGCCGTACAGTCCCAATAGCTTCTCAGACTTCTTAAAGCCTCCATTAGGCCTGTTTTTAATATCCTCGGGGGAGATCCCTCTCCCAGTATCACCTATCATGATCGCTACCTGTTCTATCTGATGGTCAACAGAAAGATTGATGACTTTCAACGTGCTGTCCGGATCGAACGCATGCTCGTAGACATTTTTAAGCAGGTTGTCGAGAACGTCTTTAAGGACGGTGGGTGGCGCGAACACTTCCGATTGTCTAAAAGAGGTCTGTATCTCAATACCCACTTCTTCGAAACGCTTCCGCCAAGCCCTCAGCGTATCCTCAATTACCTCGGTCACATCTGAGAACTTCTCAATGAGAGTATTCCGAATAAGACTACTATCCTCTTTGAATGCGTAATTGTTAAGCCTCTCTTTGGCTGAGCGCACTTCAGGGTTCTTCCAGAAGATCGTATCCACATCTTCCTCCGATAGCCTTTGCTGGGTGTCCAGTGTCGCTAAAGCACTCAGGCTGTCGTCCAGAAGCTTGTAGTCGTCCGAGAACGTACCTTTCCCAGTAGACAGAAAGTAGAGCAGATTTTTTCTGATGTTCGGTCTAAGGCGTGTGGCGAAAATATCGAAGAGGGGAATGACCTCTTCGACAGTCTGTGCGAAATTACCTTCACCAGCGTAAAATGTTTCATAGATATGCCTAAAACTCTCCACATCCATGATGTCCAAAACATGCGAAAACCCCTGTATTAGTTTCGGATGCACATGACCCGGTTGATTGACGAAAGCTGTCCAGAGGGTTGCGACCGCGGACTCCCATGATGCTTGGGTCGCCTTATCGCGGTAGGTATCAATCCTCAGTCTCCTGCGGGTATAGTTCAATAGGTGCTGAAGTGCCGTGACTTTTTCGACGCTCAATGTGACAAACGGATTATCGTCCTCTAGAGCTTCTTGGCACAGGTCCAGCGCGGCTGCGATCCTTGATAATTGCGGTCTATGCTCCTGATCTTCGCCAGCTTCCTTAATCAACCGCATCAATTCGATAAACAAGTAATAGAGGAAGGTGATATTTTGTGTAGTCCCCTTCAAAATCGGAATTAAATTGTCTACAAGCGAATCAGGTTTGAGATGGCCGAGAACAACGATCGCAGCCCTTTCCCGTTGATACTCGTCCGCCGGTTTCTGCAGCAACGCAATACAAGCCTCTGCAAGGTGGTTGCGGAGTTCCGGGTAAAATAGCTCATCATATGTCTTAAAGAGCAGCACCTCCTTAGCTATAACTTCCAACAATCTCAATACCTGATCGACATACAACAGGTTAGCCTTATCCTGTAAATAGTCTTTGACAGTATCCTTAATCGGAAAGCGTGCCTGAAGAACAGTTTTTCCTTCTCCTAGTTGGCGTCGCAATATCGCTTGTGATATCAATTCTTCGGCTTCGGTATCGGACGCAGTGTGGAGTTCGCTCTCAATCTCGACGGGAGTGCTTTTCAGTGCCTCTATCTCCTCATCAAGAAAGGCCGCGAGCGTAGTGTCGTCGCTAAAAGATTCTCGCAACTCGCGAAGTAGAACGCGGTAATTACAAGCAGGACAGTCCCATACGCTATGGGCAGGAAGTTCCAACTCTACGAAATACCGGGTCCTCAATTCGACTCCGGAGAAAAGGTCAATCCTTTGGTAGAAAGGCACGGAGTCGGATTCGCGTCTATGTATTACTGCATATGAAAAGATACGGCGCGGCTTAGGCTCGTGCTCTGCAATCTGATAAATCAGTTGTTGAAGCTTGGTGCCGCTTGCCACGGAATTCACGTAAATGATCACGTCCTTTCCTTCAACGCTACTCCTGATTAGACTCCTGGTCTTCATAAAGGACTGCACAGAATATGGCTGAGAATGAGGGAATTTTAGGGAAATATTACCCGCGACGTTTTCCGCGCCCCTGCTAGCTTCATCGTAGAATACGTATGTAATCTGGCTGTCTTCGGGCAAATCACTTATGTCTTTCTCAATCTTATCGGCGATTTCCGGGCCGACGCTGTCAGCTATTTTCACCATATCGAAGAAGTAAATGTAGTGACGGCGGCGGCGGGTGTAGTGGTCAATCTTTAAGGCTTTTGCATTGCGAACTATATTATTCAAGAAAAATCCGTCAGCCGGATGCCAGAGTGGTTCCGTCGCAGGTTGAGGCCTGACAGGATCGGGGGCATTAGTCTTTGGATCGATCCTGCGTATATTTTCATTCCGCCAGTGGGCCGGCTTGGTATTATAAAATCTGAGAGGATTCGATAGAATGCTCTCCAAGCCGTAAATATTCCCCCGATATTCGTAATGATCTTGGACTACCTCGGTCTCACTTCCTTTTATCTTCTCTTTATCTCTGGCGTCTACAATAGTCAGGATTTTTTGAACTGAAATGTGAAAGTTCGGTTCTTGAAAGACATCCAAGACTGATTCTAGCGAGACGGCTGTGCCAATCACGCTGTTCAGTATGACTATCTTTTTGGAATTGAGCCTAGTAAATGCGATGCGAGCAGCAGAGGACTTATCCCTTGCGTTTTTAAGGTTGACGTGTTCGATGTTGCGATTATGTATGGAACTTAATCTACCTGCTATCTCTTCGCTTAATTCAGTCAGATCGTTCGAAAATGTCAGGATACAATCAGGAGTGACATCCAATGTAAGTAAAGAATTCAGTAGAATGAACAAAACCCTTCGGTAATATTCGTCATAAGTCAGCAGGGTGTTTATTCGGAAGTAACCTTCGACGTAAATATTCGAGGGTATGACGAACTGGCCTGGGTGGAAAATTCCGTTACTCTCATTAAGGATTATCTGTGCTAGCGAGTCAATGTAAGACTGCACGACTCGCGACCTGATGTCTTGGACATCTAGTTTTAAGTTTAATTCCCCGCTATTGACATCGAAGCGGAACAAATTATCGTAGCGAGACGCGAAATCTTCATAAACTGAGCTTGGATAACTCTTGGTAGAGTTTTTCCGTTCACCAGCAGAGGAAACAGAGTCAAGAGTATCCCTATCTGCGGCAGGCAGGCCGATTACTTCAAACCCGGCGTCCCTAATAAAGAGGATAGGCTTGAGCTTTATTGGGTGCTGTTGAATTCTTTGAGCTAATACATCAGACGCGATATCAAAAATCTGCGGGATGTGCTCGGTGTTACAGCCCACAACAACCAGACCATCATGCTGCATCTTCGCCAGGTTGACGAGAAGGGGGAACAACTCATCCTTACCCCATGCAGTATTGGCAAAATCCAGAATTACTATTCTCAAGGCTGGCTGGGTTCGAGGCCCTTTGGGAAAATCGTTTAGCAGCTGGGTTGTGCTCTCGCTGCTCCATGACCCATCAATGAAATACTTGTGAACCTCTAATATCTCGTAACTGCTTTGAATAGCAGGCACGGTGATTATGGGGGAAGGGTGGAACGCGTGTTGAACTTGTTGCTGGATTGTAAGCTCAGGATTGAGAGGGAAATAGATTTTGATCTGTGTCCCACCGAGCCTGGCAAGGTGTTTCAATTCAGAGTCATCCGAATTACTCTTGTATGAGTGTTTATCTTGGCCGTTTAGGAAATCATATCTGATTATCGAAGCCCCGCTTCTCACGCTCAGTAAGCCCTTATTCTTTAAGACAACCTCCCTGACCCAATAAAGACCTCTCCCAGGATCTTCTTCCTCAAGGAATCCTAATAAGTCCTTTGACTTGCTGGTTGTATCGAATTCGAAGGCGTAATCAACAATTTTACTTTCGAGCGGATCCCGTTTGTCAGATGTTGACACACGTGGGTCATCCATGTAGATGCTTTTGAGGCGTCGATTCGCTATGCCGGGGCCGCGATCAGCAATGACAAGCTGCAGATAACCGCTTTTTCCTAAACTCCTGAAAAAGTTTTTTTCGAGCACTGAAGAATGTGAATACCTTGCTGACGCGATATTAGTGTGCTCCAGAGGAGGTATTGTCCCAATGGTTATAAAGCCGCATCTTCCTTTCGCGTGGTCATAGATGTTCTGTCCAATCTCGTTCATGATAGTATCCCGAATACCACCATTGCCTATTACTGATAATGAGAGGGTATCCTTGAAAAGAAGTTCGAACTGCTTGCCATCCTCTAAATTAGATATGAAAGCTTTGAAATCTCTCTCCCCCTCAAACAGTCTTACCGGAAGAATAGAATCCTGCTCGGGCTCGGCCGGCCAATAAGGATAATTTTGCTCATGCCCTATGATCTCTACTGACCTGCTTCTAAGAAAAACATCAAAATCCCATCGATTAAGGTATGAGCAAACGTTTTTGCGTTTTAATACATTATTTTGTTTTGAGAGATGTGTCTCGGAGCCTATAGCTTCGCAACGAGGGTAGATAAATTCAATATGTTTAAGACGCTCCTTCAAATCATCAATCCAAATGATCAGCAGCGAAAGTTCAAACAGGTCACACCACTGAACTTTGCTGAAATCAAAAATGACGGCCTGTGTCTTCTTGCTCCTGGTCTCGGATAAATACTGAGAGAGGATCTTTTCAAAGGTGCGGGTATTGATCTGTTCTGGAAATGTTATAAGCACTTTGTCCATAATCATGTAAGCTTTTGGTCTAGGAATTAAGGATGGTCCACCTCAACAAAGCGTTTCAGAGTCAAGATTAAATGACGGGTACAAACTCGCTTAAAATCCTGAGCACGCCAAAATTAGAGGAACAGTTCACGAGGGGATATCTGAACCAATGAAAGCGCGTATTAAGGAATCCGTGAGACAGAAGGAAAAGTGGGTAAGTTTCGGCTAACCATTTTAGAGCGGCCAAGAGGGTTGAAGATCCTGACCCACACTAAAGACTCATGGCTCTGTCGGCCACGGACGAACAGCGATAATTCAGCGAAAAGTTATCACTTATGGGTCTCGATTACAACAACATTGTACAGAGAAAGAGGCTAGGCAAGTCGCCAAACCTGATACCGACAGGATCAATAGGCCGATCATCGACGAAACGTTGAGTGTTGTGCCCGTGATCCACAGCGCGATGAACCCGCCAAAATCTATTCACCTGTCAAAAGTGACAGTTAGCAAACCTCTCGGATTCCACTAAGCTTTGCTCGGGCGAGTTTTGAAACATTACGACGAGCTTGGCGACCCGGCCACCGAGCCGCACTTTGGCGCGGCGAGATGGCCTGCCAGCCGACGGTCGAAATACTCGCTTACTTGCGCTCGAACGGCTTCAAGACCTTTATCGTTTCCGGCGGAGGCATCGAGTTCATGCGTACCTTTAAAGAGAACTTGGAAAGATGTTCAGACGCTTAACTCAAATTTTCCCGCAAAGGCGCAAAGGCGCAAAGGAATTTTCGGGGTTCAACTTTGCGCCTTTGCGCCTTTGCGGGAAAACTTCCTTTGGTTTTGTTCTGCTGGTAGCTCTGTTTATGATCTTTCCGGCAGTGGCGTCGGCTGTCGAGACTCCTAAGAAAGTTCTCATCTTTTCCGGCGTAGACCCGAATCTTCCGGGCGTTGTCCTTGTCAATCAGATCCTCCGCTCAACTCTCGAACAAGACTGGCCCGGTCGCATCCAGTTCTACAGCGAGGCTTTGGATCATTCTCGAATCCCCGAAGAGAAGTATGAACAGGAGATGGTCAGGCTGCTCCAACGAAAGTATGAGGCAGAAAATATCGACCTTATCTTTACTCTCGGCTCCGCTGCTTTGAGATTCCTGCTCAAACATCAGGAGGAGATATTTTCCGACACGCCGAAAATATTTGTGAACACCACGGATCATGAAGTTGATGGCCTTGAGCTGGGGCAGTACGTCACAGGGGTTCAGGGAAGGGGTTGTTGGCGGACGCATGATCAGTTATGACGCTCTCGGCAAGACCGCAGCGGAGTTGGGGTTGCGCGTTCTGGCCGGAGAGAGTCCGCAGAATATTCCTCCTCAAACTGTTTCGAGCGTAGCGATGTTCGACTGGCGTGAGCTTCGGCGGTGGGGCATCGACGAGAGCAGACTCCCTGCCGGCAGCATCGTTATGTACAAAGAGCTTTCGGTTTGGGAGTTGTACAAGTGGCGCATCGTTGGGCTCGGCTTACTATGCATTCTCGAAGCTCTGCTTATCGTCGGGCTATTGATTAACCATAGTAGACGCCGGCGGGCTGAAGAAGCAAAAGACAAGTTGGCAGCGATAGTCGAGTCTTCGGATGATGCGATTTGGAGTAAGAACCTGGAGGGAACAATCACAAGCTGGAATCCAGGCGCTGAAAAGATGTTTGGCTACACTGCCCGCGAAATTGTAGGGCAGCATGTTTCAACTCTGGTTCCGGCTGACCTGAAAAAAGAGGTGGCGGGGATTCTGGAACAGATCCAGCGCGGAGCGAGCGTGGACCATCTGGAAACTGCGCGCGTCACTAGAGACGGTCGGCGAATCGACGTCTCACTGACAATTTCTCCAATCAAGAATGAGCACGGGATGATCATTGGCGCTTCAACCATTACGCGCGACATAACTACCCGCAAAAAATCCCAGGCCGAAGCGATGGAGCAGCGGGCGGAACTGGCTCATCTTTCCCGCGTGACGATGCTCGGCGAACTCTCCGGCTCGCTCGCCCATGAGTTAAATCAGCCGCTGACCGCTATCCTCTTCAACGCCCAGGCGGCCCAACGTTTTCTCGCGCATGACAATGTTGATCTTGACGAGGTGCGCGATATCCTCACCGACATCGTGGACCAGGACAAGCGAGCCGGCGAAGTAATCCACCGACTGCGCCTGCTCCTCAAATCGGCTGGGATGGACGTGGAAACGTTTCCGTCCGGCTTTGAGTTTCTCGAATCGCTTTCGACTCGACGGCCCGATTGCATTGTGCTGGATCTACACATGCCTCTAGTGAACGGCTTCGAAGTCCAGGCGCAGTTGGCGGAGTCCGGCGTGACCGTGCCCGTCGTGATTATCACCGGCCACGATTCGGATGAAACGCGCCAACTGGCATTGGCCAGGTTCCCCGTGGCCTATCTGCGCAAACCGGTGAACGATCAGGTACTGCTCGATGCCATTGAATTGGCGCTGAGCCGCAATCTGCAACAGTGAGGAGCGAGGAAGCACATGATTACGAAATCCCAAACAGCGCCAAGATCATCTCGATCAAAACGATCCAGCGCAGTATTGCCATGGCGGATCATGCGGAGCCTGGTGTTAGTTCTATGTGTGGCGCTGCTGGCACTGGGGAACACCTTCGCAGGTACGAACAGAACGCAGCAATCCTCAGACTCGGATCAGGCTGCGAAGATTCCAGCCGACCAGCTTGATTCGCTGGTGGCGCCGATAGCTCTGTATCCCGATCCACTCTTGAGCCAGACGCTTGTGGCTTCGACCTATCCTCTCGAAATCATTCAGCTTCAGCAATGGCTCGGTAGAAACCAGAATCTTAAGGACAAGGCGCTCACTGAAGCGGTCGCGAAGCAACCATGGGACCCGAGCGTTCAGGCCATGGCCGCGCTGCCCGACGTGGTCAAACGACTTGCCGACGACATTCAATGGGCCACAGACCTCGGAAATGCTTTTCTCGCGCAGCAAAGTGATGTCATGGACGCCGTGCAGCGTATGCGAAAAAAGGCCCAGGGCGCGGGGGCGCTTACGTCGAACGAGCAGATGAAGGTCGAGACCAAGGTTGTCGAGAGCAAGATGGTCATCATTGTGGAACAGGCAAATCCGCAGGTGGTCTATGTGCCCTCCTATAACCC
This sequence comes from Pyrinomonadaceae bacterium, assembly GCA_963715565.1. Taxonomy (GTDB): domain Bacteria; phylum Acidobacteriota; class Blastocatellia; order Pyrinomonadales; family Pyrinomonadaceae; genus JACVRN01. Next base: position 95,493 of record OY970256.1, on the reverse strand, counting down.
GGTGGTTGTTTATGGCGCTCCCATCTATCCGTACCCACCAATCTACTACCCGTCTACGGGAGCTGTGATAGCCGCACGCGCGATCTCATTCGGTGTCGGAGTCGCCATCGGCGCTGCGTGGGGAAACGGAGGATGGGGCTGGAACACAGGCTGGGGACGCAACGACATCAACATTAACGTCAATAACAATTTCAATCGCAATACCAATATTAGCGGGGGTAACCGGATCAATAACATTCAGGGCGGTAACAAATGGCAACACAACCCGCAGCATCGTGGCGGAGCGCCCTACGCAAATAGGGACATCGCCAATCGTTATGGCGGCGCGGCGCGCGGAGATTCGTTAGCCAACCGTCAGACAGGCGCGCGCCAGCAACTCGGTCGGCAAGGCGGCAATCTTCCGAGCACTCGCGATGTCAATCGCGGCGGGTTGGAGAATCGTGCAGGCGATGCCGGAAACCGAGGTGGTTTGGGTGATCGTGCAGGTGGCGGAAATCGCGCAGGCGTGAGCGATCGTGCGAGCGGTCTTGGTGGTGGCAACCGCGGCAGCTTGGGCGGGGGGGGCGGCGGCTTGGGTGGTGAACGCATTGGCAGCCGAGACGTTTCGAGAAACCCCAGTCAACGAAACAGCGGCTCCTTTGGAGGTGGCGGGGGCTTTGGGGGCGGCGCTGCCCGGGCCAGCAGCGCACGAGGCGCTTCCAGTATGGGCGGCGGCGGCTTCAGTGGTCGTGGCGGAGGCGGAGGCTTCGGCGGCGGCGGACGAGGTGGCGGAGGACGAGGCGGTCGCCGGAGGTAGCGGAAAAAAATGTTGGAGGAAAAGCAAATGAAAGTAACGCCTAACAACTCATTCGCGTGGAGGATTCTCCTGCTTGCTTGCGCGATTGCTCTATCCTGTGTTCTCGGGTCAGCCGGGTACGTGGCTGCTCAGACGAAAGCAAAAGCGGCGGGGACTCCACCGGTCAAACAAAAAAGATTCGCCACCTCGCAACAAGCTGCCACTGCGCTGATTCAAGCGGCGGAACAATTTGATGTGCCGGTGTTGCTGGAGATTCTGGGGCCGGGTGGCACCGATCTTGTGACAACGCAGGACACTGCGCAAGACAAACAAAGGGCAGCTACGTTTGTCGCTAAAGCACAAGAAAAGACCTCTGTGACTCAGGACCCGAAAAATCCTAATCGTGCCATCCTGTCGGTCGGCAATGAGGAGTGGCCCTATCCGGTTCCAATCGTGAAGCGAAGCGGGCAGTGGTACTTCGACGCCTGGGCGGGCCGCAAGGAAATTCTTGATCGTCGCATTGGAGCCAACGAGCTGGATGCAATCGCTATCTGCCACGGCTATGTAGAAGTCCAAAAAGAATATGCGCTCGAAGCTCATGACGGAGTTAATCAATACGCACAGCGAATCATCAGCACGCCGGGCAAGCGTGATGGGCTAGCGTGGCAAAATGAGGATGGCAGTTGGGGTGGCCCGATTGGAGAAGGGATAGCCAAAGCTTTGCAGGAGGGTTACACGAGTAGGGCTGAACCCTATCACGGCTATTACTTCAAGATACTGAAAGGGCAGGGGCCAGCAGCGCCGCTGGGGAAAATGGACTTCATGGTGAAGGGGCTATGATTGGAGGATTCGCACTTGTCGCTGTGCCGGCACAATACCGCGTCACGGGTGTGAAAACTTTTATCGTCAGCTACGAAGGCATCGTCTACGAGAAGGACCTCGGGCCGGACTCGCTGAATATCGTCAAGATGATGGAGTTATACAACCCTGACAGCACCTGGCGTCGCACTGACGACGCATGGTAACAGCCAAGAACCGATCCCTGAGCGAGCGCCGTGCCAACGCGGTCATCGGTTATCTGGTAATGAAACATAATCTCCCCTTGTAGCCTCTGGTCCAGCCCTTCGGATATGGCGACTCCAACCCTGCAGCTGACAACGCGACGGCGGCGGGGCGCGAACAAAACCGGCGGGTTGAAATCCGGCTGATGGCTAACAAGGGAATCGCGGGCACGGTTGACTAGAAGGCCCTGCTACCTGAGAGCTGCCGGGAACTGTATCCGGCAGCTTTTCAGCCTGTCAGAACTGACAGTATTCAAGCGCCAATTCACTCAATAGAATTCATATCGTCAAGCCGCAGGCTCTGCCCGGTGGCGACTTAACCCTTAAACTTGGAGGACTAAAAATGTATTACGATGACGGTTCACTATACCCATAGAACATGCAACCGCTGATCATCACGTCGGCGCTGAAGCTCGGCGCGACGATGGAGGAAATCATGGAAGTTCTCAAAATCCGTGTCGTCCAGGGTATCCAGGCAAGCAATCCAGGCGTTCCAATTCTTGCTGATGAACTGGAACGCTTTGAGCAGTCGGAGCAAATTCTATGACAGCGAATGAAGTCATCGAAGTCCTCCATATTGTGATCGAGTGGGCCGCCTTAGTGATCGAGCTTCTGGCGGTGGCGGTCATTGTAACTTCGGTACTGGTGCTCGCGGTCAAGCGCGGAACAGTCCGCTACATCTTTCAGGTCCATGCATCGGGAGAGTACGAAAATTATAAGCACCAGCTCGGCAAGGCGCTCTTGCCGGGGCTCGAACTACTGGTGGCGGCTGATGTGGTCAGAGCAGTGGCGCTGGAACCTACGCTAAAAATGTCGCTGTGCTCGGCCTGCTGGTGCTCATCCGCACCTTCCTGAGTTGGTCTTTGACGATCGAAATGGACGGACGCTGGCCCTGGCAATCGCGAGCAGTGACGGATACCCGAAGCGGTCGCGACGAAGGGGATTCACTTCGCTGAAGGTTTTTTCTATGACTATAGACGTCTTGCCAGTTTGGGTTCTTTTTCTCGTGACGATCGGACTTGTGGTCGTTTCGGTCGAGATCGGATTTCGCCTCGGTCGGACAGTTCGACGCAAAACAGAGGACGAAAGAGAATCACCGGCTTCCTCGATTGCAGGCGTTATTCTCGGCCTACAGGCATTTATGCTGGCGTTCACGTTTAGCATCGTTTCCGACCGGTACGACGCCAAAAGAACCCTCGTACTTGAGGAGGCAAACGTGATTCGTACGACCTGGAATCGTGCGGATTTTTTGCCGGAGCCGGACAGAACAAAAGCGAAAGCTTTGCTTCAGGAATATCTGGAACGCCGGATCGCGGTGATGAATAAGCGCGATATGGGATTTGCGCGAGAGTCGTTGCCACATGCTCTACGAATCCAGCAACAGCTATGGGACATGGCCGTGGCGCACAGCCGAACCGATTTGAACTCGGATATCGGAGCTTTGTATGTCGACTCGGTGAACGAAATTACAGAACTGCACGCATCGCGTGTCTGGCTCGGATTACATGCTCGCATCCCGACAGCCATTTGGGTCGCGCTCCTGAGCCTTTTGACGCTGGGAATGATCGGTCTTGGTTACCACTGCGCTATCGCGGATTCACGCAGATCTCGCGTGGTCCCGTTTTTAGCCATCGCATTTTCACTGGTTGTCGCACTGATTGCCTCGCTCGATTACCCAGGTGGCAAAATAATGCCTGTTCCTCCACAGGCATTGGAAAGTGTTCTATCAGAAATGAAAGTTGTGCCTGGTCCGGGAAACTAGATGAGTACACAGGGAAAAGTTTATGAAGCGTGCGCATGACTCAACTCAATTTACAGTGACGCGACGATGATGAACACAGGTTCTATCTGCGACTGTTGGTCGTTGGGTTGGTCTTTTACGCGGTGGGCGTGTTCGATATGAATCTACCAAAACTAATTGTAGTCGGGCTGGCATTGAGCGCACTGCTAAACCTGTTCTCGATTGGACTAAAAGCCAGTTTGCAGGACGCAACTTACTTGTTTCGCAGACCCGGTGAGTTGGCTCGCGCGCTCCTCGCCATGAACGTGCTGATGCCCCTGTTCGCACTCGTCCTCATTTCCATATTTGATTTTAATCCGGCGGTGAAGATTGCGCTCGTCGCGCTGTCGGTCTCCCCAATTCCTCCTCCGATTCCCACCAAAATGGTGAAGGCAGGTGGCACTGAATCGTACGTGATTGGGCTGCACATCGCAATCGGTTCGCTGGCGATTATCTTCGTGCCACTCGTGATGGAGGTAATCGGGCGGGTTCGCAATGTAGAGCTGCACATGACGATAGCGCCAGTTGCCAAGGTGATCTTCATATCAGTACTGATTCCAATTGCTCTCGGTATGGGCGTGCACAAGCTTGCGCCTGCCCTGTCTGAACGCCTGTCAAAACCAATTGCATTAATCTCGGGTATTGGATTGGTAGCGTGCATCGTCGTGGTATGGATTTCGGCGGCGCCTGAGATGTGGTCACTCATCGGCAATGGCACCGTCATCGCACTCGCGGCATTTGTGCTCGTCGGCTTAGTAATCGGCCACCTCCTTGGTGGGCCTGTACCGGAGAATCGCACTTCGCTGGCCCTTTCGACTGCTTCACGTCACCCCGGAATCGCACTCTTACTGGCCCATGCAAACTTTCCTGCGGAGACACTGGTGACCGCGGCGGTGCTCCTTTACCTGCTCGTCAACGCAGTTGTTTCGATTCCCTATCTCCTGTGGATCAAGCCCCGCCAACCGGTTGTCGAGACTGAGATGAAGGCATGAGGGTCGCACTCCGGAAAACGCCCCCCCCAATTTGACGGATATTATGTTACCGGCAGTTATGTCCTCACGGGTGAGAATCGTCCCTACGACATTCAAAGGGTTCAATCCCTTTAAGTGCAGTCCAAGACTGAGTGAAAGCGAGGAAAACTTTCGTGAGAAAAAATCTTATACCATCGGCGGTGCTACTAGGGTTGATTGCCCTGCTGGCTTCGTTAATCGCACCAAGCGTGGCGAACGCTCAACGGAGAGGTACGTATCGCCCGGCATAAATTCTACTAACTCCGGAGTCATTCCTGAGCCAGGCGTGACCTATTCGAATATCTTTCAGCTCTATTCGTTCAGCAAATTGAAGGGAGCCGATGGCGAAACTCTGTGGAGGACGACGCCACATCACGGACATCGCGTCATCGTTGGACAACGGATGCTGCAAGCTACGGGTGATCCTCTGCTCGGCTACACCACGATCGATGGCCGCGAATATTTCGTCAGGCAGATGAAGAACATGAAGGCCTCGATGCCGTTGGAGTGGCTGACCGGCGAGCCCTTCTATTTCTGGGTTTACATCTGCGGCGGATTGCTGGCGCGGGCGCATTCTCGGATAGGAGATGCTGCCAAGATTGCCGGTTACTGCGGCAAGTCTAAAGTCCTGGATGAAAGCTACAATCTCTCACCCTGTTTTTCTATGAACTATTAGAGAAAAAACCTTGACATGTTAACTTGGGCGAAAGCAACATTGCGCCTGTTCCCCCACTCTTAGCGTAAAGCCGAGTACACCAGCGCACATGTCTGTGGCTTGATGCGGGGCTTTGAGCGAGGCTGCTTGCGGGCATGGGCCAGTTCGCGGCCTGCTTCGGGTGGTAACCGCGTCCCACGAGATTGGGGTGCAGTTCGCGCGAGGTGGTCGCGGGGTGGACGCCGAGGTTGGCGTCGATCTGCTGCTGCGAGTGTTGCTCTTTATGCAATGCGTGAATCTGTATTTTTATCCCGTAAAGGAGAAAGAATGGAACGTAAATTAGCATCCGATTATCCGCAAGAGTTGTTAGACCTGTTTCACGAATACCAGCATGGCGACATCGACCGTCGTACCTTCCTCGACCGCGCGGTCAAATTTGCTGTCGGCGGTCTGACTGTCGCGGCAATTTTCGAGAGCCTGACACCCAACTATGCATGGGCGCAGCAGGTCCAGCCGGACGATAAGCGCATCAAGGTGAGCTATGAAGTTGTGCAATCCCCGGCCGGGAACGGCTCGATCAAAGGTTATCTGGCTCGCCCGGCGCAGGGGAAAAAGAAGCTGCCCGTCGTGCTCGTCATTCACGAGAACCGCGGGCTCAATCCCTATATAGAAGACGTAGCGCGGCGGCTTGCGCTCGCAGGGTTCATCGCCTTTGCGCCCGACGGGTTGACTTCAGTCGGCGGCTATCCGGGCAGCGATGAGAAAGGCGCTGTCGCTTTTCGTCAGGTGGATGGAAAGAAGATGACAGAAGATTTCGTCGCGGCGGCCAAATGGCTCAAGGCGCGTCCCGATTCCAACGGCAAGCTGGGCGCGGTCGGTTTCTGTTTTGGCGGCGGGATGGTGAATCAATTGGCCGTGCGGCTGGGAGCTGATCTAAATGCCGGGGTCGCGTTCTATGGCCGACAGGCAGGCGTAGATGATGTCCCCAAGATTTCTGCGCCACTCCTTCTGCATTACGCGGGTAATGACCAGGGCGTCAACGCTGGAATAGCGAACTATGAAGCAGCGCTCAAGGCCAACAACAAGGTGTATACGCAGTACATGTACGAGGGCAAACAGCACGGCTTCCACAACGACACGACGCCGCGTTATGACGAAGCTGCCGCCAAACTGGCGTGGACGCGCACCCTCGAATTTTTCAACAAATACCTGCGGTAACATATACCTTGCTCGATATGGTAAATTCAGGGCTCTCCTCGCGCGCTTTTCTACAAGGATCCCCCGAATGGACGCGCTTGAGTCTCACGAACTGACTGAACTTCTGGCCGCATGGAGCGATGGCGATGCAGCCGCGCTCGACCGGCTGGCCCCGCTTGTTCAGGCAGAGCTGCGTCGTCTCGCCAGCCACTACATGAGACAGGAACGCGGCGACCATCTGCTTCAGACCTCCGCCTTAATAAACGAAGCTTACTTACGATTGATTGATTGGAAAGACGTGCGGTGGCAGAACCGCGCGCACTTCTTCGGCGTCGCCGCGCAGATGATGCGGCGCATCCTTGTGGACTTTGCGCGCCAGCGCCCTCGCGCCGGACAGGGAGTGGAGGCGCGGCACATCTCGCTCGACGACGCGCTGACGATTACGGATGAAAAAGATTCGGACCTGCTGGCACTAGACGAAGCGCTCGAAGGGTTGGCGCGGATTGACGAGCGTAAGAGCCGAATCGTTGAGCTGCGTTTCTTCGGCGGGCTGTCGGTCGAAGAGACCGCCGAGGTGATGGGAATCGCGCCCGTCACTGTCATGCGCGAGTGGAGCAAAGCAAAGGCATGGCTCTATAGAGAATTGAGTAGTTCCTGAAAAGATGGACGCCGAACTCTGGAAACAAGTTGATGCCCTGTTCGACGCGGCTCTGGACCTGCCGGAGTGCGAGCGCGAACAATTCGTTATCAAGGAGTCTGCCGGGAGCCCTCAATTGCGTGGGGAAGTACTGAGCCTGCTCAGGGCACAATCACAGGCGTCTCACTTTATGGAACGCTCGGCCATGCGTGTGGCGGCGCAAGCCCTCGCACGCGAGTCAGATTTAACCACACACGAACCGCTCATAGGCAGAGAGTTGGGGAACTACAAAATCGAAAGCCTGCTCGGTTCGGGAGGTATGGGCGAAGTTTATCTGGCGCGCGAGCTGAAGCTTAACCGAAAGGTGGCGCTCAAAATCCTTCCGCGCCATTTTGTCGCAGACCTTGAACGCGCAGACCGCTTCAAACGCGAAGCCTCTGCGCTCTCTGCCCTCAATCACCCCAACCTGATTACGATTTACGAAGTCGGCGCAGAGGGCGGCCTCAACTTCATCGCCATGGAGTACATAGAGGGGCGCACGCTGCGCCCGATGATGGAAAGCGGGTTGAAGCTGAAAGAGAGTCTGGCGATTGCGTCTCAGGTTGCCGAAGCGCTATCGGCTGCGCATCAATCGGGAATCATTCACCGCGACGTCAAGCCGGACAACATCATGGTGCGTTCGGACGGATACGCGAAGCTGCTCGATTTCGGGCTTGCGAAATTGACAGAAGCGCATTCGGGAGAGGACGCGGCAAAGACGCAAGCGGGTGCTGCTATGGGAACGCTTGCCTACATGTCGCCCGAGCAGGCATCGGGTGAAGCGATTGATCAACGCACGGACATTTGGAGCCTCGGCGTAGTCCTCTACGAGATGGTCACGGGGCGGAAACCTTTCGACGGAAGAGACAGGCGTGCGACCGTTAATGCCATTCTCTCCAGCGGGGCTCAGCCCGCAAGCCACCTGGATTCCACACTTCCCGCGGATCTGGATTTGATACTCGATAAGGCTTTAGAGAAAGAGCGTGACCTGCGCTATCAGACCGCCGCAGACTTTCGCGCGGACATCAGGCGGCTGCTGCGTACAATAGACTCCGCGACCGGCAGCGCTCGCGAAAGAACACTTGCGAAGGTGGCCGGTCGAACGACGTCTCGCAGCAGGCTGTTTCTTACGATACCTGCTTTGATAGCGCTCGTGGCAGTAGTCGTCGGCTGGTGGTTTTCCGCATCCAAACCGGGCGCGCCTGACTGGGCGCACGCCACACATATTCAACTCACAGATCAACCGGGCACAGAGTACTTCCCTACTCTTGCGCCTGATGGCAAGAGTTTCGTCTACGCCAGCCGCGCCAACGGGAACTGGGATCTCTTCCTGCAACGTGTCGGCGGCAGGAACGCTACGCTGCTAACTCCGGATACGGCCTCGGATGAAAGTCAGCCTGCCTTTTCACTCGGTGGCGACCGGATTGCATTTCGCTCAAGCAGAGAGCCTGCGGGCATCTACGTCATGGAAGCTACGGGCGAGAACGTGCGGCTTGTGATTGCGGAAGGTTATCACCCTTCATGGTCGCCGAATGGCAAAGAGATTGTCTACAGCACAGTCGGGCGGGACATGCCTACCACGCGGACTACTGTTCCGAGCGCAATCTGCGTTGTTAACTTAGAGACCGGGGCCAAAAGATTGCTGACACAGACGGACGCCGTACAACCTTCATGGTCTCCGAACGGCCACCGCATTGCATACTGGTTCATGCCGCCAAACATCGGGCGGAGCGACATCGCAACCATTCCAAGCGGCGGAGGCGATGCGGTCATAGTCACTAAGGACGCCGCCACAAACTGGAACCCGGTCTGGTCGCCTGACGGAAAGTTCCTGTACTTTGCCAGCGACCGCAGGGGCAATATGAGCTTCTGGCGTGTTGCCATTGATGAAGAGACGGGCAAAGTTCTGGGTGAGCCTGAGGCGGTCGTCACTCCTTCGACTTTCAATCGTCACCTGAGTTTCTCGCGCGACGGTAAGCGATTGCTGTACGTGCAGACCAGCCAGCAGTCGAACTTCCGTGCCGTTGAGTTCAATCCGAAGAGTGAGAAGATCGTCGGCGAACCCTTCTGGGTCACGCGCGGCGACCGTCAAATCTTTCGCCCGGAGTTAGCGCCCGATGGCCGTCAGTTTGTCATGCGCGTGCAGCGACGATTTCAGGACGACATCGCCGTTGTCAACCGCGACGGCACGAACTGGCGCGACGTGACCAACGACAAGTTCTTCGACCGCTACCCGCGTTGGTCGCCCGACGGCAAGAGGATAGCGTTCGCGTCCGACCGGAGCGGGAACTACGAAATCTGGTCTCTCGACCTGGATGGCACGAACCTGCGCCAACATACCTTCGGCAGGGAGAGCAGCGCGTCGTTTCCGCTCTGGTCGCCCGACGGCAAGCGTATACTCTTTCAGAGCAACTTCCGTAACGCGATCATAGACGCCGATAAGGACTGGGCGCGTCAGACTCCCGAGCCCCTCCCCGCGCCCGAGGGCGAGATACACTTCCTGGCGTGGGACTGGTCGCCGGACGGAGGGAAGCTGGCGGGAACATTCGACGGCCCTCAGTCTGCCGTCGGCTATTATTCATTCGCGGGCCAAAGGTACGAAAAGGTAGCGAAAGTCGAAGGCTATCCGATGTGGTTGTCGGACCCGATGTGGTTGTCTGACAGCCGGCGCTTTGTCTTCTCCGCCGGAAGTAAGGCGTACATCGCTGACATCGTGACAAAACGCATGCTGGGAGTCTTCGACGCCGGGCAGGACGAAATACGCGGCATCGGGATTTCGAACGACGACCGGCTGATTTACTTTTCGATTTACGAATCGGAAAGCGACATCTGGCTGCTGGACTTGCAGTGATAAATATCGAAGAGAAAGCAGCCGACGATAAAACGCTCTTCTACTGAGAGCGCAGCGTGTGCCTTACCCTGTGACGAACCTCCAACGGATGCGTATTTGAATTTCTCAGGCTTTCAAGCTTCCACTTGCCCTGAAACGTTTCCACGGGCTTCCACACATATTTATGAGACCGTTTCCAGTTAATCGGTCATCCAGAGAACTGCCGGTTTTCCGTACGTCCGAAGCAACTACGTACCGAAGCTTTGGGTTGACGGCGGCTCTGACAAAATGTTTGACATCGGCGAAGGGCCGGTTTACACACTCTGGCCTGTTTTGTTTCTGCTAATAAGTGTCTGGCACCTGTTAGCCTCACGCTACAGCCATCAAGAACCCGGAACGCCGGAGCGCGATTCTGATATTTCAGAAAAAGTTAAGCTGATTACCAGAAGCTTGATTCTTAGCTAGATTGAGACTGTAGCGCGAGCCGATTCAACTGTCATTACTCTTCACAAGTCTTTGACGATATGGCAAACACATTTCTTTCCATCCCGGCTGAAAGCCTCCCGCAGTTCGAAGAGCTGTATGTGATTTCCGATTTGCATCTGGGCGGCGAGTCAGGCCATCAAATCTTCAACTCCGGAGCCGAGCTGGCGCGTCTGATTGATTACCTGAAAAAGCGTTTGCCGGCGAAGAAACTCGCGCTCTTAATTAACGGCGATTTCGTGGATTTTCTGGCCGAAAAGGACGCCAGGCATTTCGATCCGGCGGGCGCGGTCGCAAAGCTCAATCGCATCGCGACTGAGGACGCTGCTTTCAAAGACGTCTTCAATAGCAAGGAAGTCTTGCCGGGCTCTGCCAAAATACCTGATAAGATCAACAGCGACCAGGAGGAAAAGGATCCGGAAGCCCTGTGGTCGCTGGCGCATCTGCTTGCTCTTTATGATCTGAACGGTCAGAACCCGAAATACAGAATCTGGGCACTCGGAAACTTGATAGAGCTTTATCTGCTCGCATTCATCATGAAGAAGTTCCACCCAGACAGGCTGGCAGAATACGAAAAGCGTGCGCTGCAATACGCAGATATGCTGGTTGACCTAGCCGGGCGCGACGCGTTTATGGTCTATTCCACGCGGCGGCAGATGTTACGCTATGTTGAATGGTTCCAGGCGATTGCCTACCTGGAGCAGCCCGTGATTGATCTGGCTAACGCGATTGCCGAGAAGTTTCCCGAAGAGGTTGAGGACCGCTGGAAATAGCTTCGACCCTCGAACCCGTGCGCCCGATTTAGAATCGCTGCGAGACTTTAATCCTTCGACCGGGCTTTAGCTCACAACTTTAAGAGTGAGAAAAGTCTCGAACGTAGAATCAAACCGAGAGGCACTTCAACTCACGACTTTATTATTCACGCACAGCCTTGCTTTCATAGTCGCTAAGCCGCGCTCGGGAACACACCGAGCGCGGCTTTCTGCTTTTGGGCGCGCCGTGCCCGTGATAGAGTTTGGAATGACTAAGATATTAGACGTTGACTTGTGATGCACGGCGGGGTGCTTTTCCTAATGTACCCGCCGTGCATCGTTCGCTCGGTATGCTGCTGACAATCACCAACACCCAATCGCCCGCGACCGGCATGGGCTACCTGCTACACAAGAGCCCGTATCGCGCGCAATCGTTTGAGCTGTCCTTCGGCGCGGCGCATGTCTTCTACACGGAGGCACTGCCTGAGCAATGCACTGCGGCGCTTCTTCTGGATGTTGACCCGGTGGGGCTGGTGCGTAACCGGCGCGGCACGGCGGGCGCTGGCCGCACGCTGGAGCAATACGTCAACGATCGACCTTACGTCGCGTCTTCATTTTTGAGCGTGGCGATTGCGCGCGTCTTCGGCAGCGCGATGTCAGGCAGGAGTAAGGGCTACGAGGAATTGAGTGAGACGGCGCTTCCGCTGTGCGCGAAAATCTCCGGGCTTCCCTGTCGCGGCGGCGAGAGTTTCCTGCGCCGCCTGTTTGAGCCGCTGGGCTACGAGGTGACGGCCAGCCAGCACATGCTTGACGAGAAATTTCCGGAGTGGGGAGAGAGCCCTTATTTCACCGTCGAGTTAAAGGCCCGCGTGCGGCTGCGCGATTTGCTCACGCATCTCTACGTGCTCGCGCCGGTCCTTGATAACGAAAAGCATTACTGGGTAGGCGATGAAGAGGTCGAAAAACTTCTGCGTCGTGGTGAAGGATGGCTCGCGGCTCATCCGGAGCGAGAAGCGATTGCTCATCGTTATCTGAAATACAGGCGGAGTCTTGCCAACGAGGCTCTGGCGCGATTGATGGAGGAGGAAGCGCCGGACGCGATTGCCGCGGAAGAATCACACGACCACGAGGAAGAAAGAGTCGAGCGCCCGTTAAGCCTCAACGAGCGCAGGCAGAGCGCCGTCGTCGCCGCGCTCAGGAGCGCAGGGGCAAAGCGCGTGATTGATTTAGGGTGCGGCGAAGGGCGGCTGGTCAAAACACTGCTCGAAGATAAAAGCTTTGATGAGATAGTCGGGATTGATGTCTCGCATCGCGCGCTGGAGATAGCGTCGGAGCGCTTGCGCATGGAGCGTCTGCCTTCGAAGATGAAAGAGCGCGTCCACCTGATGCAGGGCTCTCTGACCTATCGAGACGAACGGCTCGCGGGCTTTGACGCCGCGACGGTCGTCGAAGTCATAGAGCATCTGGACGAAGCGCGCCTGTCTGCTTTTGAAAGAGTGCTGTTCGAGTTTGCCCGCCCGCAAACTGTAATTTTGACCACGCCCAATGTCGAGTACAACGTGCGCTTCGATGGGCTGCCAGCCGGAAAATTTCGTCACCGCGATCATCGCTTTGAATGGTCGCGCGCCGAGTTTCAAACGTGGGCCGAAGCGACGGCCATGCGCTACGGCTATGCGGTTCAATTCCTCCCCGTCGGAGATGAAGATGCAGAAGTAGGTGCGCCCACGCAGATGGCGGTTTTCACCAACAGCTTAATATGAAAGTCACTATCCCGGAATTATCTCTTGTAGTTTTAATCGGTCCCTCTGGCTGCGGAAAATCCACTTTCGCACGAAAACATTTTAAGCCGACGGAGGTGCTCTCGTCCGATTTCTGTCGCGGGCTTGTCTCGGACGACGAGAACGAGCAGGCGGCGAGGGAATGGTAGTCAAGCCGCTGGATTTCATAGCGCGCGGCACGCGCGGTCTGGTGCAGCCTGCCGTGAAGTGTCGCGGTCGCGAGTACCTGCGAATCATCTACGGGCCGGAGTATGACGCGCCGGAGAATCTTGTGCGGTTGCGCGGGCGCGGGCTGGCTACAAAACGGCAGCTTGCGCTGCGCGAATTTGCGCTCGGCGTTGAAGGGCTGGAACGCTTCGCCCCTCATGAACCCCTGCGCCGCGTTCACGAGTGCGTCTTCGGCGTGCTGGCGCTGGAAAGCGAGCCCGTCGATCCGCGTTTGTGATAATCAAGCATCAAAGTGAAACTGCCGGGAGGCGGTCGTCGTAGAAGCCCGCAGAGAACAGATGCCATGCTGGAAAAGATAGAAGTCTGGCGACCCTCTGGTTTGGAGGATTTGGAGCTGCGGCGCGGCTGGTCAGTTCAAGAGCCTTACCCGCGCCACTGGCATGAAGAGTATCAGCTCTGCCTCATCATGGACGGAGGCGGCGAGCTTGCCTACCGAGGCTCAAGCCACGCGACGCCCGCATCCAGCATTTTCATCATCCATCCGGGCGAAGTTCATGAAAATCACACTCGCACGGGTTGCTCCTTTCGTTCCCTTTACGCCTCAACGTATCTCATCGGACGCATCGTGACGGAGACGGCTGATTGCCCGCAGCATCTTCCCTTCTTCCCGCAGCCGATGGTGTTTGACAGAGACCTCATAGAGCTTTATCTAAGCCTTCACACGTCACTGGAAACTTCCCATTCGCGTCTCGCGCAGGACTCAAGGCTTTTGGAGTTCTTCGTGCGCCTCATCACGCGGCACGCGCACGAGCGCCTTCAGTTGAAATTGACTGGCCGTGAGCGTCTTCCAATTCAGCGTGTGCGCGAGTACCTGACGGAGTTTTATGCGGACAATGTTTCGCTCGAAGAACTGGCGCGCATCGCGCGGCTCAGCCCCTTTCATCTGAACCGCATGTTTTGCCGTGAGGTCGGGATGCCGCCTCATGCCTTTCAAACGCAAGTCAGGATTGCGCGCGCCAAAACGCTCCTGCGCGCGGGCTGGTCAATCTCGCGCGTCGCCGCGCAGACGGGCTTTACAGACCAGAGCCACTTCACACGCCATTTCAAACGGCTCATGAAACTCACGCCCGGTCGCTACCTGCAACAGAGCAAGAACGTACAAGACGGCTCACGGCTCGCGTGCTAGTCTCCATCCCTCCGATTTTGGATTTTAGATTTTGGATTTTGGATTGGAGTGGCAATCAAGCTTGAATGGCTCCCACTTCGTTTTGTTAATCCAAAATCTAAAATCTAAAATCCAAAATTAGTATTCCTGCTTGATGTGAATCCAAATCAGAGGGAGAAGACTTTGAAAATGCCATGCTCGCCCGACAGGGCTTTGCCCGCACGTCTAGCTCTATGGCTGCTCTTAATAGCATCGAGCGCAACTGTTGTGTTTGCGGATTCTGTGAATACGAAAGAGCGCACCGTGACACAACTTGCCGAAGGCGTCTACGTCATTCGTCACCCTGATGCGCCGGATGGTTTTCCGCAAGGCAATACCACAGTGATTATTGGCTCGATGGAAGTCTTCGTCGTGGATTCATGTTACCTGCCGTCGGCGGCGCGCGAGGACATCGCGCAGATTCGCAAGTGGACGCAGAAGCCCGTGCGTTATCTGCTCAACACACACTGGCACTTCGACCACACTATGGGGAACGGCACGTACTGGGAAGCGTTTCCCGCTCTCCTCATCATCGCCCAGGTTGAAACGCGCAATCATATTGCGGGCTACAACCCCGGCTGGTTCGAGCGTTATCCGAAGCGCACGGCCACGTTCAGGCAGATGCTCGAAACGGGAAAGGATGCAGAGGGCAAGCCTTTGACGGAAGAGAGAAAAGCACAGCTCAGGGAGTCGCTTCCGGGGCGCGCGCCCGTCGAAGCCGAGTTCAAAGCTTTGGTTGACCGCATACCCAATCTGACGTTCGACCACGAGCTGAATATCGACCTCGGAAATCGCGAGGTCCAGATTAAATACCTGGGACGCGGGAACACAGCCGGAGATGTCATCGTTTATCTGCCAAAGGAAAAGATTCTGGTGGCGGGTGACCTTCTGGATCATCCAGTGCCTTATCTTGGCGGCGGCTATCCTTCGGAATTAATCAGGACGTTGCGCAGGATGAGCGAGCTGGACGCGCAAGTCTTCGTGCCCGGTCACGGCGAAGTCCTGCGCGGAGAGCGCGGCAAGATTTACCTGAATCAGGTGACGAGCTTTCTGCAAGAGGTGGTCAAGCAGGTGAGCATAGAAGTGCACAAGGTCGGAAACGGCCCGCGAAATCTTGAAGCGGTGCGCGAAGCCGTGCTCAAGACTATAGACGTCGCCGCATGGCGGCAGCGCTTCGCAGGTGACGACAAGGATAACCGCGAATTTTTCGACGGCTTCAGCTTACCCGGCGTGGTGACGGCTGCCTACGCCGAAGTCTGGCCGAGATAAAGCGCAATGCGAGAAAAATTTGTCGAAGATGGTTAGTAACTCCGTAGAAGCGAAATGTTTATAGCTTGATTGCATCAATCAATTCTTAGCTCCGTAGGAGCTTGATGTTTATAGCCGACACGCTACAAAACTGATCAAGCTCCGTAGGAGCGAAATGTAAGAGATGCGTGACATGCCGCTCCTACGGAGCTTGCTACTCAATTGATGCGATAGAGCTATAAACATCAAGCTCCTACGGAGCTACTTTTGGCTAATCTCAAATTTCCGTGAGGCGATAGTTATGGCAAAGATTTACACCTTTGCGGCGTTAGCTTTTATGTGCGCGCTGGCTTTATCAATTCAGGCTCACGCGCAGGCTGTGCCTTTTGATTCCGGGCGTTGGGAAATTCAGGCTAAGGAAAGCAAGGTCATGGAGCATCTGGGCCGTAGAGGAGAAAAGAACGGCGCGTCTTATCGGCAGCGCCGAAATTAAGCCGCGAAAAATAAACGCGGATTGGGAAATTGTTTACGTGCTGCACAAAGAGGCATGGGGTAAGGGCTATGCGACCGAGTTGGCGTGCGAGCTAATACGCTTTGGCTTAGAGCGCCTGGGATTGCCGCGAGTCACAGCGACCGTTGACTATAACAACAAGGTGTCGCTGCGCATCATGGGAAAACTCGGGATGCGACAGATAGCAGAGGAGCGCAACGAGCAAGGCCCCTACGGCGTCTTTGCTATTGAGAGCGACTAGAGCCCGCTCGTTAGATTCTCTTCTCCGCCGAAACATCTCACACAAACCTCTCTGACAAAAAACTGCTTCCTGTTAAAAATCTATCTCGACGTGCGCGCCACTGTGGTACGCTTTTGATTGATGACCGAGAAGGAAGAAAAAGCGCGAGACAATCAAGCTGTGCGGCGCAGGCTCGGCCTCCTTATCGCGGGCAGGGTCGTGGCGGCTGTCTTTTTTCTGGTGGCCGCAGGCGTGTGGTCGCGCGAGGGCTTTAGCGCCCCGGCTCGCGTGGCCCTGCGCGGGACGCTGCCCATCTTTATAGCAGTCGTCGTGCTCTCGTTAATCTACGCCGCCGCTGCCTGGTTCTTTAATCACCTGCAACGACAGGCAGCGATTCAGTTGTTTGGAGACATGCTGCTGGTGACGTGGCTGGTGTGGGCGACGGGCGATATTAATTCGCCGTATGCTGCGGCCTACATTCTGGTCATCTCGGCGGCGAGCATCTTTTTAGGGCCGCGCGGCGCGCTCGTCACCTGCGTCGGCTGCGTGGTCGCTTTTACGGTGGTCACGCTCGCCACGGCGGGCGGTTGGATTCCGTCTTACGCTCACGACGTCGAAGGCACGCTGACCGTCAAAGCGATTCAGACCATCGGGCTTAACAACATAGCCTTTCTGGTTGTAGGCTTGCTCGCCGCTCAGCTCGCGCAACGTCAGGCGCGCTCCGACGTGCAACTGATTGAAGCCGCGCAAACCCTTGCCAGCTTGCGCGCGCTTCACGAGCGCATCGTCGAATCCATACGCTCGGGCGTTGTCACTACAGACCTTGAGGGCCGCATCTTTACTTTCAACACCGCAGCCGAAGAGATTACAGGCTACAGGACGGCCGACGTGCGCGGGCAGGAGGCTTTCATCTTCTTCGGCGAGCTGAAGGAGCGCATAGAGCAATCCATGCGCGCGGCTGAAGCCGGAGAGCCGAGCCCGCGTTTCGAGTCTTATTGTTTGACCAGCGATGGACTCCGCCTGCGCCTTGGCTTCAGCATCTTTCCGCTCTTTTCCGAGACGGGAGACACGACCGGCCTCGTTATCACCTTTCAGGATTTAACAGAGGTTCGCTCATTGGAAGAAGCCGCGCGACGACAGGACCGTCTGGCCGCCGTGGGCCGCGTCGCCGCAGGCATCGCGCACGAGATTAGAAATCCGCTTGCTTCCATGCGCGGCTCGATTCAGGTCTTGCGTTCCGAAATGGACGGCGATTCTTCGCAGGCGCAGTTGATGGAGATTATCCTGCGCGAGTCGGATCGTCTGAACCAGATCATCGCAGACTTTCTCACCTACGCGCGCCCGCGCAATACGCAACTCGCCCTCATGGACCTGCGCGAGCCGCTCCACGAAACCTTTACGCTCCTACGCCACAGCCCCGAGATAAGACCCGCGCACGTGCTCGAAGAAGACGTGCCCGAAGTGGCCGTGATGGTCAACGCCGACGCGGCGCAGCTCAAGCAGGTCTTCTGGAACCTGGCGCGCAATGCTTTGCAGGCCATGCCGGAAGGCGGAACCCTGCGCGCGGAATTGAAGCCTACGAGCTGGGGGCGTCTGCGCCTCACCTTCTCCGACACAGGGCGCGGCATGACTCCCGAACAGGTCGAGCACCTGTTCGAGCCCTTCTCTTCCTCTACACCGGGCGGCACAGGCTTGGGCCTCTCCATCGTCTATCAAATCGTGCGCGACCACGGCGGCACAATCAACGTCCGCAGCCGCGAAGGACAAGGCACAAAGATTACCGTCGAGCTGCCGGGCGCGAGTTAACGACGACGTGTTTGTTGGTCTTCGAGGTGAATTCCGTTAAACTAATCATGAGAATAAGCATCTAATCTATTGCGAGGCTCCGAAGAGATGACAAATGAAGAAATTCAGAGAACGATGGAATTTATCATCAAGCAACAGGAGAGCTTTACTGAGAACATGACGCTGCTGCGGGAATCGCACGCGAAGGGCGAAGCACGGCTCAGCCGTTTAGAGGCGGCTTTTGTAAATCTTTATAACACCATCGCCGAGATAGGTAAGGCGCAGAAAGATTTGACCGAGAAAGTCGGCGAACTGGCTGAAGCTCAAACACACACCGACCAGAGATTAAACGTGCTCATAGATATTCTCAACGAAGGTCGTAACGGGGGACATCAAAGTTGAATTGAGCTGTAACACGGAAGTTCTCGCCGCCTTTCAGCAACATCAGAAGCCTGCCGCTCGAATCCGCCCGTACCAGTCACCCGGTTCATCATTGTATTTGCCAAAAAAATTTTCCTCGAACTGCTAACCTTTCCCTTCCGTAATGTCTCAATAATAGTAGAGGGAAGCGCGCGGCTGCGATTCATGGCGAAAGAGAGGGATGACCCGCCCGATAAAGTGCTGGTGGTGGCGGCCATACTCGGCGATCTGGAAGCGTTCAATGAGTTGGCGGCGCGTTACCGCGCGGCGGCGGTGCGTACGGCTCAATCAATCGTCGGGCGCGAGGATGCTGAAGATGTCGCGCAGGACGCGTTGCTGCTGGCCTTCAAGGCGCTGCCTTCGATTGAAGAGCCGTCGAAATTCGCTGCGTGGCTGGGCGCTGTCACGCGTCATCGCGCGCTCCGTTTTAGAGAGCGCGACTCGGTGCATAAGCGTGGCCGCGTGGAGCTGGACGAAGTCCTGCTTGCGGAAATAGAGGCGCTCTCGCAGCCCTTTGTCAGCGACATGGAAATGGACGAAGAGCTGCGGCTTGCATTGGAGCGCGTGCCTGCGGATTACGCGCTGGTTCTGCGCATGCGTTTCCTGGACGAGATGCCCTTAAAGCGCATCGCTGCTTTTCTGGGCGTTCCCGTCTCGACCGTCAAGTGGCGTGTACACAAAGGCAAGGAGCTGTTGCGCTCCGAAATGGAACTTTTAAAACCCTGAAGAGGTGCAAAGTGGAAAGAGAACAGGAAATAGCAAAGCTCGTTAACGTGCTGCACAGGATTGCCCGGGCCGCAAGCTTTTCGTCCTGGATTAAGACCGAAGCCGAGGCCGTCAAATTCTGCGTCGTGCAATACAACAAGGTCTTAGCGCGGCTCAAAGAGCTTGAGCCGAACATTGCGTCCATCTACGGCCAGCTCGCGGAAGATACTTCGCCCGAAGTAGTACGCATGGCCGCGCACGATCTGGCCGCCTACTTCGAGGACGAGCCGGGAGTGCGCGCACGCGGCCACCATCAAGGTCGTCGTCACTGTCGCCCGCGCGGCGTGGCCTTCGCGTGGTCGCCCACATGGAGGAGGTGCTCTTAAAAGGAATTATGGAAAGAGAAAAAGAGATAGCGAAACTGGTCAACGTCCTTCGTCGCACATCGCGCATGGCCCTGCATTCGGAATGGACCGGGGGCAAAGAAGACGCCGCGCGCTTCTGCGTGGAGCAATACAACCGCGTGCTTGCGCGTCTGAAGGAGATTGACCAGGGCGTCGGCACGGTCTTCGAGCCGCTGCCTGAAACAAGCTCGCTGATGGTGGCGGCGATGGCCTGTCGCCAGTTGGCCGCTTACTACGAGGACGAAGTAGGCACGGGCCGCGGCCCCGGCTGGGGCAAAGCTTACGGCATGCGCTTCGACCCCGACACCTTCAAAGAGTTCTGGCAAAAGAGCGCGCGCGACATAGAAGACCTCGGCGAGTACATACGCGAGAGCATCGAAGAATGGATTCGCCAGCGCAAGAAGGGCAAGGAAGAAGAAAGTAAAAAGTAAGCGAGGCGAGCAGCAGTAGAAAGTAAGCAGTGAGCAGTGAGAAACGGCTTTCGTTTTTATTGCTCACTGCTTACTTTTTATTTTCTTCGGAGTTACAATAATGCCATGGCTGAACATAAACGTGCGCTCCTGATTGTTGACGTGCAGAACGATTTTTGTCCGGGCGGCGCTCTCGGCGTCGAGCGTGGCGACGAGGTAGTCGCGCCGCTTAATCGTCTGGCCCGCGAGTTTCTGGAACACAATGAGTTGGTCGTCAAAACACGCGACTGGCATCCTGAGGTGACCAAACACTTCGCCACTTACGGCGGCACGTGGCCCGTACATTGTGTGCAGGGCACGCGCGGCGCGGAGTTTCATTCAGATTTGGTTGATGACCCGCGCATGATTGTCATCTCGAAGGGTCTGGGCGACGAGGACAGCTATTCCGCTTTCGACTCGACCGGGCTGGCCGAGTTGTTACGCAAGCGCGGCGTGGAAGAGGTCTGGGTCGGCGGCCTCGCCACGGACTACTGCGTCAAGAACACAGTGCTCGACGCCGTGCGCGAGGGCTTCCGCGTCAAAGCCATCGCAGACGCCGTGCGCGCCGTCAACCTCCAACCGGGCGACGACGAGCGTGCTCTCGCAGAGATGCGCGAGCAGGGCGCGGAAATCATTCCTTCTACGCGCGCCGCACGAGCGTGAAAAGATTTTCGATTTTCGATTGGAGAAGGACAAATCAAAGATTTGAAATCTGATTAAGCTTTAAATCTTTAGTCCGCTTCCAATCGCAAATCGGCAATCGCAAATCGAAAATTCTTTATTCCTATTGACTCTACGGGCTCGCTGACATATTGTCCGGAAGAAGCAAGCTTTCGACTCCTTCGCACATGAGGAGGCGCGACCGATGGACGCGCAGGGCCGCTCTCAAGAGATTAATCCTTCGCCGGACGCGAACGGTCGCGTCGAAGGCTCTGCCACGCATCCCGCGCCCATCGCTTACAATTCTTCCACCTCTTTCAATCTTAAGATTGCTGCTCCGAGCGCGCGAGACGAAAGCTACCTCTTTGATTTGATAGGCAGGATTGACCACAAAGTTCTGTGCGGCGATGCGCTCTACGTACAAATTCAGGGCATCGCTTACAAAATCCTGTACGGCGTTTACTGGCGCAGCGTCTATTCCGACCAGCAATTCTGGGGCTTGCGCTGCGAGGAGATAGAGCGCGGCATGTGGGAAGACGGTAGCCTCGCGCCCACCTGTGTTGACCTTGCCATACACTATACGGAAGAAGGCTGGACCGTCGAAGACCAATCGCTACAGCTTCTGCTTTACCGCGACCTGCCGCTGTTCGAGAACATGCTGCCGTAAAAGAAGAGGTTAGAGGTTAGTAAGAGAAAGACAGTTCGATAGATGCGTAAACATGAATCCTCGCTCCGTCAGGAGCGAGATGTTTATAGTTATCGTCGGATTAAAAGAATCAAGCTCCGTAGGAGCGACATGTCATCTATGAAGCACATGCCGCTCCTACGGAGCTTGATTTTTATCTTGCTCTGGTTGGCTATAAACATCACGCTCCTACGGAGCTAAATCTGACTGATGTCGAACTGATTTTTTACTAACCTCTAGCCTCTGACCTCTAACCTCTTTTCTTCTTCCCGCGTGCTATCATCTCTCGACATGGGCACATTGAATATTGATCGCTATCATGCGGCGATGGGCGACGCCTCTTACAAGGAGGTAGCGCGGCTTCATGACAAGCCTTTGAGCGAAGCAGAGGCGACCTTCTATGTCACGCAGCGCAAGCTTGCGTTCGCGCCCTGCCTGGGCCACGAGCGGCTGGTGCGTTTTCTGACCGACAGCCAGATTGACCGCCCGCGTCTACGATTCCTTGAGCAGGACCGTGGCGGCCTGACGCTCTTTGCCGAAGCCATCGAAGACATGCTCTTTGTGGGCGCGGTGCGTGCTGTGCGCCCCGGCACAATCGTCTTCGCTAATGAGCCCTTCGCGGACATCACGGGCGCTTTCGGGCTCACGCAGGCGCAGGAAATAAAGTTCGAGCACGCTTTCGACTTGCCTATGACGACCGCCGCGACCGCGATGCAGTTTCGCATGGCTGCCGGGGAGCGCTGGCTTTCGGACTTCTCCCTGCGCCGCGACGGCGATGTAGAGCGCGGTGTCGAAGTCGCCACCTACGCTTTCATCGGCGGCTTCAACGACACGTCGAACATGGAGGCGGCGCATCGCCTTGATATTCCTGCGGTCGGCACCTTGGCGCACTACTGGCAGCAGGCTTTCACGGAGTTCATGTACGAGCCGGAGATAGAGCCGCGCACCCGACGACCGAAGCACTTCGAGCAGGTAGCCTTCGAGCGCTGGCTCGATGCCAATCCGAACGGCACAACGCTGCTGCTCGACACCGTTGACGTGCACATGGGCGCGGCGCATGCCGCGATGGCCGCGACTTCTACGCCCGAGCGCCGCCGCGCCTTCAAGGGCTTTCGTGTGGACTCCGGAGATTTAGCAAAGCTGGGCCGCTGGTGTTTGACGTTTTTTGAAGCCAACGGGCTCGAAGGCTTAATGCCTATCCTGACTGGCGATTTGGATGTCGATAAAGTCAAACGCATCTTAGAGGAATTTCCGCAGGCCGCAGGCTTTGGCATCGGCACGAAACTATCGAGCGAAGTCCGCGCGGTCGCGGGCGTCATCTTCAAACAATGCCTGATTGACGGTCGGCCCACCCTGAAAGCATCGAACACGCCCGAGAAATCCACGTTGCCCGGACGCTTGCAGCTCTTTCGCGGCGTGGACGCGGAAGGCTTCTACGCCGGCGACATTGTTGGCTTCGACGATCAGGAAATCTCTATCCCCGGCGCTGAGAGGGTTGAACGTTTATTGCTTCCCTTCTGGGAGAACGGCTCGCACGAAGCCATCCCCTCCATCACCAAACAGAAAGCGTTTGTCGAGCGAGAGCGTGCGCGTTTCCGAGACATCAACAACTATCCCGTTCATTTGAGCGACGAGCTTCGTCGTTTGCGCGACCAACTGACCGCCGAGATGCGCAAGGATGATTCCGGCTGGCAAGAAATTCTCAAAATGCCGGAATCATTAAGGGATGCACTACAGCACGCGCGAGCCCCTGAAAGGGGCGGAAGATAATAGCCCACGGCGTGAGCCGTGGGAATGAGTGACGAATTAATAACAAGAGCCCCTGAAAGGGGCGAAAGAAATTATAGCGTGAACATCTTTCGCCCCTTTCAGGGGCTCCGATTATTTAAACGCATGTTCTCCCACGGCTCACGCCGTGGGCTACTTTATTCCGCCCCTGCCGGGGTTGTGAAGGATGCCGTCATTGGAATGCTGACCCATTAATTCCTGCCCCTTCAGCGTGCGTGCGTCCCTGCGTTTGTGTATAATCGCGCCCGTATCCCGTCACATTCAGGAAATAAATTGCTGGGAGTGTTCAACTATGAAGCTTTCGATCCTCGCTCTTCTACTGTTATGTGCGCCGCTGCTGGCGCTGGCACAGCAGAAAGAGAGCAAGCTGTTTCCGTATAAATATACGGTTGACGATCTGCCGAACGGATTACGTTTGATAACCGTGCCGACCGACTATCCGAATCTGGTGGCGCTCTACATCGTCGTCCAGACGGGCTCGCGCAACGAGGTCGAGCCGGGCAAGTCCGGCTACGCGCATTTCTTCGAGCACATGATGTTTCGCGGGAGCGAAAACTACACGTCCAAACAGCGCGACGACATCTTGAAAAAAGCGGGCGCAGAATCCAATGCCTACACGACCTCCGACCGCACAGTCTATTACGAGACCTTCTCCAAGGAAGATTTGGACGAAGTGATGAAGCTCGAAGCGGACCGCTTTCAGCGTCTTAAATATTCGCCCGAGGGCTTTAAGACCGAATCGCTCGCCGTCCTCGGCGAATACAATAAGAACAGCGCCAACCCGACCTCTAAGCTCTACGAAGTCCTGCGCGCCACCGCTTTTAAGAAGCACACCTACGCGCACACCACCATGGGCTTTCTCGCGGACATCAAGGACATGCCCAACCAGTACGACTATAGCCTTGAGTTCTACAAAAGATTCTACAGGCCCGAGTACACGACGATTCTTCTGGTGGGCGACGTTACATCAGAGCGTGCGCGCGAGCTGACCAAAAAATATTTCGGAGACTGGAAGCGCGGCAACTACATGCCGGACATTCCGGCTGAGCCCAAACAGACGGAAGCGCGCACGAACACCGTTGACTGGCCGACGCCGACGCTGCCGTGGCTCACGGTCGCGTTTCGCGGCCCCGCATATTCCGACGAGCAGAAGGACAAGGCCGCGCTAGACCTTCTTGCGCCCTTAGCCTTCGGCTCAAACTCGGACCTTTATCAACGTCTCGTCCTGAAAGAGCAGAAGGTGGATGCGCTCTATCCATCTTTCGGCAACCAGATGGACCCGGAGCTTTTCACCGTCTACGCGCGCGTCAAAGACCCCAAAGATGTCGAGTATGTACGCGATCAAATTCTGGCGACCTACAAACGCTTTAGCGAAGAGATGGTAGATCAGGCCAAACTGGACGCGACGCGCTCGCGCCTGCGTTACGGCTTCGCGCTCGGGATGGACAGTTCTACTGCGATTGCCTCGGCGCTTGCGCCTTACGTCGCCCTGCGCCGCACGCCCGAAACCATGAACAAGCTCTTTGCGCTTTATCAAACCATCACGCCGCAGGACATACGCTCTACGGCGTCTAAGTATTTTACGGACACCAACCGCACGGTCGTCACGCTCATGTACAAACCCGAAAACAAGGAGGCGAAGAAGTAATGTTGAAAACCCTTCTCTGCGCGCTCCTTTCATCTTGCCTGCTCGCCGCTACAAGCGTCGGGGCAAGCGCACAAAAATCCATGTCGTCAAACATCCAGAGCGTGCTCCAACACAATAGCTCGCCTCTCATCACTTTTCGTCTACTGTTCACGACGGGCTCTGCCTTTGACCCGCCGGGCAAAGAAGGCCTTGCGGCTTTGACCGCCGCGATGCTCGCGCAGGGCGGCTCGCGCGCGATGAGCTACGAGCAGATAACGGAAGCCATGTACCCTATGGCTTCAACGGTCGGCTGGCAGATTGACAAGGAGATGACGGTCTTTACAGGCACGACGCACATAGAGAACCTGGACCGCTATTACAGCCTGCTGCGCGACATGCTGCTCGACCCCGGCTTTCGAGCCGAAGACTTCAAGCGCCTGCGCGACGATGCAGTTAATTTTCTCAAAGTCTCTTTGCGACAGGGCAACGACGAGGAGCTTGGCAAAGAGTATCTCTACAACATTCTCTACGCGGGCCATCCTTACGCGCATCACAACATGGGGAAGGTTAGCTCGCTCGAAAAATTAACGATTGACGACGTGCGTGATTTTTATCGTCAGCATTACACGCGCGCCAATCTGGTCATAGGCATGGCGGGCGGCTACCCGCAGGATTTCGCTAAACGAGTCGAAGCCGATTTTGGAAAACTGCCCGAAGGCAAAGTTGACCGTAAGCGCTTCGAGACGCCGAAGCTTGCGCCCGGAATGCGCGTCGAGATTATCCAGCGCGATACGCGCTCGACGGCCTTCTCGCTTGGCTTTCCGATTGAAGCGGCGCGCGGCTCGCAGGACTGGCCCGCGCTCGCCGTCGTTGCTTCTTATCTGGGGCAGCACCGCTCGTCGAATAGCTATCTGTACCAGCGATTGCGAGAAGCGCGAGGGCTTAACTATGGCGACTACGCCTACATAGAATATTTCCCGCGCGGCATGTTCCAGTTTACGCCCGACCCGAATCTCGGGCGCTCCTCGCAGATTTTTCAAATCTGGATTCGTCCCGTCGAAGCTGAAAACGGTCTCTTTACTTTACGCGCCGCGCTCTTTGAGTACGACCGCCTTATTCGCGACGGAATGTCGAAAGAAGCTTTCGAGGCGACGCGCGAGTTTTTGATGAAGTACTCGAACATCCTGACGCAGACGCAGGACGCGCGTTTGGGCTACGCGCTCGACAGCCGTTACTACGGCATCACTGACTTCAACACGTACATGCGCGAGCAGTTGGCGAAGCTCACTCTTGAAGACGTGAACCGCGCCATCCAGCGCCACCTGAAATCCGACCGCATGCGCGTCGTCGTCGTCACCAAAGACGCCGAAGCTTTACGCAACGCGATTATCAAAAACGACGTTTCGCCCATCATCTACAATTCGCCCAAGCCGAAAGAGATCATGGACGAAGACAAGCTGATTCAGGCGTACAAAATCAACGCCAAGCCGGAAGAGATTGTCGTCGTTCCGGTCGAGCGCGTGTTTCAATAAGAAGGGACGCGGAGAGTGGGGGACGCGGAGACGCGGAGAAAAAGAAAGAATCGCTTTACAGGCTCTTACTTTTCTTCTCGCCGCGTCTCCTCGGTCTCCCCTTCCCCGCGTCTCTTCTTTTTCCTTTCTCTTCGCCTTCCTTTCGTTTATTCTTGCCGCTACTCGAAGAGGGGCGCATGAAGCAGAACAAACTCGTAGGCAAATCTGTCCCGCGCAAAGAGGGTCGCAACAAGGTGACCGGGCGGGCGCGCTACATTGACGACATCACGATGGAAGGGATGCTGTACGGAGTAACCGTGCGCAGCCCCGTCCCTCGCGGGCGTATCACAAACATTATTTTCGACCCGCGCTTTAATTGGGACGACTTCACCATCGTCACCGCACGCGACATCCCCGGCGTTAACTACGTCGCGCTTATCCTCGACGACCAACCGTATCTGGCCGACGAATTAGTCAACCATCCGGAAGAGGCGGTCGTGCTTTTGGCTCACACGGACAAGTACCTGCTGGAAGAAGCGCGGCGCGGTGTGCGCGTCGAGATAGAGCCTTTGCCACCCGTCTTTACGCTGGATGAATCGGTCGAGCGCAAGGAAATTATCTGGGGCGAGGATAACGTCTTCAAATCTTTTCTGGTCGAAAAAGGAAACGTGGACGAGGTGTGGGACGCGGCCGCTTTCGTCATCGAAGGCGAATACCGCACGGGCGCGCAGGAGCAGCTCTATATTGAAAACAACGGCGTGATTGCTGTTGCCAACGCGGACGAAGGCGTCACCGTGTGGGGCTCCATGCAGTGCCCTTACTACGTGCACAAGGCGCTTATCAAACTCTTCAACCTGCCGGAAGAAAAGATTCGTGTGGTTCAAGCGGAGACGGGCGGCGGCTTCGGCGGCAAGGAAGAATATCCTTCTATGATCGCGGGCCACGCCGCTTTGCTCGCGTGGAAATCTGGCAAGCCCGTCAAGATTATTTACGACCGCGCGGAAGACATGGCGGCGACGACTAAACGTCATCCATCACGCACGCGTCATCGCACAGCCGTCACGAATGACGGGCGGCTATTGGGCATGGAGATTGATTTCGTCGTTGACGGCGGAGCTTACGCGACGCTTTCGGCTGTCGTCCTCTCGCGCGGCACAATCCACGCCGCCGGGCCTTACAATTGCCCGAACGTGCGAATCACTTCGCGTGCAGTTGCCACCAACGCCCCTCCGCACGGAGCTTTCCGTGGCTTCGGCGCGCCGCAGAGCATCTTTGCGCTTGAGCGTCACATGAATCGTGTGGCCGATGCTGTCGGTCTCAAGCCGGAAGAGTTTCGCCGCCGCAACTTCATAAAAGAAGGCGAGACCACGGCCACGTCTCAGACTATACGCGAGCCTGTGGACATGAACCGCATCATGGAACGCGCCTTTGAATTAAGCGACTACTACGCGAAGCGCGAGCGATTCAGTATAGAGAACCGGCACTCCACCAAAAAGAAAGGCATCGGCTTTGCTTCCTTTATGCACGGCGCAGGCTTTACAGGCTCGGGCGAGAAATATCTTCAATCCATCGTCGGCGCGGAAGCGACCGCAGAGGGACGCGTGAGGGTTCTCGCCGCCAACACCGAAATCGGACAGGGCACAAACACCATCTTCGCGCAGATTGCAGCCGAAGCACTCGGGATTGATTTCGAGCAGATAGAAGTTGCGCAGCCCGACACCAATCGTGTGCCCAACTCAGGCCCGACCGTAGCCTCGCGCACCACCATGATTGTCGGCAAGCTTGTAGAAGAAGCCGTGCTCGGATTAAAACAACAGCTCGTCAACACGGGGTTGCTCAGTGAAACTTACACGGGAGAAGATTTCGCGCGCGCCTGTCTTGCTTATAGAGAGCAGCACGGCGAGCTGAAATTCTTTAGCCAGTACAAGCAGCCCTCGGAGATTAACTGGGACGACGAGACGTATCGCGGCGACGCTTACGGCGCTTATGCGTGGGCCGTCTACGTTGCCGAAGTGACCGTTGATGCTTTGACCTACGAAGCGCGCGTGGATGATTTCGTCGCGGTGCAGGAGGTCGGGCGTGTGATTAATCCCGTGCTGGCCGCAGGACAAATCGAAGGCGGCGTCGCGCAGGGCATCGGCTACACGCTTTTTGAATCGGTCGTCTGGCGCGAAGGCCGCATGATTAATAACCAGATGACCAACTACATCATTCCCACGAGCGCAGACATCCCGCCCATCCGCGTCTACTTTGAAGAAGTGCCCTACCCTCACGGGCCGGGCGGGGCGAAAGGCATCGGCGAGCTTCCGATGGACGGAGCAGCGCCCGCGATTCTCAACGCGATTGAGAACGCGACGAGCCTGAGCCTGAATCACATTCCACTAATGCCCGAAGAGTTGATGCAGGCGATGAGAGGCGAGCATGTCTGAAGCGATTGAGAGAGAAGCCACTAAAATCCACGTCCGTTGCAACGTCAACGGGCGCGAGCAGACCTTTCATGCTTATCCAATGGCGCGCCTGCTCGACGTGTTGCGCGAGGAACTGAAGCTGACGGGCACGAAAGAGGGCTGCGGCGAAGGCGAATGCGGCGCGTGCTCCGTTTTTATCAACGGCCAGATAGTCAATAGCTGTCTCGTACCCGTAGCACAGGTCGAGGGAGCGACGCTGAAGACCATCGAAGGCATCGCTTCCGAAGATCAATTGCATAGAGTTCAGGAATCTTTTATAGAGCACGGCGGGGCGCAATGCGGTATCTGCACGCCCGGAATGGTCATGGCCGCCATCAGCCTTTTGGAGCGCGTGCCCGAGCCAACCGAGAGCGACATCCGCACAGGACTCGCGGGCAATCTCTGTCGCTGTACGGGCTACATGAAAATCTTCGAGTCGGTGTTGCGCGCCGTAGAACAATCAGACGTCAAAAGATGAGAGCGTATCTTCCAGCATACGAATTAAAAGTCCCCGCAAGCCTCTCGGAAGCGTTAGGGCTTTTGAGCGCATCACCCGGCGAGTGGCGACCATTTGCGGGCGGCACGGACCTCATGGTCCAGCTCGAAGCAGGAATGCTCAAGCACAGGAAATTTTTCAGCATCCTCCATTTCGACGAGCTGCGCGGAATCGAAGAGACGCCCGGCGAAGTCGCTTTGGGCGCGCTCGTGACTTACACGGAGTTGCAGAAGAACACGACGATGCAGGAAGAGTTTCCCATGCTCTGCCAGGCCGCGAGCGAGACGGGCGCAATCGCCATCCAGAATCGCGGGACCATCGGCGGCAACATCGCCAACGCTTCGCCCGCCGCCGACTCGCCCCCGGCACTGCTCGTCTACGACGCAGAGCTTGAGCTTGTCTCCGCCAGTGGCGCGCGCAACGTCGCTTACAGCGAGTTTCACACCGGCTATAAAGAGATGCTCATGCGCCCCGACGAGCTTATCAGTCGCGTCCGTCTTAAACGAGTGGCGGACGGCGCGCCTTGGAAGCAATACTATAGAAAGGTGGGCACGCGGCTCGCGCAGGCCATCTCGAAAGTCTGCTTCGCGGCAGCCGCGCGCATGGATGATGACGGTCGTATAGCAGACGTGCGCATCGCTCTCGGAAGCGTGGCTCCGGTTGTCCTGCGCTGCCCGAAAACGGAAGCGGCGCTCAAAGGCCACGAGGTCAACGCGGAAGTGGTCGCGCGAGCGCAACGTGAGCTTGCGAGCGAGATTTCCCCCATCAACGACATTCGCTCCACCGCCGATTATCGCCAGCAGGTCGCAGTTAATCTCCTACAGGACTTCCTGTACGGACTCAAGTAATTTTAGATTTTAGATTTTGGATTTTAGATTGGAGTGGTCGCGCAAGTTGAATAGCTTCCACCTCGTCTCGTTAATCCAAAATCTAAAATCCAAAATCTAAAATCGCATTATGTCTCAATCCGACCTTGTCATCCGTGGGCGAAGGGTTGTCACGCCCGAAGGCACACATCCGGCCTCCGTACACGTTGAGGGCGGTGTGATTCGCGCGGTCGCCTCTTTCGACGATGTGCCCGAGGGGTCTCGTCTGGTCGAAGCAGGTGAAATGGTGGTGATGCCGGGGCTCGTGGACACGCACGTTCATATCAACGAGCCGGGACGCACGGATTGGGAGGGATTCGAGACTGCTACGCGCGCAGCCGCAGCAGGCGGTGTGACCACGTTGGTTGAGATGCCGCTTAACAGTCGCCCGCCGACTACGACCGTGGAAGGTTTGGAAAGAAAGATTGAAGCCGCGCGCGGGCAATGTAGTGTGGACTTAGGGTTCTGGGCCGGGGTCGTTCCCGGTAACACTTCGGAATTGCAGAGGCTTCATGAACGCGGCGTGCTCGGCTTCAAATGTTTTCTAGTGCCGTCGGGCGTGGACGAATTCCCTCACGTAGAGGAAGAAGACCTGCGCGCAGCCATGACTGAGTTGGCTCGCCTTGATGCGCTCCTGATTGTTCACGCTGAAGTGCCGGGGCCGATTGAAGATGCTCTTGAGCACGGCGGCGATAGTAATGCTTCCGACCCGCGCAGCTACGAAACTTTCCTGCGCTCGCGCCCGCGCGAGGCGGAAAACGAGGCCGTCAATCTGGTCATACGCACGGCGCGCGAGACGGGCGCACGCGCTCACATTGTTCATCATTCGTCGTCGGACGCGCTTGAGAATCTACGTCGCGCGCGTGCCGAAGGATTGCGGCTCACGGTCGAGACGTGCCCGCATTATCTCTTCTTCGCGTCGGAAGAAGTGCCCGACGGCGCGACCGAGTTTAAGTGTTGCCCGCCTATCAGGGAGAGCGAGAATCGCGAAAAGCTCTGGGCCGCGCTCAATGAAGGGTTGATAGACATGGTTGTCTCGGATCATTCGCCCGCGCCGCCCGCTATGAAATGTCTTGAGACGGGAAATTTTCTTGAAGCGTGGGGCGGCATCTCTTCTTTGCAGCTCAGGCTCGCTGTGATGTGGACTCTGGCGCAGGAAAGAAATATTTCAATTGACCGGCTCGCGCGCCTGCTTTCGGAAGCGCCCGCGCGTCTTGTCGGATTAGAGCATCGCAAGGGTGCTATTCGCGCAGGGTGTGACGCCGACTTGGTTATTTGGAACACGGACGCGACATTTAAGGTCGAAGCATCCATGCTTCATCATAAACACAAGCTCACGCCCTACATGGGCAGAGAGTTGCGCGGGCGCGTCGAAGCAACTTACCTGCGGGGCGAAAAAATTTATGACGGCGGCGAGTTCTCAGAAACTCCTGCGGGCACGTTTCTCATGCGAGGAGACCTTTGATGGCTTTTGTAGAGCTGATTGATCTGGCGGCGGAGCGTCTGGGCGGGGCCGTCCTCTACGCCAACGACGAATTTTTTGCCCCGAAAGAAAATTTATTAAAGGCGAGCACGCCCGTCTTTATCGAAGGCAAGTACACGGACCTGGGCAAGTGGATGGACGGGTGGGAGACGGCGCGCAGGCGCACGCCCGGTTATGACTGGTGCATCATTCGCCTCGGGCTTGCCGGTCTTATACGCGGCATCGTCGTGGACACGAGCTATTTCAGGGGCAACTACCCGGAGCAGTGTTCGCTGGAAGCCGCGACGGTCGAAGGTCATCCGGGCATCGAACAGCTTCTCTCGGATCAAGTTCACTGGACGGAACTCCTGCCCGTCTCGCAGCTCAAGGGCGATTCGCAGAATCTCTTTCCAGTGGAGGCGGGCGAGGGCGAGCGGTTCACGCACCTGCGTTTTAAAATCTATCCGGACGGCGGCGTCGCGCGCCTGCGCGTCTACGGCGAAGTCGTCCCCGACTGGGAGCGCATACTGCGGCGCGGCGGCGAAGTCGATCTGGCGGCGGTCGAAAACGGCGGCATCGTCGTCACTTGCAGCGACATGTTTTTCGGTCATCGTCACAACCTGATTATGCCCGGACGCGCGATTAATATGAGCGACGGTTGGGAGACAAAGCGCAGGCGCGGCCCCGGCCACGATTGGTCCGTCATACGTTTGGGCACGCGCGGGGTGATTCGCCGCGTCGAAGTTGACACGGCTTGGTTCAAGGGCAACTATCCGGAAAGCTGTTCGATTGAAGCGGCGAGTTTTGACGGCGATGAATTGACGGAAAGCGAAATCGCTTCTCTTGACTGGCGTGAAGTCCTGCCGCGCACGAGGCTTCAGGCACACACGCGCCACTTCTTTGAAGAAGAAATTCTGGACACGGGCGAGGTCAGCCACGTCCGCTTTAATATCTTTCCAGACGGCGGGGTGAGCCGCCTGCGCGTCATGGGCACGGTCGCCAGAGGAGATGATTGACGGAAAAGCTCGAACAATTAAACTCCATGAAGCGCGACGATGCGGTTGCGGAGTTGATGAAAGCCTGCGGCTCAAGCCGTTGGGCCGAGCGCATGGCCGACGAGCGTCCCTTTCATGATGAAGCAGCACTGCTCTCCGAAGCCGACCGTCTATGGTGGTCGCTCGGTGCGTCCGACTGGCTAGAGGCTTTCAGTCATCATCCGAAAATCGGAGAGCGGCGGGCGGCGCAGGAAGTGAGCGCGCAGGCGCGCAGTTGGTCGGAAGAAGAACAAAGCGGCACGCGCGACGCTTCGGAATTGTCGCGGCGCGAATTGCTTGCGGCCAATCGTGAATACGAAAGCCGCTACGGCTTTATCTTTATCGTCTGTGCGACGGGGAAAACGACCACGGAGATGCTCGCCCTGTGTCGCGCACGTCTGAACAACGATGCGGAAACTGAATTGCGCGTGGCGGCGGAAGAACAACGCCGCATCACCGCCTTACGCTTGAAGAAGCTTCTTGAATCATGAGCGCGATTACTACTCACGTTTTGGACACGGCGAGGGGCTGCCCTGCGGGCGGCGTCCCCATCATGCTTGAGATAGAAGACTCGTCCGGCAACTGGCAACTGCTGGGCAAAGGCGTCACGGATGCGGACGGACGCCTGCGCGATCTGCTCGAACAGGATGAAAGCCTCGCTATTGGAACTTACCGTCTGACTTTTGACACGGAAACTTACTTTCGCGCGCGAGGCGTCGAAGGCTTTTATCCTGTGGTCGTCGTCCTCTTTGGCATACTGGACACGGAGCAGCATTATCACGTTCCGCTCTTGCTCAGCCCCTACGGCTATTCCACCTATCGCGGGAGTTAATCGAAGATGATACTGTCGCTGAATATTCTCCTCTTCCTGAGCGCGTTCGATGAGTGGCGCGACACCGTTGTTGACTGGCTTCAATTGCTTGCACGCTGGGCGCACGTCTTCGCAGCCATTCTCTGGGTGGGCTCGACTTATTACTTTACGTGGCTGGATGGAAAGCTGACGGAAGAAGAACGCGAGGCCAAAGAGGGCGAGACGCCGCAGGTCTGGATGGTGCATAGCGGCGGGTTCTACGTCGTCGAAAAGCAGAAGGGCGCAAAGCTATTGCCCCGTCGTCTACACTGGTTTCGCTGGGAGGCGGCGTTTACGTGGCTGAGCGGAATCCTTTTGCTAGCGCTCGTCTATTACATGGGCGCAATCAGCATGGGCATTAATAAGCTCATGGGCGGCACTGCCGCGTATGGCGGAGGCGTGCTGGTTGACCCCGAAGGCCCCGTCGGCGTGGGCACCGCAGCCATCATAGGCATCTCCGTGCTCATACTCGGCTGGGTCGTTTACGACCTGCTCGCGATGTCGCCGCTCGGTCGCAACGAGCTTCTCTTTGCAATTGTCTGTTACGTGCTGCTGGTCGCGACGGGCTACGGGTTGATGCGTGTCCTGAGCGGGCGCGCGGCCTACCTGCACATAGGCGCGTTGATGGGAACAATCATGGCGGCCAACGTCTGGATGCGTATCCTGCCCGCGCAGCGAGAGATGATTGCGGCGGCGAAAGAGGGACGCCCCGTTGACATGCGCCTCGCCGAGCGCGCCAAGCTGCGCTCCAAGCAGAACACCTTCATGGTCGTGCCCGTGGTCTTCACCATGATTAGCAATCACTATCCGGTCACGACCTACGGCCACGAGTACAACTGGATTATCCTCGCCGTTATGATACTGGTGGGCTGGGGCGCGGCCAAGCTCATACGCAGAGCATGAAAAGCAGGGATGAGGGATGAGGGATGAGGGATGAAGTAAAAACAAGAACGCTCTTTCTTTACTTCATCCCTCATCCCTCATCCCTCATCCCTCATCATTGCTTTCTCCTGTTGTTGAGAATCTTGACGAAGGAGCCGGAGCGCAGCTCAGGGAGCGTGAGCGTCGTCAGTTGTTGCGCTTCTGCTTCGGTGATTGCGCCGCAGTTGATGGCGCGCAGGAAATAGTTGAGAAGTCCCTGGCCGGTGGCGGCGTCGTCGAAGACGTCTCCGACCAGTGTGGCCTGCGCTGCTTTCGCTACGAAGTTGCGTAGACGCTCCGAAGCCTGATCCAGACTGTCCAGGAAGAAAGCGTAGACGGCTGCGTAGCGTGTGGGCAGTTGAGCAGGGTGCAAGTCCCAGCCTTGATAAAATGCGTTCGTGAGCGAGTGCTGTATGTGGTCGTAATGCAGTTTCCACGCGCGATGCACGACGCGGCGGTTCTCTTCCCTTTGCTCTGCGGTCAGCTCTGCACCCTCTGCGGCGCGATTGGGCGCGACGGGCATGATGTTGGTTGCGCCGTCCGAGAGCCAGACGCCCGTGCCGCCCAGCGCGACCTGCATCATGTGGCGCGCGAAGTCGCAGGCAGGATGCGTCATGTGTTGATGCGCGGCTGTAATCTGGCAGCTCGCTGTGTAATCGTAAGTCCCGAAATGCGCGGCGGTCACGCGGCCTCGCGCGGCTTCGACCATAGGCGGCAGGTTCGATTGACCGTGCTCGTTGATAATCGCCTGCGTGGTCTCGACCATTAATTCCATCTTGAGCGAGCCTGCGGTTAGAGCCAAGGCTTTTTCCATGAGGTCGAAGATGTCCGCGAGCGCCGTGACCTGTTCGGGCATGACGACTTTCGGGAGCGTGACTACGAAATTGGAAGGGAGCGCGCCGCCCGTTTTCTCCACGAGCGTCGAGATGAAAATGTCCAGCGTGCGCAAGGAGCGCTCGCGCAGCTCTTCCGTCAGGGGCTTGATGCGTATGCCTATGAAGGGCGACAGGGTCGCGTCCTTTATCCCTTTGGCTACTTCCGTGGCGGCAGCAGCAGCGTGATTGTCTTCCTCTTCGTCGGGGCGGTTGCCGTAGCCGTCCTCGAAGTCAATCCGAAAATCTTCCACGGGCTCGCGCTGCAACTTTTCGTGGACGCGCGTGTAAATCGTGTGCGCGAGCCACGCGGGTTTGTTCTCCTGCTGGACGGACGCGGCGTCCGTTTCCAGGCGGGCTAAGAGGTCTGGCGATTGATTAAGGGCGCCGGGCGGCAGGCTCCCCGCGCCGGGCATCTCCAGCGCCTTGGCAAAGGTGAAGGCATCGGGGCCATACTCATCGAGGGCGCGCAAGGCGAGCACGCCGAGGCGCTTTGTCGTGTCCGCCTTGAAGAGATGAGCGCCGCCATAGACGGTATGGACGGGCTGACGCTGACCGGATTCACCCGGATACCTTCGTGCAAATTCCTGATTGGCCTTCTGCAAACGCGCGACGACCTCTTTTTTTGATTCTTCGGAGAGAGATGTTCTCATCAGTTGTTCCTCTTCAAGGGCAAGCTTTTCGATTTCGGGTTCACAGGAGTTTAATAAATCCCATAAGGCGCGTAAATGGTAAATCGTAAATCGTGAATAGAGAAAAGCAGTTCTTCAATTCACGATTTACGATTTACCATTTACGCGCTTCTTGTCTTACAATGCTCGGGTTATTCCTATGCCCCGCTCTTGAGAGTAGCAATGATGAGCCCCGAAGCCCCACGCGGCACGGTTCTGATTATCGAATCGTCAATTGACACACGCCTTCTGGTGAGCCTCGCGCTGCAAGGCGCGGGCTATTACGTGCTGACGGCGGCTAACGGCGAAGAGGCCATGCAGATTGCCAAGCACGCCACTCCGGACGTAGTTCTAATGGACCTGGACATGCCGCAGCGCAACGGCTACGGCGCGACTCGCCGCCTGCGGCAGATGCCCGAGATGCGACACGTCCCCGTCGTCGCTGCCTCTGCCTACAACGCCGACGGCATTCTTCAAGCCGCGCGCGACGTCGGATGCAGCGGCTACATCAAAAAGCCTTTCGACTACGAACGACTCGGGCGGCTCCTCGACCGCGTCATGCTCGACTCCGAGCAGGATGCGTTCATAGACGACGTCTGAAAGAAGTAAAAAGTAAGCAGTAAGCAGTGAGCAGTAAAAACGAAAGACGTTCTTCTTTTTACTGCTCACTGCTTACTGCTTACTTTTTACTGTTCTAAAAGCTGCGCCTGTAGAGATAGGACATCTTGATGAAGAAGGTGCGACCGTTGCGGCGGAAGCCGGGTTCTATCTGGCCGGTGAAGGGATTAAAGCCGTTGCGGTTGAGGTCGTCGTTGTAGCCGACGTAGAAGGCCGTGCCCGGATTCGGCGTCCAGCCCAGTAGGAACTGCCCGCGAATGTTCGTCGCCAGCGTGTCGTAATCTATGCGTGCGCGCGCGAAGGTAAAGCGCGTGAATTGATAGGTCGAGCGGAAGGCGAAGATGTTTTCGTCAAAGGCAGTTAATCCTGTGTCGTGGCGCGTGAGCTTGTTCTTGGTGTAGTCGAGCGACATGCGCAGCTCATCGGTCGGCTGATAGATGACCGTGACGTAAGTTTCCCAGAAAGAGCCGGGGCCGGGGTCTAGCGGTGCGTTCGGGTCGGCAAGCGCGGCGGGGCTGACGCGCGGGAATTTCGGCCCCGCGCCGAAGTCCAGATCAAAGTGGCCGTCGCGATAGACGAAGCGTGTGTCTATGGAGAAAAGCTTGCTCGGCGTTGTGCCGCCGTAAAGGAAGTAGTGGTTCTTGTAGGAAGAACGCTCCGGGTCAGGCCCGGCGAAA
Source organism: Pyrinomonadaceae bacterium (assembly GCA_963715565.1). Lineage (GTDB taxonomy): Bacteria > Acidobacteriota > Blastocatellia > Pyrinomonadales > Pyrinomonadaceae > JACVRN01. The sequence goes on along the minus strand of OY970256.1, from coordinate 58,197 downwards.
GCGCCTCGCTGGAAGGGCGTTCGCACCGCGCCGAATTCCTCCTCGAACAGTCGCTCGTAACCGGCCTCGTAACCTCCGCCGATATATGATTGTTTAGCTAAATTAAAGATGACTTCAGCATCCAGTTCCCATATCTGAATGCGTCCCTGCCAGTCGTAGTTGATGTGATTAAAGCTGGTGAGCCGCCAGTTGATAAAACGCGCATTAGCCTTGGGGTCAGTGCTGTAACGGAAAGCTGAGTTGGCCTCGTTGGTGTTGATGCGCGGCGTAAAGCCTACGTCGGCGCGATAGTCGCTTGTCCGCCCGTAGCCGCCGACGAACCAGCCGTAGTTGCGCTTGGTCACGTCGTAAGTCCACGTATAGCCGAAGCCGTTGCCCGTGCGGTACTCGTTGCGCGTCGTGGACGAGCCGTTATAACAGGGCGCGCCCGGAGCGATTGTGCTGAGCGGTGATGACGGATTGAAAAAGCAACGGCGCGAGCTTGTGCCGATGGCTTGAAAGGTGATGACCGTCTGCGGGTTGGTCACTATGCGACCGTCAATGCCCAGAAGCTGGTTGTGCTTCTCTATGAAATTATAGGTCGTCGCCAGCAGACCAATCGTCGATTGCGCGCCGACGTCTCGCTTCAAACGCATCACTCCGATGTAGGCGTTCTTGTCTATGAACCTCTCTATGACGGGCAGTCGCGCAGTGTCCAATCGTTCATCTTCGCTGAAGTTGCCGGGCGCGTTGTCGCTTGCAAGCATGAAGCCGTAGGTATTGCGCCCGCGCTTGCCCGTGAGCTTGAAGGCTACGTCCGGGTCAACGATGGCGCGCGTGTGTACGGCCTGAAGCGGCGTTTGAAAGATGTCTATGCCTTCGAGAAAGAAGGGGCGCTTCTCTTCAAAAAAGATGGGGAAGCGCTGGTTGGCTGTAACTACGGTAGCGTCTGCCTCGACCTGTGCGAAGTCAGGATTGACGGCGAGGTCAATAGTCGAATTAGGCGAGAGGCTGAATTTGGCTGTCACGCCCGGATCAAACTTGATGGGCTCGTTCAGCATGCGGCCCGGATCGGCCAGCGCCGGATTGTTCTGGACCACATTGGGCTGCAAAGTGCGAACGCGGCGGCCCGTCTCCGAAAGCGTAACGCTCGGGATGACTTCCAGCGTGCGTTCCGTAGAGATGCCTTCGAGGCCCGTGATGTGCCCGGCTTGATTAAGACTGCCGGTCTCGTTGCGCGAAAGCGGCATCCACGAATTCAACTCGTTGTTGAAGCGCTTGATGCGTCGAAAGACGTGGATGCCCCAGAGCTTGCCTTTGCCCGCCTCGTAGCGCAGAGACTTGAAGGGAACGGCGACCTCGACGATAAAACCATTATCCGTGACGACGCCCTTGGACTCCATCACGATGTCCACGCTGTAGTCTTCGCCGCTTCCTTCGGTCAAAATCCCGTCGGCCTGTATCCCCAGAGGATTGAAGAACAGGGCGTAGGCTTTGCGCTGGTCGTTAAAGGTGTCGAGGTAAAAGCCTACATAGTCGTCGTTGAAGATGTCGTCGCGTTTAGCGATTGTGGCGCGCACCTGTCCCGGTTTGTCCTCGGCGCGGAAAGCGAAGTAGAGAAACTTGGAGTCGTAACCGACCAGCAATTCGGTCTGCAAGGAAGGCGCGATGTTGTCGCCGGGATTAGTCTGGTAGAAATCCTTAAAGACGGATGCCGATTTCCAGATGTCTTCGTCAAGGCGTCCGTCTATCACGGGCGCAACGTCCAGGCGCGCGATGCGAACGGGGCTGGCTTTCTCGGGCGGGACTTTGACACGCGCGCCTTTTTTCAACGAAGCGGAAGTCTGCGCACTGGTCGAAATGACGCCGAGAAGGAAAAGCGCCGCGAGCAACAGCCCCTTTTTCATGAACAATAGCCTCAGAGATTATCTTTTGATGGAACCCGATTGGACACCCGCCGGTTGTAAAGCTCTACGCCGAGCGCAAAGATTTTGTTCCGCCCGTCACCGTTGGGCTTAATAGAATGGTCCAGCTCGTACCTTGAGCGCAAGCCGCCGGAATAAAACTGTAGGGGCAGAGAGAAACCCTGCCCGCATTATGCCAACCACAGCACGGGCCGAAAAGGCTTGCCCCTTCCCCTACAGTTTTGTCAGGCGCGGGAGAGCGCGCCACCTCCGCGCTCTCCCGCGCCCGTATCACCTGCCCTAAAGACGTAAACAGGCTGCTTCGCGTTAACGCTTAAATTTTCTGCTTCCTGCGAACCGGCGCGTTACTTCGCCCTCTTATTGAGAGTTGCCCGAGCGTCGCAGGTAGATGCGGCCATCGCCTGTTTTGAGCGAGAGGACGGGACCGCCACCGCCCACGCGCCAGCGCCTGACGCGCTGTGTTTCGTCGCCGTCTTCGCTCGTCGCGAGCCCGTCGTTCATCACAGCCTCGGCGTTGGTCTCAATAGTCGCGTTCGCATTATTGGGGAGCGCGAGCGAGATAGAGCCGTCGCCCGTGTTGGCCGAAAGACTCGTGAAGCGCCCGTCCAGATTGATGCCGCCGTCGCCCGTGTTGGCCTGTAGGGCTCCGTTGAAATTAGCGACGTGTATACGACCATCGCCCGTGTTCACGGTCAGACGTCCCCCGGAGTCGCGCACGTCCACAGAGCCGTCACCCGTGTTCATAGTCATCTCGCCCGACACGCCCTCTACACCGAGGCTGCCGTCGCCGGACGACACGCGCAAGGTAGACTTGCGCGGCACGAAAATCTCGAATGCCGCCGTCGCCTGATAGTTGCCGCCACGACGCTGGGCCGTAGCCCTATCAAACTCCGCTTTGATTAAAACTTCGTCGCCGCGCTGCTCTGCGCGAATCGAGATGGCGCGCATCTGTTCTTCATCGCCCGCGCGTTTGACCGCCGAGTACGAGACTTCCTGTTTGTCCCACGCGCGTATGTTGACCGAGCCGTCAAAGGTTTCGATGCTCACGCGCGGCGTGCCCTGAACGGCGAAGCTTTTGGAATCCTGCTCGGTCAAGCGATAGTCGCCTTCACGGTCGCCCGCGACCCGTGTGGCGCGTTCGACATCTCTTTGCACGTCGCGCTGGGCGCGCTGAATTTCCCGGTCTGCGCGCGAGGCGTCACGCTGTGCACGCGCTGCGTCACGTTGTGCGCGTGCGGCTTCGCGCTGCGCCTCCATGACCTCGCGCTGGACCTCCTGCGCTTCGTCCATGGCAGCCTTGATGTCGTCCTTGTAATCCTTGTTCTTACCGCCGTCCTCTGTGATGGTCAGCAGATTGACGGCCTGCGCCTGTTGGCGTCCGTCCTGCGCGCGGCGAATAGTAATCTGGCCGTTGACGTTCGCCAGTCGTATGCGCGCAGAGCCCTGACCAAGCTGTCCCGCAAGCTCGCGCCCTACGTACTCGCCCTTTCTGACCGGCAGACCGAAATCGTTGTTGATAGCGCCGTGAACGGTGCTGGCCCGAAGATTAGCGTCCGAGTCCGAGGGGATAGTGACGATGACGTTGCCGTTGACGGAGCTGAGCGAGATGGGTTTGGTGGCATCGAGCCTGTCAAACGAAGCGTCGAGCGTGTTGTTGATGGTGGAGAGCTTGGCCTCGCCCGCGAGGTTGCGCGCCACGACCTTGCCGTTAATGGAAGAGGCGCGCACGTCGCCCGCAACGCCTTCGATCTCAAGACCGCCGTTAATCAGCTCCACGGCGTCTATACGCGCCGAGCGCGGAACGGAGATGGTGTACTCGACGCTTGCGGGATTTTGTAGCCGACCCTCTTTATCATTCGTAAAGGTCTGGTTGCGATCCGGGTATCTGGTAGAGATGCGTACATCCGCGCCCGAAGCGTCCACCATGATCTCGGCTTCGTTCAGACGCTCGCGCGTGTAGGCCCACTTGACGGCATCCACGCGCACCTCGTTGCGGTCCCAGGCGTTGATGCGTACGGAGCCGTTGATGTTCTCAAGGCTCAGGCGTCCATTTGGCGCGAGCGGGTAGGTTTGATGAAACTCCTCCTGCACGCGGTCCTGTGAACGCACAACCGAACGGTCAGCCGCCACAGACATCAAGGCGACCACACAGAGCGCCACCCACACAACTCTCTTCCTCATCACTCTCGTTTTCCTTTCTCAGAAACTCGTCGTCAAACCGTTTGCTAGAGCGCCGAGCGGCGCAGGAGGCGTATGTCGCCGTTGACGGTCTTGAGCGCAAGCGAGCGCCCGCCGCCGCCGATTGTTCCATTAATGCGCTTGCCGATTCGTTGTTTCAACGTCGAAGCCTGCGCGTTCATCTCGAAGTCGGACGTGATGTCGCCGTTCAAAGTCTCTGCCCGAACATCCGTGCTCAAGCTCGTCGGCAGCGAGAGCGTGATAGAGCCGTTGACGGTATTGAATTCCAGATCGCTCGTCCATGCGGCGCTCCCCATCGTTGCATTGATAGAGCCGTTGACGGTCGAGGCTTTGACAAGCCCCGTGGCAGAAACTCTGATTGAGCCGTTAACGGTCGAGGCTTCGACGTCGCTTCCGATACGCGCGGCTTCGACTTCACCGTTAACCGTGCGGCCTATGAAGCGCACGCCCGCAGGCACGCGCACCGTAAAATTAACTTCGACATCGTTGCCGCGCGGGTTATTCATGCGGCCAGCCTTGCCGGGCTGGCAATCGTTCTGGCGCGTGGCATCGTCCGAAGGATAGACGGCGCAGATCGTCACGCCGCCCGCGTGCTCCACGACACGTATTTCAACTTCCGCAGGATTGCTGCGCGTTGCGCGCTTGCCCGCGACGACTTCCACCTGATTACCGCTTGAGCCTTCGGCGCGCACAGAGCCGTTGAGACCCTTGATTTCGATTGACTGACCGGCGGCAACGCGTCCCTGCCAGCGAAACTCTTCCTGCGGCAGAACATTGCCAGCATTAATCAGGCTCGCGACCGCCGCGGTCTCGTGCGCGACACAGGCGCGCGGGTCGTCCGTCTTTGACGAGGACTCAAGCACATCGCTACGGAAGAGAGCGGCCATCGCCCAATAATGCGTGTAGGCCCGGGCCTCCGAAAAACCGCGCAAAGGTTGCGGCATGGTCACGAAGGCCGCGAATAAAATAAACGAAATGAGCATGAGCTTGTATTTCATCTTCCAACTGCCTCCTTCGATTGTCGGTCCTTCGTTGCCGGGGCGCGGCTCGCCTTGAAGACAAAAAATCCGGGGGTTTTCGGCGCGAGCCTGGAGAGCGCATAAACGCTAAGGAGCATGGCCCTTAAGGCTTCTGCGACCCTGCCCTCTCCTGTCGCTCTACAGTGAAAACACCGCACGCGCCGCTTTTGTGGCAAATATTTTCAGAAGAAAAGAGCGGGGACAAGCATGTCTTGAGCCCCGTCAGGGGCGTTATAACAGTAGCCCACGGCGTGAGCCGTGGGAACATGCGTCGAATAAATGATTGAGCCCCGTCAGGGGCGACATCCAATTATGTCGCCCCTGACGGGGCTTACTTAAAACTTGTGCTGCCGGTGGTCCCAGCACTGACGTGCTGGGCTACTGATATTTCGCCCCTTGCAGGGGCTGAAGACGTGCTTGCCTCCGCTCTTTTTGTTTGTTAGCGCTTTTGCAGGCGCACTGTTCCGACGAAGGTGTCGAGTGACAGCGTGGCATCGCCGGAGCCGACCACGCCGGAGAGGCGTCGGCCTTCGAGGAGGTCTCTGGCATCCTCTTCGCTCGCGGATTTGAGTTGAAACTCGGTGACGATTTGCCCACGCGGCGCTCTGGCGGTGACGCGAAACGAAGAGTTCGCAGGTAGATTCAAGACAATATCGCCGGAGTAAGTCTTGAGGTCGTAACTTCCCCCGCGCGTGAGCGCGCCCGTCAGGGTGATAAGCCCGCTGGTGGTGACGGCGGAGACGCGCGATTGTGCGACGTTGACAAGATTGATGTCGCCGCTCGTCGTGCGGGCTAAGAAATCGTCGCCAGCTTCAAGACTTCGCACATCCGTAGCGTCTATGTCGCCGCTCACCGTGCTCAAGTTGATGCGGCCCGCAGAGCTTGAAAGGTCTATGTCGCCCGCGATGGTTCTGGCCTCGACGGCCCGCGTGATGTTGCCGAGCGTGACGTCGCCCGCGATGGTGTTGAGACGGGCTTCGCTAACCTGATTGACCTCTAAGTTGCCCGCATGAGTTTTGATTTCAACCACTGCCCCGCGCGGGACGTTGATTTCCAGATTCGAGATGCCGCGACAATGCGAAAGCAGCGATTCCTCTCCGGGTCTGGTCATGTTGGAGACGGAGACATCTATGCGCTGCGCCGCGCCGTTTGCTCCGCCCTGCAATTCAAGCTGCCGTGCGCTTAAGGCCACGACGCGGACTTCGTTTTTATCCCAGCCGTTGACGACGATATCGCCCGAAGACATGCAAACCGTGACGACGACGTTCGGAGCGGCGGCCACTGCACGCTCTATGCGCTCGCCCAGATCATAGTCCTTATCCTTATCTTTATCTTTATCCTTGTCCTTGCTCTTTTGAGCAAGCGCGGCGGGCGCGCACAATGCAAGCACGACGAGCGCCATGATGATGATGAATAGTCTATTGCGTTTCATATGCGGTCTACTTTCAGATTCGATTAGCGCGCGTCACGTCCCTGATAAGCCACTGCGCTGAGCAGCTCGATCTTGTTCTGATAGGCCGTGTACATAAATTCCGCAGCGTCGCGGTCATTAGGATTGCGCTTAACTTCCATGCGCGTCGTCGCGATGGCCTGATCCACGACCGCCAGACTGCGCTCGAAATCGGCGCGCACCGTTGGCTTTAATGTCACTTCGTTGTTGGTCTCTATGGCCGTGGTCAAAGTCGCAATCGCTTCCAGATAACTCTTTTCACCCGGCAATAGTTTGGTAGGCGCGGGCGTAGGCGAAGGCGGAGGCTGATTCTTAGCAACGTTAGATAAATTATTAATCAGCTTCGGAGTCGTAGCCTTGCGCGGAGTCGGTTTGTTACCGGCAACGCCCGGAACAGCCGTTGTCGCTGTCGGCGCTGACGCCTTCTCCACGCCTTCGGTTATTTTTTCAACAGGCGATTGAACCTTTATCTCTCCACCCGTGGTGCGCGCAACTTCCCCGCTGGCTTCCTTACCCTGACGCATTTGAAGGACGACGACGATTGATGCAAAGACCAGAACGGCGGCGAGACCGGCAAAGGCCAGCCCGCGCTGCGGTGTGAACACAGAAGTCAGAGAGCCTAGCCATGCGCCCATGCGCGAAGAGAAAGAAGGCTCGCCGCTCTTAGCAACTGCCGTGCGCCGTGGCTGTAAATCCGCAATCGCTTCATCCAGACGCTCGCGCAGGCGCGCGGTCGGCACGCTCAGGCTCATCTCCGGCGCGAAGGCTTCCGACAGCAGCGCGGTTTCCTGCTCAACCTCTTGAAGGAGGTTTGTGCAGGCGGCGCACTGTGCGAGGTGCGTCGCGGCACGCTCTAATTGTTCGGGCGCTAACTCGCCGTCCAGAAACTGTTGTAGAATTTCTTCTGTCAGACACAATTCTTTCATCAGTGTCCTCCGATCTTCCCGTACACCCGTACGAACTCTTTACGACCGCGTGCGATGAGGCTTCCGACGTTCACTTCGTTGAGCGAAAGCGTCTCGGCTATCTCGCGGTATGAAAGCCCCTGCTGCTTTAAGAGCAAACAACTGCGCATGGGCTCTTTTATCTTTTCAAGTGCGCGCCGCGCTTCTTCAATCTGCGTCCGGCGCTCGAAATCAAGCTCGGGCTCTGCCGTGAAGGCCCCGTCCATCTCCGCCTGTCGCGCGTATTCGTCTTCGCGCGCCGTCGAGCGGCTCTGTCCGCGTATGGCGTTACGCGCAACGTTCATCGTCACACGCAGGAGCCATGCCCGCAGAAGCTCTTCGCCCGGCGTCGAGTCCATATGCTGATAAAGCCTGAGAAAGACCTCTTGCGTCACATCTTCCGCGAGGCCGGGGTCGCGCACGAGCGCGCGTGCCGTGCGAAAGACGGCGCGGTGATGCAGCGTAAAGGCTTCGTCAAAGCCCAAACCCGCAGCCGTCTCGTCAATCTCGGTTGGCACAGAGTCCATCAAGGCTCTTGCTCGTTCGCTCATCCTTCTATGCTCTTTCAGCCGCTAAACCTTTGGGCCTCGCTTGCTGCTTCCATAGCGTAAACACCACAGGGACAGGTTTTGTGACAACTATTTTGCGAAAATTGGATTCCCCCGCCCCGCTCAAGTCAGAAGCCGATTATAAAGCGCCCGCAGTTAATCGCTAAAGCGCAAAAGGCCGCTTCCAAAGACTGAAAGTTAGTTTCTCAAGCGTGCAAGATGATTTCTAAAGGTCGCAAGGCGACTTCTAAAGGACAAAAGCTCATTTCTAAAAGTCTGTAGACGGTTTCTCAAAGGTCAAAGACGACTTCTAAAGCGTGAAAGCTCGCTCCTAAAGGATGAAAGACTACTTCTAAAGCGCGCAAGACGACTTCTAAAGGGAGAAAGTTCACTTCTAAAGCCTCAAAGATTACTTCTAAACGGTGAAAGCTTCCTTCTAAAGTGCGAAAGATGATTTTTAAAATCCCTAAGTCGTTCAAAAAAGGCGAATTTCCTTGTTTTGCGCCCTGCCCCTACAGTCTCCGACCGCTCGCGCTCAAGCCCCTTCCTATTGTAGTCTGAACGGCAAGCCTGAAACTCCCTTTTATCACGCCGACGGGCTGGATTTGGGAAATCTGCGGGCAGAAAACGAGGGACATTCCTTTTGAGCCAATCGAAGGAGCAAACCGATAGTTCAGACAAGCTCTACAACAGCCCTTTCATGCGCGCCTGTCGCCGCGAGCCCGCGCCCTACACGCCCATCTGGCTGATGCGGCAGGCCGGGCGCTACATGCGCGAGTACAGGGAGGTGCGCGCCCGCACAACATTTCTGGAGCTGTGCAAGCGGCCAGAGCTGGCGGCGGAAGTGACCGTCACCGCCGCCGAGCGTCTAAAGGTGGACGCCGCCATCATCTTCGCAGACATCCTGCTCATCATAGAGCCGATGGGGCTTGAGCTGGAATTCGCGCGCGGCGAAGGCCCCGTAATTCATAACCCGGTGCGCGCGAGCGTGGACGTCGAGCGCGTGCGCGAGCTTGAAACGGTCGAGGCTCTGGATTTCGTCTACGAGGCAATCAAACAGACGCGCCGCGCGCTTCCTTCCAATCTTCCACTGATTGGCTTTAGCGGCGCGCCCTTCACGCTTGCGTCATACATCACGGAAGGCTCGGGCTCGAAGAACTACATTCACACCAAGCAGCTCATGTACGGGGACGCGGGCGCGTGGCACGCGTTGATGTCGCGCATCAGTCGTGCTCTCGCTAAATATCTCAACGCGCAGATTGACGCAGGCGCACAGGCCGTACAGCTTTTCGATTCCTGGGTCGGCGCTTTGAGCCCCGAAGATTACCGCGAGTACGTGCTCCCACACACGCGCGCCGTGATTCAGAACATCAAGCCGGGAGTGCCCGTCATACACTTCGGCACGGGCACGAGTGCGCTGCTTGAATTGATGCGCGAGGCCGGAGGCGACGTCATAGGTCTGGACTGGCGCGTCCAACTCGATCAAGCGTGGGAGCGTTTGGGCGACGTCGCCGTCATGGGCAACATGGATCCCGTCGCACTCTTTGCCAATGAAAAATTCGTGCGTGAACGCGCCAAACAGATTCTTAATCAGGCACACGGACGACCCGGCCACATCTTTAACCTCGGCCACGGCATACTGCCCGAAACGCCCGTCGAAAATGTCATCGCGCTTGTCGAAGCCGTTCACGAAATAAGTCAGCGAGAAGATTCCAGATAGCCTTTACTTTATGAGTCAAACTTTTGATGCCATCCTCGTCGTCTCTTTCGGCGGGCCTGAAGGAATGAACGAGGTGATGCCGTTTCTGGAAAACGTCCTGCGCGGGCGCAATGTGCCGCGCGAGCGTCTGCTCGAAGTCGCGCATCACTACGAGCTGTTTAATGGTGTCAGTCCCATCAACGCGCAATGCCGCGCGCTGATAAATGCGCTCCAACGTGAACTGGAAGCTAATGGCCTGCGTCTTCCCATCTACTGGGGCAATCGCAACTGGCATCCCTTTCTGGAAGACACGCTGCGGCGCATGGCAGAAGACGGAATAAAAAACGCGCTCGCCTTTGTGACTTCTGCTTACAGCTCTTATTCCAGTTGCCGCCAGTACCTGGAAAACATAGAGGGAGCGCGCGCGCGTATTGGCCCGCAAGCACCGCGCGTCGAAAAGCTGCGTGCTTTCTATAATCATCCGGGCTTCGTGGAAGCGTGCGTAGAGCGCGTGCGCGCTGCGCTCTACGAGATTCCTGAAGAGAAGCGAGAGAGCGCGCACATAGCTTTTACCGCGCACAGTATTCCGCAGGCGATGGCCGACGCTTGCGCTTACGAAGCGCAGCTTATGGATGCGTCGGCGCTGGTCGCGCGTGCGCTCGGGCGAGAGCGCTGGCGTCTTGTTTATCAGAGCCGCAGCGGCCCGCCCCAACAGCCCTGGCTCGGGCCGGACATTCTGGATCATCTCAGGGAATTAAAGAACGAAGGTGTGGAGGACGTAGTCGTCGCGCCCATAGGCTTCGTCTCCGACCACATGGAAGTGCTTTATGATCTTGACACGGAAGCGCAAGCGCTGGCGCATGAGCTTAATCTAGGCATGGTGCGCGCCGCGACCGTGGGCACGCATCCGGCTTTTATCACGATGATACGCGAGTTGATTCTGGAGCGTGTGGACCCAAACCACGCGCCCCGCTTTCTCGGCACACGCGGCGCAACACACAATACTTGCCAGCCGGATTGCTGCACAACAAAGAAGGGATGAGGGCGGAGGGATGAGGGATGAGAAGAAGTGATGAATGCAAAGTGCAAAATGCAGAATTAAAGAAGCTCTTTCTCTTCATTTATCATTTTGCATTTTGACTTTTGCACTTCTTTTCATCCCTCATCCCTCCGCCCTCATCCCTTTCTTTTAAGGAGTTAGGGCTTTGAAACTTTTGATTCTCGGCGGGACAGTCTTTGTGGGTCGTCATCTGGTGGAGGCGGCTATGAAGCGCGGCCACGAAGTGACGATTTTTCATCGCGGTCGGCACGAGGCGGACCTTCCGCTTGAGGTCGAGCGCCTGCGCGGAGACCGGCGCGGCGATTTGGATGCTTTACGCGGGCGTAGCTGGGATGCTGTCGTTGACACCTGCGGCTATGTGCCCGGCGTGGTGCGCGCGTCCGCAGAGTTGCTGGCCTCTTCGGTCGAGCGTTACGTCTTTGTTTCGACTCTCTCTGTCTATCACGACGCAGACGCTCCCACGGTGGACGAATCAACTCCGGTTAACCGGATTACTCCCGAGCAACTGCGCGCAGCCGAAGAGATAGAGCCCGTCGGCCCCATCACCGCCGTCAATTACGGCGAGGCGTACGGCGGTCTCAAGGCGCTCTGCGAACAGGAAGTCGAGCGCTTCTTTCCCGGTCGCAGCCTACAGGTGCGCGTCGGCTTGATTGTCGGCCCGCACGATTACAGCGACCGTTTTACTTACTGGCCGAGCCGCGTCGCGCGCGGCGAAGAGGTGCTTGCGCCCGGTGAGCCCGACCGACCGAAGCAGTTCATAGACGTACGCGACCTTTCAGAGTGGATCATACACATGCTGGAAACAAAGCAGGCTGGCACTTACAATGTGATAGGCCCGCGCGCGACGCTCACGATGAGCGAGTTTCTGGAAGAGTGCAAACGCGTGAGCGCGAGCGACGCTTCGTTCGTCTGGGTGGATGATGATTTTCTGCTCGAAGCCGGAGTCGGGCCGTGGGTAGAGATGCCCCTTTGGATACCGCGCCAGCATGAACTCGCAGCTTATCAAACGGCCAGCTCCGAGAAAGCAATTGCCTCTGGCTTACGCTTTCGCCCCTTGGCCGAAACTATTAAAGACACTCTTCAGTGGGACGCCGCACGCCCTCAGGATGAGAAGCGCCGCGCAGGCTTGAGCGAGGAGAAAGAGCGTGACGTGTTGCGTGCCTGGCGCGAGAAGGATTCCTGAACGAAGACGAGCGGGATTTTCAAGATGACTATGGAGCGCGACCACACGCGCCGCGTGGTAATCATAGGCGGCGGCATCAGCGGCCTCGCCGCAGCGCATCGCCTCAGAGAGCGTTGCGCCGAAGATGACATGCGCCCCGTTGAAGTTTTACTCATGGAGCGTTCCACACGCCTCGGCGGCACAATTCACACTCGCAGGCGCGACGGCTTTCTACTCGAAGCAGGTCCCGATTCCTTCATCTCGGAAAAACCGGAAGCCGTAGCACTCGCTCATCGTCTGGGCCTGGACCATCATTTGATAGAGACGGAGAGCGCGCATCGCCGCAGCTTCATAGTACGAAAGGGCCGCCTGCTTCCAGTGCCCGAAGGCTTTCAGCTTCTGGCCCCGTCGCGACTGTGGCCCTTTGTCACCTCAAACATTTTTAGCTGGACGGGCAAGGCGCGCATGGCGCTCGACATGCTCCTGCCGCGCAAGGCGTTGACCAACGGCTCTACGGATGAAAGCCTAGCGCAGTTCGTGCGCCGCAGGTTTGGAAGCGAAGCTCTTGAGCGCATGGCGCAGCCCATGGTCGGCGGCATCTACACCGCAGACCCCGAGACCTTGAGCCTGCGCTCGACCATGCCGCGCTTTCTGGAGATGGAGCGCGAGCACCGCAGCCTCATCTGGGCCATGTGGAAACGTAGGCGCACAACCGCACGCGAGACGGGACACGGCACGAGCGGCGCACGCTATCAACTATTTCTCTCCTTCGACGAAGGAATGCAATTACTGACGGAGCGACTTGTAGAGAAACTTCCCGCGAACAGCATCCGTCTTAACACCACCGTCGAACAAATCTCTTTTGAAGCGAACGGTTCGCGCTGGACGATTCATACTGATTCCGGCGAGACCATTAGCGCCGACGCCGTCTGTCTAGCGCTTCCAGCCTACGCGTCCGCAAAGCTTGTGCGAGGTCTGGATGCAGAGTTGGCTTCGGAGCTTGAAGCGATTCCCTATGCTTCCACTGCGACCGTCAACCTCGCATGGAAACGAGAGGACATTCCGCACGCGCTCGACGGCTTCGGCTTCGTAGTTCCCTTCATAGAGCGCCGCACGCTTCTGGCCTGCACCTTTAGCAGCGTCAAGTTCAGGAATCGTGCGCCCGAAGGTCACGTGCTCCTGCGCGCTTTTGTCGGCGGCGCGCTCCAACCCGAAATGTTCGCGCTCGATGAAGAAGAGATGCGGCGGCGCGTGCTGGAAGATTTACGAGAGCTGCTGGGGATAGAAAAGCCGCCGCTCTTTGCCGTCATAGAAAAGTGGCCGCGCTCCATGGCGCAATACATGCTCGGCCACATGGACAGGGTCGCGCGCATAGAGGAGCGCGTTCAATCATTCAGCACGCTCCAACTGGCTGGCAACGCCTACCACGGCGCAGGCATTCCCGATTGCATTCGCAGCGGCGAACGCGCGGCAGATGAGATATTCAACAAGTTAACGTGAGTTATGCTGCTTCTTATTAAGCACAACAATTTTAGTCTGAAGCATCAGAACTACTTGAATTTAACTTCTCGCGACTCTGCACTGAGTTAGATGCCTCATCTTCATCAGATGTCTTTGCTGGCAGGGCTGCTACCTTTTTTTCTACTATTTCTGCTTGTTGCTTTTGTAGAATTGCGTTGAACCCAACTTTAATTTTAGTTAGTTTATTTGAGATTTGACTTTCATCAACAGGTAATCTAATTTGCTCCGTCGTTGTACCAAATATGTTAGCAAGTCCCATCATTGCGGCAAAGTTCTTCACTTGATACTCCGTTTTTGCAACACAGAATCGCTCTTCTACTGTCGTGACAACAACCTTCCCCCATATTTCCTTAGTAGTGCCTAGATTCTCTTTCGTGTCAGGATCAGTAAACGGTCCAAGCTCAGAGTAAATCCAAAACACATCATCTTCAGACACTCCATCCCTAGCTCCGCGATTAATAACTACAGTAGTTCTATCTAAAATAGCTGCGATCTTTCCTTCAACTCTTTCCATTTTGGCTCCTTAATACTTACAGTTCTACGCCTTTTATAGTCTGCAACCACTCTAGCAATCTCTTAGCGCCATCTGGAGGCATATCTTTTAGAGGTGAATCAGGCACAATCATATTGGCTGATGCTGTTAATATTTTAGCCTTGCCTTCTTTTGATTCGACAGCTTGAACGACTTCATACCAAAAAGCTTGATGGCTCATTTCAATAATCTTACAAGCTGAACCCTTTTCGGAGCATTCATTAATGATAATTACTCCGTATCTTTGCAAATCATTTGGGTCTTGAACTATAAACCGCATTCCTTTTGTTACGCTATCTTGCGCACCCAGGTTAATTAACACCGTTACATTCTCTGCAATTATTAATTCTGTATGAAGATTACTTTGATTTAGAGATGGCTCTAATCTAAATCGCTCAATCTTAGCTCCTTTCTGTTGCCATTCTTGTTGCCTTAAGCTAAAGGTGGCGAGTTGTTGCAAGCGATTTAGAATATCCTCTTGCGCCTCTTCCTTATATCGTTCCATTAGCCGAAAGGCTGATTCTTTATCCTGTTCAACCTCATCAACTTTTGATTGTAATCCCTTAATTGTTCGTTTAAGTGTATTCCTCTCTCTATAAAGATTGATGTGATATGAAACAAAGATAAATACTAGCGCTACAATAAGTGCTACTTTCAGAATAAGCGTTCGGTAGTGTCTCACCTCTTCTGCAAAGCCTATATCGCTTATAAGAGAAACGGGATTCAAAATAGCGAAGAGAACAATGATAAAGAGTATAGCTAGTCCTATCTTTTTGTATTTGAACTTATGCCATAAGTCTTTAAGCCAATCTTCCATTATGCTATAACCCTCAATAGACTCGCCTTAGTTAAAGATACGTCTACAGCATTTATTTGGTAATCCAAGTTGAAGATTATGTAAATATTGGGCTAAATGTCCAATAAATAATCCTTCTATGATGCTAACACGCAGCATAACAACTCATTCAACCTAACGCCTCGATAGAATGGCTTTCATCATCTTTCCTTGCGCCGTAAATTGAAGGCTGCTCGTTCGGCGCGGGTAAATTCGGGCGTTCGACGCCACAGGCCGATGCGTTCTCAGCCCCGGCAGGGGCGAAATAAAATAGCCCACGGCGTAAGCCGTGGGACAAGAAGCATTCAAAATAATTAAGAGCCCCTGAAAGGGGCGAAAGAAATCCGTACGTGAACTTCTTTCGCCCCTTTCAGGGGCTCTCAAATTTTAATCGTTACTCATCCCCACGGCTTACGCCGTGGGCTATTATCTTTCGCCCCTTTCAGGGGCTTCGGAACATCGCGGCCTTTAACGTCTAACTTCTGTTACTTACGGGCTTCCGCCGCGAGCTTTTCAATCCACGCGGAGTTGGCCTGCATCAGTGGCAGAAAGGCTTCGCGCGGCGCGCGGTTCTCGACCAGCATGTTGTCGTCCGTATTGATCGGCGCGCCCTGAAGCGCCGGGGCGAGCTGCGCTTCGTTGCAGACGTACCACGCCTCCACGTCCCGTTTCTCGCGAATCCCTACGCGCGCAAGCTCCGCGGACGTGAGAGATTCGCGCATGCGCTCCTCCACTCGATCCAGATTCAGGGGCTCGCGGCTGCCTATCAGAATCAGGTCTTTGCCCGTCGAAGCTCCGCCGACTCTGAACATCATGACGTGCGGAAAGATGCTCGTGTAGGTGGCAAGCACTGAGCGCAGGCTCTCTGTCGAAAGCTGGTAAATCTGCACCCACTGGACAAATACTCCGTCCGCGCGGAGGCGGCTGCGGCCCAGCTCGAAAAACTCGCGCGTGAAGAGATTAGCCACGCCCGGAACCCACGGGTGGCTCGGCTCGCTGACGATGATGTCGTATTCGGCGGGTGTCACGCGCAGGTACGTGCGCGCGTCGTCGATGATAAGACGTAGGCGCGGGTCTGCGGTCGGGCGATTATTGACGTGCTCGAAAAACTTTTGCGCGGCACGAACGGTCGCGGGCTCAAGCTCCACGCATTCGAGCGTGCCGAGCGGCGACTGAAGCATCGAGCCGACGCTCACGCCCGAAGCGTAGCCGACGATGAGAGCACGCTCTGTGCGCGGCGCAACGAGGAGCGGCAACTGGCCTACCATGACCTGCGTAGCCATGTCGCCGTCCGCCGCGAAATTGTCCGAAGCATTCGTGCGGCCATTAATCGCCATCGAGCGCACGCCCCAATCCTCGCGCACCGTGACGGTCGCCGTTGGCCCTTCCTCGTACATCAGGACGCGATTTGTTTCCGGGCTAAAGCGTCTCGCTTCGCCATCGCTCGCCGCACTCCCCTGTGTGCGTGCAAGCACTCGCGCCAGCGCATCGTAAACGCCTTGCGAGAGGTCTGCGCTGTTGAGCCTCGGCACGAAGCGGAACAAAAAGAGCGGCAGGATAATAGCCGCGACCACCGCCAGCGTGCGGCGTAGCAAGATCGTATCCGGCTTTCCGCGCACGGGCTTGTAGGCTAACCCTGCGACGACGATGCACAACCAGCCCGCGCATAAAATAGTAAACCGCGTGCCGACCCTTGGGATTAAAAGAAAGCCTGTCAGGAACGCGCCCGCAATCGCGCCCAGGGTGTTGACGGCGTAGCTGCGCCCGACCAGCCGCACGCTTCGATGGCCCTGACTTCCGGCCCAGATGAGCACGAGCGGCATCACCATCCCCATCAAAATCGCAGGCACAAGCACGATGAGCGAGGCTATAAAGGATTGCAGTGCGAGCAGCCCCGTCCACGAATTAATCCTGAGCCTCATGCCGTAAGTGATAAGTTGTCCCGGCGCGCTGTTGATAAACCAGATGCTGAGAAAGATGCTGACGGCGGTCACAATCTCCACGACCATGAGCGTGCGTCGCGGCTCGCGGCTCAAAGCACGTCGGCCCGCAAGGTAAGCGCCGATGGAGAGGCCGAGTAGAAAGAGCGCGACGACCAGACTAAAGGCGTAGGTGCTTGAGCCTATGATCATCGTGAGCACGCGCGTCCACGCGACCTGCGTGCTGATGGTGACGAAACCGGAAACGGCTGCGCACAAGTACCAGAACCGCTTTTCGCCCGTCGTGGCTTCTGCAACGTCGCCTGCGTCTTCGAGGCCGAGAGCGACAGCCTTCGACTCGGCTTCGCGACGCTCTTGCGTCTCCCCTTCTCTATCTATTCCCGACGTCTCGACAGCGGCTTGCTGCTGCTTTGCTTCCACGCGGTCTATGAGGATGGAGGCAACGCCTACGATAATGTTGATGACGGCAGCCGTCGCGATGGTCGCGCGCAGGCCGAAGAAGGGCAGCAGGACGAAGCCCGCGGCGAGCGTGCCGAGGATTGCGCCGACGAGGTTGCAGGTGTAAAGCCGCGCGACCGCAGTACCGGAGCGCGCGTGCGAGCGCCGCCCGAGCAGCGCCGCCGAAAGAATGGGCAGCGTTGCTCCCATCAACGCGGTCGGGATGACGAGCGCGGCGCACGACAGCACAAACCGCCACAGGCTGAAAGCGAAAAAGCCCGGACGAAACTCTGCCCAGATGAGAGCGTAAACGTCGTCTATCAAGCCGAAGAGAAACGGCACGGCCAGGGCGTACAGAGCGATGCCGATTTCAATCAATCCGTAAGCGCGAAGCGGGCGATTGATTCGCGCGCCGCGTCGTCCGGCCCAGGCGCTCCCCAATGCCAGCCCGCCCATGAAAGCCGCGAGCACAGTGGCGACGGCAAACGTCGTCGCGCCAAAGACCAGCCCGAGCATGCGCGCCCACAACACTTCGTAAATCAATCCGGTCGCGCCCGAGAAGATGAAGCAGATTTGTATGAGCCGTATGCTCGGGCTGGAATACTGGAACGCGCGAGGCACGCGCGCATCAATAGCGTTGGCGGTAGCCGTCAAACGGATAAATCCCCTCGTCTACGGAATCGGAAAAAAGCGGATGCAGTATAAAGCGCGTGAATCGTAAATGGTAAATCGTAAATAGAGAAAAGCAGTTCTTCTATTCACGATTTACGATTTACGATTCACGTCTTTTCTTCTTATGGAGCTGGCGTGGCTGGTTGGTAATGAATGCCCGCGCCCGGTCCAAGGGGGAGGCCCGCCAGATACCAGAGGATGAGCAGGAGCGTCCAGAGTATGAAGAAGGCCACGGAGTAAGGCAGCATCGTTGCCATGACCGTGCCGATGCCTGCGCGCTTGTCGTATCTCTGGGCGAAGGCGACGACGAGCGGGAAGTAGGACATGAGCGGCGTGATGATGTTGGCGACGCTGTCGCCTATGCGATAGGCGGCCTGCGTCAACTCCGGCGAGTAGCCGAGCAGCATAAACATAGGGACAAACACAGGAGCCATCGCAGCCCATTTCGCAGACGCGCTGCCGAGCACCAGATCGAGCAGCACAGTGATGCAGACGAAGCTCAGGATGAGCGGGATGCCACCCATGCTGGCGATGCCTGAAGCGCGTAAAAACTCAGCGCCCTTGACGGCGACAATCACGCCGAGGTGTGTCCAGTTAAAGAAGGCCACAAACTGCGCGGCGAAAAACGCCAGCACCAGATAGAGCGACATCGTCGCCATGGCTTTCTCCATGGACTTCATCACGTCGCTGTCATTCTTAATAGTGCGCGCGGCGATGCCGTAAGCCAGTCCGACGAGCGCGCCGCCGAAGAAAATAATCGCCACAATCCCCGAGAGAAAAGGCGAGCGCAGGATGCTGTTGGTCTGCGGATCGCGCAGGAAACCGCCCGAGGGCACGAGTCCCCACAAAATAAATCCCACCAGAAGCAGCGCCACCGCAAGCGCGCACCACAGCCCGCGCTTCTCCGCAGGGCTCAACTGCTTTAACTCTTCAGGCTTCTCGTCGCCCTTATACTCGCCCAGACGCGGAGCCGTTACTTTCTCAGTAATCCATGTTCCGGCGAGTGCTATGAGGACGGCTGATGTCGCCATGAAGTAGTAGTTGGCTGCCGGAGTGACGACGTAATTTTTATCGAGGATGCGCGCGGCCTCCTGCGTCAGGCCAGCGAGCAGAGGGTCTGTCGGCCCGAGCAGCAGGTTGGCGCTAAAGCCGCCCGAGACGCCCGCGAACGCCGCCGCCAGCCCGACCAAAGGATGACGCCCGACGGCCAGAAAAATCATCGCGCCGAGAGGTATCACCAGCACGTAACCAACATCGCTCGCCATGTGCGACATCACCCCTGCGAAGACGACGACGAAGGTAAGCAACTGTTTGGGGGCCGAAAGAACCACGGCCCTGAGCAGTGCCGAAATCAACCCGCTGCCTTCGGCCACGGCAATGCCGAGTATGGCTACGAGCACCGTGCCGAGCGGAGCGAAGCCCGTAAAGTTTGTGACGAGCGAAGTCAGTATGCGATGCAATCCGGCGACGGTCAGCAAGCTCTCGGCGCGAATCAATTCTTTCGTCCCCGGATGTATGACGGAGACACCCATGCTCGCCGTGATGGCCGAAAGGATGATCACGAAGACGGCTAAGATAACGAACAGCGTCGCCGGGTGCGGCAGGATGTTTCCGGCCTTCTCTATAAATCCGAGAAAGCGATTGAGAAAAGAGTTCTTCGCAGGGGCTTTAATCCCGGATTCTTTTTCTACTGTTTCCATGTGGCTGTTCCTTTTTAGATTTGGTACGGCCTCTAAAGATAAATAACGTGCGACGAGCGCCAGACGCTGGTGGGGATAGAGCCGGGCGCGGCGGTCGTCAGGAGAATAGCAAAGTTTCCGTTCGCAGCCGCCGAGGGCGCGTCTTCTTCCAGCCACGCGGCTTCGCGCGAGGTGGCCGATTCGGTCGGCGTCTCTTCATTGTCGTCGTGCGGTGTGACCAGTGCCAAACGACGCAGGCAGCGATAAAGATGTTCCTGCCCGACGCCGTAGCGCCCGACTTCCTGCCCCAGCACAAGCTGAACTTCGGTGCGCTCGGCTATGAAGTGAGCGACCAAGGATGAGGCCAGCGTCACGCCGCGCTCGAAGCGACGGCTAAACTCTTTTTCGTTGTCGCTGGGGTTGCGGCGCGTATCAAGAACGATGGTAATGCGGCGCTCGTCTTCGGCTGTGAACTCACGTACGGTGAGACGGCGCGAGCGCGCCGTCGCTTTCCAGTCAATGTGGCGCAGGTCGTCCTGCGGCTGGTAGTCGCGCAAGCTGAAGAGATCAAAGCCCGCTCCACGACGGACAGAAACATGCTGGCCCGCGTTCATGGGCAGGAGATGCAGCTCGTCGCCTATGGGCTCGGGCTTAGGGTAAACGATGATGTCCACGTTGCGCGCGCGCAAGCGCCGACGGCGGCGAAAGAAGCCAAAGGGAAAGCGCGTGGAAAGCTCAAAGCCCGTGATCAGAACGTGGCCGCGCTCTGCAAACAGTTGCTCGACGCGCTGTTCTGCGGCGGCGCGGTGCGGGACGTACATAAAATAGGCCAGCGCGCGTTTGGTAAACCTGAAACGCCTGCGCTTGCGCTTTCGCTTGCTCTCCGTCTCGACAGGCCCGCGCGCTTCTATCAGGACGGAGAAGGAAGGAAAGAAGCGTTTTGTATTTTTGAGAGTAACGATGACGGGCGCGGGCTCGCCCGCGAAGATGTGGTCCGGAAAGCGCGCCTTGACGACCATGTCCCTGAGAGAAGTACGCGCCGCCGCCCACGAGACAAAGAGCGTCGAAAGCAGGAGCGAGAAGACCAGAAAGAGCAGGTTATTTCCTGTGTTCCACGCGGCAAACGCGACCACCACGAGAACGGAGAGAAAGACCAGACCTCCCTTTGTCACCTCGAACGGAAAGTCTATGCGCGTCACTTCCGAACGGGCCGAGCGCGCAAGCGGCGGCACGACGAAGATTGTCAGCAGCGCCGCGATGACGAGCGAAGCGATGGCCGCAGTGCTCGCCAGCCATGCATCCTCCGTGCGCCGCGCCACCACCGTCACCGTCGCCGCGACCAACCCGGCCAACACCAACAGTGTTCCCAGGATTGCGTTGCGACGCTGCCCGATTGTTTTCAGAACCTCACGCATCTAGAAAGCTTGAAGAGTTTGCAGAGCACCAGTCGTAAAATTCATAGCTCGTATCAATCAACGTCCAGCGCCGCGCGCAGCGTTCCTGTAAACCACGCCGCCCTTCATCACAAACAGGACGCGGCGAACTGCCGTGATGTCTTTCAACGGATTCCCATCGAGCGCGATGATGTCCGCCTGCAAGCCGGGCGCAATCGAGCCTATCTGATCGGCCATGCCTAGCGCTTCGGCTCCCAGCGAGTTTGCGGAAACAAGCGCCGCCAGAGGGTCCATGCCGCCATCGAGCACGCGGTCTATAAACTCTTCGGCATTGCGCCCGTGTGCGCCCGCCACGGCGTCCGTGCCGAAAACGATTTTCAGCCCCGGAATTTTCAACGCACGCCGCAACAACTCCTGATGCACAGGCAGCATCTTCTCCAACGCCGTGAAAGCCTCTTCGGTAAAGAAGGGCGTGCCCAGATACCTGTCCTTGTTCAGGAGATAAGTTTTAATCAACAGCCCGCCCTGCGGATCAAAATAGGTTCCCTTCGCGGCCATCAATTTCAGGTCGTCGTCCGTCGCCCCAAGACCGTGCTCTACTTGCGTGCACCCTGCAAGAGTTGCAGCGCGTACAGCATCCCTGTAAGCGTGTACGAGCGTGCGCAAGCCCTGCTTCTTAGCTTCATCGCAGGCCGCGTTCAACTGCTCCTGTGAAAGCGTCATGCGGCCACGAGTCATGCCGCCCGACGCGAAGATTTTTATCAGGTCCGCGCCCGCTTCCTTTTGCCTGCGCACGTAGGCGCGGATTTCTTCGGGTGTGCCTGTGCGCTCGCCCTGTCCCATGAGCGGCTCTATGGCCGTCAGGATGCGCGGGCCTGGGAGCGCGCCCTTCGCGATTGATTCGCGCAGTGGAACGTCTGTGGGCGAGCCCACGCTTTGAACGGTCGTGAAACCCGCAGAGAGCGTCGCCCATGCATTCGCGGCAGCTTGATACGCGGCCTCCTGTGTTGTTCCCGCAGCGCCCGCATTCTTCCCATCCCTGCCGAAGCTCCACGTAATGTGTACGTGCGCGTCAATCCATCCCGGCAACACCGTCAGGCCGCGCAGGTCGTAGTCCACAGGCCCCGCCTTCGGGTCAATCGCGACAATCTTCGAGCCCTCGACGACGATGCGAGTATCGCGCAGCACGCGGCCCCTGCCATCCAGCACAACGCTCGCGGCAATCACGATGCGTTGCTTCGACGCAGGCACCTGCGAAGAAACGCTTCCCGCCGGAGCACAGACGCCGAGCAGGACGAGGACGCACAGAATAATAAACAAGGGATGAGGGCGGAGGGATGAGGGATGAAGAAATGCAGAAGTCAAAATGCAAAATGATGAATGAAAAGAAAGAGCTTCTTTAATTTTGCATTTTGCACTTTGCATTCATCACTTTCTTTTCATCCTTCATCCCTCATCCCTTCAGAGCGGTACGCTGACGGTCTTCATAATTTCGCGTAGGACGGCTTCGGCTTCTTCGCTGCGGCGGAGGCTGGAGGAGAAGCGCGAGCTGACGACGAGGCGATGGGCGAAGACCGGGAGCACGAGCCGTTTGATGTCGTCGGGCACGCAGTAGGCGCGGCCTTCGCTTAAGGCCAGAGCCTGCGCGGCGCGAAAGAGCGCGAGGGTTCCGCGCGGGCTCACCCCTAAGTCGAGCATCTCGGAATCGCGTGTCGCCGCGACAATCCGCATCAGGTAATCAATCAGCACCTCGTCCACGGCGACTTCCGCGACGGCGCGTTGTAATTCAATGATGTCTTCGTCCGTCATCACGGGGCGCAAATCTTCCAGCGGCTCGCGGCGCTCGCGGTCGCGTATGATCTGCTTTTCATCCGCGGCTTCCGGGTAGCCTATGCGCAGGCGCAGCATGAAGCGGTCGAGTTGTGATTCGGGCAGAGGGTATGTGCCGTGGTGCTCTATGGGGTTCTGTGTGGCGACGACGATGAAAGGCTCGGGCAAAGGATGCGTCCTGCCTTCGACGGTGACGTGGCGCTCGGCCATCGCTTCCAGCAGCGCCGATTGAGTCTTGGGAGTGGTGCGGTTTATCTCGTCTGCAAGGACGACGTTGGCAAAGACAGGTCCGGGCTTCCAATCGAAAACGCCTTCGTGCTGGTTATAGACAGAGAGCCCTATGACGTCCGAGGGCAGTAGGTCTGAGGTAAACTGTATGCGTTGAAACGAGCAGTCCAGGGCGCGTGCGAGAGCTTGCGCGAGAGTGGTCTTGCCGACGCCGGGGACATCTTCGACCAGAAGATGGCCGCCCGCGATGAGCGTCACGATGCTCAGGCGCACGGCTTCGGGCTTGCCCTTGATGACGCTTTCGATGGCCTCTTGCAGGCGCTCTATGCGTGCGAGGGCGTCCGCAAGCCGCGCGGCGTGCGTCTCTTCCCTGTCGGCTGTCTGCAATCGTCTCATGAATGGTCTGGAACGGAATTGAGCTGTAATTGCTTCACGGCCTGTATTCTACATGAGATAGCACCGGGGCCGCACGTTTCCGATGCGCGGAAAGCGCTCGGGGATGGCCTGATGCGGGAAAAGACGTAAATCGTTAATCGTAAATCGTGAATAGAGAAAAGCCGTTTCTACTATTGACGATTCACGATTTACGATTCACGCGCTTTTCCTTTCCACGGGGTCGTGTAGTAAAATTCGCGTGGGATGCAACCGTAAGCGCGCTCTACTGTGTCAGAAGAGTGAGAAATTAACGGAACCCGGAGCGTTTAGATTCGTGTACTTTTCGATGAAAATATTAGAAGGAGCTTTTATGCGGAAGAATCAGGAGCGCCGTCGCAATGAGCGCGGTTTTACATTGATGGAGCTGATGATCGTCATTGCGATCATAGGCATTCTGGTCGGCGTCGGCGTCTTTGGCTGGAAGCAGGGCATCCGGCGCGCCAACGAGAACGCGGCCATACAGCAACTTGAGGCATTAAGAAAGATTCAGGCCGACTACTCGCTCGGTCATCGCGGCGACTACGGAACCTTCGAGCAGCTCGTCAAATCAGGCTCATTGGAAGACGAGCGCTTCAACACTGACCCGCCGTCAGTCAACGGCTACACCTACAGCCTGAAGGTCACGCCCGCAGGCCAGGGCCAGCGGTCCTTCTACACCATCAACGCCGACCCCGTGGACAATGGCAGCGGCATCAACCATTTCTACATAGACCCGGACGTCACCACCGTCCGCGTCAACGGCGAGAAACCCGCCGCCTCCACCGACCCGCCGATTACCAAATAGACGTCGGCACAAAACACAAAAAAGAGCGCGCCTCAAACAACGGGCGCGCTCTTTCTATTTCAGTCAACGGTCATAGAAATTGAGAAGCGTGAGGAGTACAATCCCCATCAAATCGAATCCGACAAGTAAAAGGCTAATAAGAAATGAGCCTAGAAATGAAAGGAACTGAGAAGTGAACGTAGAAGAAAGACTCGCCAGAGTAGAGCAGGCGTTTGTGACCCTTACTGAATTAGCTGTGCGCGCAGACGAACGCATGGACTCACACGACAGAAGCTTTAACGAGTTGGATACGAAAATTGCGGCCCTGACCGATGCTCAGATAAAAACAGAGGCGGTACTGGCGAAACTAGCCGAAACGCAGGAGCGCACAGATGTCAGGCTTGCAGAAATGCAGGAACGGACAGACGCGAAACTGGTAAAGCTCGCAGAAGCGCAGGAGCGTACGGATGCAGCACTGGCGAGGCTTGCACAAGCGCAGGAGCGCACAGACGCGAAATTAGCCGAGACGGACGCGCGTCTCAATAGACTTGCCGACATAGTCGAGCGTCATATCAGTGGAGGGCGAGACGGGCAATAGTTTTCCTCGGCCCGGCAGAGCAAAGAAAGCATTAAAGCCAATAACCTTTTATTCCTCATTAGAGCTAACCACAATGGCTATTATTGAACATCCTAATCCTGAACATCTGAAGATGCTTAGGCATGGTGCGGAGAGTTGGAATCGTTGGAGAGCCAAAAATCCAGATATTCAGCCCGATTTGAGAGGGTTGGATGCACATGTTGCATTGTTAATACAAGTGAACTTTAGCAACACTAACCTTCTCAGAGCACGTATTACCAACTCGGAGTTACCGTATGCCGACTTTAGTGGGGCTTTTCTTAAAGAAGTAACCTTTCGTGAAACAGCATTAGCTAAATCTTCCTTTAAGTCAGCGGTACTTACTTGGACAGATTTTAGTCACGCGAACTTACGCGGAGCAGATTTCAGTAACGCAAGTGTCGGTTGGACAACTTTCGGTGATAACGATTTGAGTGAAGCTATAGGGCTTGATACCGTACATCATATAGGGCCATCCATTCTCGGAATAGACACTTTATACCGGTCTAAAGGCAAGATACCTGAAATTTTCCTTCGTGGCTGTGGTGTACCAGATGAATTAATAACCTATTCCAGTTCGCTGCTAAGGGCCGGGGAAGTTATTCAATTCTACTCATGCTTTATAAGCTACAGCACAAAAGACGAAGAGTTTGCTAGACGGCTTTATTCAAGAATGCGGGATGAGCATCTTCGTGTCTGGTTTGCTCCCGAAGATGTAAAAGGCGGCGAAAAACTTTATGAGCAGATAGAGCGGGCAATCCAAATTCACGATAGATTACTGTTGATTTTGTCAGAACATAGTATGCAAAGCGAATGGGTAATGACTGAGATTCGCAAGGCACGTAAAACAGAGATTGAAGAGAATCGCCGTAAACTGTTCCCGATTACAATCGTGGATTTCGATGAGATTAAAGCATGGAAGTGTTTCGATGCTGATAGCGGCAAAGATTTAGCAATAGAGGTACGTGAATATTTCATTCCTGACTTTTCTAACTGGAAAGACCACGATGCTTTTGAGGCCGCATTTGATAGATTGCTTCGTGATTTGAAAGCTAGTTAATAAATTGCTTAACCAATTCCGGCGCTCGCCGGAGAGACACGCCTTCCTGCTTCGAAATTTTTCTTGCAAGTTTCCGTGCTCAACTGATAATCTCCGCCTGCTCTTGATACCAGGGCGGCGGGTTAGGACACTCGACCGCTTTACTACTTGCCCACTGGGAGTACAGGAAAAGCATCCTCTCTGGGTTACCTCGTTCGCGTCTCACTTTTCAACTGGTAGGCCCCACGTTTTCCGGCCCTACACTCGGAGGAGTAAACATCATGGATGACAAAGTTATTGTGACCAATCTCTCGGCTCTGAAAACCAAGTACGGAACCGCCGGTCTAGGGAAAATTCTCTCGGCTGTACAGAGATTGATTGCTGCGGATAAAAAGCGCGGTATTACTACGCGTCTGGTGGGGCTGGACCACGCCCCTACGATGAAGAAGCTGAATGCGCCTGTGGTCTCCAATGCCGCCGATCCCAAACAGAACAAGCAGGCGATTGACGGCGTCTTTAAACAGCTCTTGCCTGACTACCTGATGATTCTAGGCGCGGTTGACGTCGTGCCGCATCAGGACATCAAGAACACCATGCCCAGCGACGGCGACCCAATCGCATGGGGCGATATTCCTTACGCCTGCGAAGCCGGGTACAGCCAGCAGCCGCAGAATTTCACAGGGCCGACGCGCGTCGTGGGCCGCCTGCCGGATCTAACGGGCGGCGGCGACCCCTCTTATCTAGTCGGTCTGCTGGACACAGCCGCAGAGTACAAGTCCCTGAAGCCTTCGGATTATCAGAGCTATCTGGGCATCAGCGCGCTGGTCTGGCGCAAGTCCACGGAGATGAGCTTGACCAACCTCTTCGGCTCAGGCGCGGACCTACAGCTTTCACCTGAACAGGGACCGAAGTGGGGCAGCCCCTTAATCTCGCGCCGCGCGCACTTTATCAACTGCCACGGCGCAGACGGAGATTTTCATTTCTACGGCCAGCGCGGGCAAAACTATCCGCAAGCGCACGACGCCTCTTTCTTTGCGGGCAAGATTAAAGAAGGAACTGTGGTCGCGGCAGAGTGCTGCTACGGCGGGCAGCTTTATAATCCGAACCTGACCGGCAATCAGGCCGGAATCGGCAACACCTACCTGGGCAATAAAGCTTACGGCTTCCTGGGTTCGACGACCATCGCCTACGGGCCTGCCGAAGGCAACGGCTCGGCTGATCTCATCTGCCAGTACTTCCTGCGCGCAGTCTTTAAGGGAGCAAGCCTGGGCCGCGCCGCGCTCGAAGCCAGACAGCGCTTTATAGAGTCTTCGCCCGAGATGGACCCCGTGGACCTGAAGACCCTCGCGCAGTTTAATCTCTTAGGCGATCCTTCCATCATCCCCGTCGCCGTGGCTTCGGCCACGAAGGCGACCACCAAGAGTCGCGGGAAGTCTGCGAAGGCGGCTGCGACCGCCGATGCGGAGGCAGCCGCCGCGACCCGTTCAGACGTTCGCCGCCAACTGATGTCCAAGGGTATCTGGCTCGGCAAGAACCATCCGGTCGCCGTGGAGATTACGGCCAAGCGCGGTGCAAAGCGCGGCGGCCCGGCCAGTAAGATTGAAGCGGAATTGAGACGACTGGCGCGCGAAGCTAATATGACTATCACAGATAGCAAGTCGTTCAGCATCGAGCGTGCGCCGGAGCCACCGGCCATGAAGCGAGGAGCAAAGGCCATGCGTCCCGCTTCGACAGCCTTCCACGTTATCGTCGGCACACCGGACGGCGTCTCAGCCGCCCCCACCGCTCCAAAAACCAGGGGCAGCAAAACCAGGGGATCGAAAACAGCGCCAGTCGCCGTCGAAGGCCCACCGCCCAGCGCCCGCGTCAAGGCCGTGGTCGCCAAAGAGGTTGACGGCAAGATAGTTTCCGTACGCGAGGTTTACGGAAAGTGATAAGATAAGTGATGAATGCAGAATGAAAAGATTGATTCATCGGTTCATTGTTTCAATGAAGCAATGAACCGATGAATCAATGATTAAATTCTTCTCATTCATCACTATTTTTTTATGCAATTGACCGGACAAGTCATCAAGAAGCCGTTCGGCGTCGGCTCAAAAAGCGAGCACATAGCCGTCCAGCTCGTTACGGATCAGGGCGAATACGTGCTGCGCCGTCGAGGCGGCAACCCGTTCCGCGACGAGGAGCTGGAAAAGCTCGTCGGTAAAACCATCAGCGCCGAAGGCGAAATCATGAACTACACTTTCCTCATGACAAGCTGGACCGAACCGGGCGCGGCAGACAAAACCGGAACCGAAAAGCCTAAAGGCGAAACCAAGCGCGGCTCAAAGCGCAGCTCAAAATAGCATTCGAAATCCTCTCATTTGACAGACCCCAATCCCCGCAGGTATTCTTTTTCCTCCAACAGAGAACACAAGCTCTCTAGCCCGCTTAGCTCAGTTGGTAGAGCGCACGCTTCACACGCGTGATGTCGCAGGTTCGAGTCCTACAGCGGGCATTTAAAACAAAAGAGGCGGCCTATCATTCAGGCCGCCTCTTCTGTTTTTGTCTAAAACGTTCTTCGCTTATTTCAGGATTGGATGGAAGCCGCCCGTCGAGTGATCCGCAGTTTGGTCGAAGAGCCTGCGGTCGTTGAAGTAGAGCACAAGGTGCTCCCCTTCGTAGCGGACGACGTTGGCGATGCGCTGCCAGTCTCTTTCATGCTCGGCGATAACGAAGGAGCTGGGATTGAACGCCAGCACCATGCCTGCGGCGTAGATGAAGCCGCCCTGGTCGTAACCGCTTCCGGCATACTGGCCCGCAGGGACGGCCACGTCCGGCGAGTATGCCCTGTTGCTGTCCTGCGTGCGGTCTGCGCGCGCGATAAAGACCGTGTAGTCGGAGTAGCTCAAGCGTCGCGTGTAGCGATGACGGCGCGCAATCTGGAAAAGCTCCGTGAAGCCGTCGTCAATCGCGCGCAAAGTTTCCGGCCTCGGGGTGTTGCGTGCAAAGACGCGCACGCCGCGCTCGGTCCTCGTCCTGATGGGAAACTGGTCGCCGGAAATCTGCTCTGCGTATGCCACAAGCCGTGCATCAGATAAATTTTGTGCGGCCGTCGTACGCACATAGACCGTGCCTGAAAGCGCCATAGCAATCAGCGCCAGCGCAAGAAAAAATGTCGGAACTCTTTTCGATGAACGTCTCATGACTTCTCTCTCGTCTCCCCCTTGAGAAAAGGGACGCCCGCGTGGATTCGCTTTCGATTCACGCGGGCGTCATCTTTTGCAGATTATTTAAGAGCGCCGGAAGCTTTGGATTTATGACCCGGAAAGCTTCAGGGCCTGTTCTGGTTTTTGTCTCCGCCGCGATTCTCGTTCTGCTGCCGGTTGTTGGGCGGAGGGCCTTCTTTCTCCTTAGTCACGACTTTGGACCCATCTCCCTTGGGCGGACGCTGCTTGTCACCGCCGCCGCCTTGACCCTTTTGCGCGAAGACACCTGTAGCCAGGATGCAAAGCATCGTGACCATCAGTAATATTCGCTGTAACGCTTTCATGGTTGCCAAGTGCCTCCTCATGCTTAATCAACTTCTGTGAGCGCGCATGGGAGGGAGAGAAGAGACGCGCTGCCTTTCTAACCGCTCTAAAGGAGAGCAAGATTGATGCCACGCGACCGGAGGCCGCCACGGCCTCCTTTTACAGCCTTTAGTTTACCAACTATCGCACCGGAACGCACCCTTATCGTGTGCAAACATACGATATAGGGCACGAAAAACGAGCCTCGCGGCCCCCCGACAGCAGTTTATCTACGAACCGTAATCCTTGCGCTGCCAACATTTCCGCTTGAATCGAAGGCGCGCAGCGAGACGGTGTGCTCGCCGGGAGTGCTGATTTCCAAATCGAGCGTATAGGACTCGCGCGAGCTGTCCGCGATGCCGTCTTCGGGACTCACAGCGCGCCACGGCCCGCCGTCAATGGAAACGTCCGCGCGCTTTAATCTACCCGTAGCATCTTCGACTTCAAAACGCGCGCCCGTCCTGCCTCCTGTAACCGGCGTCTGGTTTGCGGCGCGCACCACGGGCGGCGTGTTGTCTATGTCAACCGGCTCAGACGTGCGCTCTCCGGATAAAGCCTGCCCACCCGGATTGTCAGGCGCGTCCGAAGCCACCACACGGAAGATGTAGCGCCCGTCGGCCAGCGCCGCGCTGTCCACCGTATAAAAATTTTCGCGCAGCTTATCCTTCAAAAGACGAAACGCCGTCTCGTTGAACGAGCGATAATAAATACTGTATTCGAGCGTGTCGCTGTTGCGGTCTTCCGATTGCCATTGGAGGGAGCGAGCGCCGCGTTGATAAACGCGACGCGGCGGGACCGTCGCCACAGGACCAAAGAGCGAAGGGTCTAGCCCGGATGCTTCTATGTTCGGGTCCGTCTGAATCTGCACGGCCTGTTGAAGCCCGACGCCGACGGGCAGGACCGTGATTGAAAGCACTTCGGGCGCGACGTTGCGCGGCAGATAAGCGATGCTTACATCCTCAAGCCTTGCAGGAACGCTTGCTCCTCCTCCTGCGCCTGTAGAGCGCAAGGTCGCGCGCCACTGTATATAACGCGCGCGCGGGCTTGTGACCTGTGCGCCGCGCGGGTCTCTATAAGGCGCGCTCCAATCGCTCCATGTCATGTCGGGCCGCTCGCTGTTGCCCGTGCGCGTTTGCAACTCGACAGTTCCCTGCCCCTGCCACCAGATGCGTCCCCACGAAGAGACCAGCTTGGCATCGCGCACGGATGATTCATAAGTGCCCTCGCTCACGGGCTCGGAGCTAAAGCGTATGAGCTTTCCCTGATTGCTCGACGCGGCGAAGACTTCGCGCCCGCGCACTATAAAGGACGAGACCTGTCCTTCGGTCGATTGCAGTAGCAGCGTGTCGCGCCCGTCGTCCGTGACGGAATAGATGCGTCCCTTGTCGGCTGTGCCTATGAGCACGCTCCCGCCTTCGGGCGCTGGCGCAACTGCGAACGCCGTCACCGATGGCGAACTCCACAACACGTCCGTCCCGCCGTCAGGCAGTAGACGAAAGACAGCGCTACGCGCGTTTGCCAGCTCGTTACGGCTGCGACCCTGCGCGCCGGTCTGCCCGCCGCTCGCTTCTTCTACGCCCGTGATAGACGCGCTCGCCGTCACCGTCCCGCCGGAAGAATCCGTGCTGGTCGTTGCCGTCGAAGTCGCAGGTCGTGTGACGCTTGCCGCCTCGCTCAAAGCAAGCGCATAGACCGAGCCGTCGGCTGCGGGCGCAAGCGCGTGAATCTCTCGCAGAGGCGAATCAAAGAGCGCGAACGCTTTGCCCTCGGGCGAGATGCGCAGGACCAGACCGCCCGGATCAGTCCCCGCTATCAAATCACCACGCGCATCCACGGCCAGCGAAATGACGTGCGTCTCGTTCGTGTCCACAAAGAGAGAATCTTCGGGCCGCGCACCGCTTGCGCGCACGCGGTACAGCTTGCCGTTATCGCCCGTCCCAATAACCAGACTTCCATCGCCCAGCACCGCCATCGACCAGATGTACTTATCCGGCGGGTCAAAATAAACTTCGGCACGCCCGTCCTGCGCGATGCGATAGACTTTGCCGTCCGGCGACGTGCCCGCGTAGAGCGCGCCGTCGCGTCCCACCACGAGCGCCGTCACGTCCAGCTCCGCCGCGTCGTAAAGCACAGAGCCCGCGCCCTGCGGCGTCACGCGAAAGATACGACCGTCGTGCCCCGTGCCTAAGTACACATTGCCTGATTGGTCAATGGCTGTGGACCAGACAAAAGCCGTTTGCGTGTCGAAGACTTGCGTGAAGCGCGGAGCGAGCATGAAAGCTCCCGTGTCTGTGACGGACACGCCGCGCGCGTCGCCGCGCAGAATTTCGGCACGGCTGCTAGTCTCCCAGATGACGGGCTCACCGGCCCATGCCGTCAAAGAAGAGAAGATGAAAACAGAGAGGAGAAGAATGGTAGCGTTGATGTGGAGCTTAAGTTTTTTGTCAGTCATTCAAGAAAAGGTGTCTTACAAATTTTTTACGTGGCGGCTTCTAATCCGCCACGCTGTTCATGATAACCCGAAAGACTGTGTGGGGAGAAATCAATGAGTACAAAGAGGGAGACGTCGCCTCTCAAACGCCGACGTAACGCGCGTATAGCGAGCGTGCCTTCACTATGTCGTCCGTCCCGCGAATAATCGAGCGCGCATCCTTAAAGACCGTCAGCTCGTAATCGTCCACGCGAAAGCGCAGGAGATAAGGATTAAAAGTGACTTCAGAGCCCGCGCCGCGCAATCTTTCGGCAAGAGACGCGAAATCAACTTGCGCCGCGCGCGCGGGTTGAATCTGAACCGCATCCCGCCCGCACAGGACGGCTGCGTATTCCGCGCTCTCCGCTTCAAGAGTTTCGTAAACGCCGCGCGCGCACACCGGACAGTCCGCGTTGGGTTGTCCCAAACC
Organism: Pyrinomonadaceae bacterium; assembly: GCA_963715565.1. Lineage (GTDB taxonomy): Bacteria > Acidobacteriota > Blastocatellia > Pyrinomonadales > Pyrinomonadaceae > JACVRN01. The sequence goes on along the minus strand of OY970256.1, from coordinate 25,839 downwards.
TATTCGCCGCCACTCGTTCTGCCACACGTCAAACTGCATGAGCGAACGGTGCAAGCTCTCTACTCGTCCCGTGAGCAGCTTCAGGGCTTCGCTCACCTGCACGGCGGCGACGACGCTCACGATGGGCATGATGACGCCCGCCGTCTCGCAGGTCGGCGCAGAGCCGGCAGCAGGAGCTTCTTCAAACATGCAGCGCAGGCACGGCGTCTCGTGTGGTCGCACGGTCATCGTCACGCCGTAAGAGCTGACCGCCGCCCCGTAAATCCAGTTCGTCTTGTGCTTCACGCAGGCTTCGTTGATGAGATAGCGCGTGCTGAAATTATCCGTCCCGTCCAGAACAACATCACAGCCCTCAACGAGCCTTTCGATATTCGTGTGGCTCGCGTCCGCGACTTCCGCTTCGACTTCGATTTCAGAATTGATTTCCGCCAGGTGGTGAGCCGCTGCGATAGCTTTCGGCAGACGCTCGCGCGCGTCCTGTTCGGTGAACATGGTCTGGCGGTGCAGGTTCGAGGGCTCTACGAAATCGCGGTCGACGATGCGCAAACGTCCGACGCCTGCGCGCGCTAAGCTTTCAGCCTGCGCTGTGCCGAGCGCGCCCGCGCCCACGATGAGCGCTCGCGAGGCGTTGAGCCGCTCCTGTCCTTCAGCTCCTATGCCCGCAAACAAAATCTGGCGGCTGTATCTCTCGCTCATCAACTTCGAGGCGCTCACTTTAATTCTTCCGCCGCCTCGCTCAACGCGCGTTTCAAAGCTTCCTGCATCACTTCAACCGGCGCATCTTTTCCGGTCCACAAACGAAACTGTTCGGCTGCCTGAGCGACAAGCATCTCAGCGCCGCCAAAGGTTTCACATCCGGCCTCGCGCGCTTCCTGTTGGAGACGCGTCTCCGGCGGGTTGTAAACCAGATCGTAGACGATGCGCGCTCCGCGTAGCTGCGCTGCCGTGACGGGCGTTGCGCTTTCACATGCCCCGCGTGTGCCGAGGGGCGTCGCGTTTATCACGACTTCAAAATCGCCTAGGTGCGCGCCTTCCAATCGCTCGCAGGCTGCGCCGAATTTTTCCGCCAGCGGCGCGGCCAATTCGTGACTTCGCGCAAACACGGTCACACGCCCGCCCGCCTGTTCCAAGGCGTAGAGCGCGGCGAGCGCAGCGCCGCCTCCGCCAATCAGCGCGACGCGTTTTCCGCTTAGCTTGCCGACACGTTTTTCCAGCGGCGGGAGCAGCGCCGCAGCGTCCGTATTGTAGCCGTGCAGCTCGTTGCCCTGCACGACGATGGTATTGACGGCCCCTATCTTGCGCGCGGCTGGCTCTATCCAATCAAGGTGCGGCATGACGGAGCGCTTGTGCGGCGCAGTCACACCCAGGCCGCGCAGGTTCCAATTGATTTCGCGCGTCGTGGGATGCACCATGCGCCGCATGAATTCCGAAGCGTCGCGCACCTCGAAGGGAACGTAAACGGCATCGACTTCGCGCGCCTCGAACGAGGCGTTATGCATGTGCGGTGAGACGGAATGCTGTACGGGCTGGCCGACGAGCCCCATCACGGCGGTCGCGTCCGTGATTTTGTGAACACGATAGAGAGCGCGCAAGTCTTCGGCGGTTGGTTGTCCGGGCGCGGTCGGTGTCTCCGCATCGAGCGAGCCGTAGGTGAGCAAAGAGCCGCGCGACGGGCCAAGGATACGCGTCAACATCCCCGCCGCACCCATCGCTAGGGCAATCACCTCGCGCCCTTCTGCGCGTGCGCGCTCCATCAGTTTAAAGACGGGAATGCAGTCCGTGATGTCGCGCGCGGGCACGGCGATTTTAATGATGCGGGCGGGCGTCGCTGCCATCTCTTCATAAAGCTGGTTGAGGTCCGTGTGCGTGCCCGCGAAATCGTGAAACGAGCAGATGATGCGCTCCCAGTTGAGGTCTTCTTTCTCCATCAGTAGGCGCGCGAGATCAAGCTCCACGTCTGCGAACTCCGTGCGCGCGCTTTGATTGCCGAGTCGTTCGAGCCAGAAGACGAGGCGGTTGAGGCTGTCAATCTCGCGCTCTCCGCCCTGCTCGACCGGTCGTAGAGTGATGATGAAAGTGCTGCTATTGGAATCGAGCGTCGCGTCCAGCTCGCGCAGCGCCTTGTCCAGCTCCGCGCCGCGCAAATAATCAAGACGCAGCTCGACTACGTCTCCAACTTTTACTGCGCGCGCAATTGCTTCCCGTAGGGCGTGCGCGGTCTCTGCGCAAACGGAAACACAAATGCGGCCCGGTGGCTGAATCTCTTTCATATAGATTGCGAGGCGATGCTCAAAATGGCTCGACAACAGCCGCGCGCATCGCCTCTCTTTTAAGACTTAACAAAACAGTAGGGGCAGGGACAAGTCTTAACAGGGATGGACAGGATAGACAGGATAAAAACAAATGATAAATGCAAAGTGCAAAGTGCAGAATTAAAGCAGCTCTTGCTTTTCATTCTGCATTTTGCGTTTTGACTTTTGCACTGCTTTTATCCTGTCTATCCTGTCCATCCCTGTTAATTGTAGTAATCCACGGGCAGAGGAGTTGTCCCTGCCCCTACAGGTTTTCTTAGAGCGAAAGCTGCTCAAACAGCTCGTGCGAGAGATAACGCTCGCCGAAGTCGCAGATGATGGAGACGACGCGCTTGCCTTCGCCCATCTCGCGCGCCACGTCGCGCGCCACCACGGTGATTGCGCCCGAAGAGATGCCGCAGAAGATTCCCTCTTCGCGCGCCAGCCGCCGCGCCATATCGAGCGCGTCCGTGTACTCTACGCGACGCACGTCGTCAACGACGGACGGGTCGTAGTTGCGCGGGATAAAGCCTGCGCCGATGCCCTGAATCTTGTTCGGGCCGGGCTCGCCGCCCGAAAGCACAGGGCTTGAGGCGGGCTCGACCGCGACGACGCGCACCTGCGGGCCGAGGCGTTCTTTCAGGACTTGCCCGACGCCCGCGATAGTCCCGCCCGTGCCGACGCCCGCTACGAAGGCGTCTATGCGGCCATCCGTGTCTTCCAGAATTTCTTCGGCAGTGGTGCGGCGATGAACCTCCGGGTTAGCAGGATTTTCAAACTGCCCCGGCGTCCAAGCGTTAGGCGTCTCTTCCGAAATATCCGCTGCCTTCTTGATAGCGCCCTTCATCCCTTCAGCACCGGGCGTCAGAACGACTTCCGCGCCGAGGGCTGCGAGCACGCGACGCCGCTCGACCGTCACCGTGTCGGGCATCGTCACCACCAGTTTGTAGCCAAGGACTGCGGCTGCGAAAGCCAGCGCAATCCCTGTGTTGCCGGAAGTCGGCTCGATGATGATGGTTTCACCGGGCTTGATGCGGCCATCGCGTTCCGCCGCTTCAATCATGGCCGCGCCGATGCGGTCTTTGACGGAATCCATGGGGTTCTGCGATTCGAGCTTGGCTATCAGCTCAGCGGAGTTCGGGTCGGGGATACTGTTCAAACGCACGAGCGGCGTGTAGCCAATCAGCTCAAGCATGTTGCTGGCAATCTTGGGTCGTTGCGGCATGGTGCTACCTTTCATGAAAAGCTTGGGGACTTTTTTTTGAGACTATACAGCGCCAAAGTAGAAGCACGCAAGCGAGGCTGGATTCAGGTAGCGGGTCATTTTCATTGTTGAGCAAAGATTGGGAATCTTTGCTATGTGTGTTAACGCACAGACGATGCCTTTCCGATCAATAAAATCAGCTTGATCTAAAAAGCAGACGAGAGAATTAGCGACTCCCGCGTTATGCCACAGGTGAAATGTAGAAAGGAATAAACTTATGCCCTGGCAAATCTGTTTCGAGTTACCCCCACCTATAGGTAGGGTTTGTATCGACATTCCGCTCTTAGTCCAGCGGTGGGACAAGATACCTCCCTGGATTTCAGAGAATGTACTGGATGCTTCGACCATCAAGGATTTACCAATCCTTGCCACCATGAACGAATTGGCCTCCGACTTGAGTAACGCGAGTCTCAGAAAGTCAGTCCAAGCGGCACTTCAGGGTGGGGTTAAACAGCCAGATGTGAAAGGTGTGACGCTTAACTTCAAGGCAAGAAAGGGGTGAGGGAAACCTAATCTAGCAACACAATAACGTCTTCAATCTCACAAACACTCATGGCTATTCTCGCCTCCATAACTAGCGTGCATCTTAGCGTCTGGTGGATACGGCAGAAGTTATAGAACATGAAGTGAAGCGCAACTGCATGACGCAAGTTTTCAAGCTTCTTACTGAAAGCACGCGTCAAACGATTGAAGCGACGCATTCTAATTCCGAAAAGTGATTCAGCTCTCTGCGTCACCTCCGCATCCTCTGCATCTGCGGCGGTGAAGGCTGACGTTCTCTAAACTCGTTCAACTTATCAATCACTGTTCGGAGTTTTCCGCCGGGGTGCGTATGTCTCTGGTCGGGGCTTCTGCGCCGAGGTGGCGCGTTGTGCCTTCGGTGACGCTCGGCGGCGGGGCCATGATCTCCGATGTGTGGCGCGGCGGTGGCAGTTCGTGTAGATGCGCCGCCACGGGCGGAAGCTGACTTTGCGCATCAACGGAAGCAGACGGCGGTAATTCTTTGCGCAGGCGCACGAGCTGTCCTATGCCCTCTCCCCAGCAGGCGAAGGCCGGAATCAAGAGCCAGAACCACCAGAACCTTCCGCCCGGCATAAAGAGCGCGACGAGAATCGAGATGACCAGAAAGGCAAGGCCGACGCCTATGTTCTCAAACGCCCCGTCATACGTCGCCGGCTTCTTCTCTTTTTTTCTTCTACGGCGGCGCGACGGGCGTTCGTCTTCGACGGGCTCAACCTCACTTTGCGGGAGATGCCCTGTCAACGCCACGGGCACGAGGCTGATGTCCGCCCCGCACGCGCGACAGAATTTTGCGTTATCCATGTTCTGAGTCGCGCAATTAGGACAGTACATAGTTCCCTCCCACGAAAGTTTTTAGATAAAAGCATCGGGCAAGCCGAAGAAGCCTCGCTTGCTCGTTCATGCGCTCTACGCACCGCCTCACGAGTCTTTATACGAAGCCGCACGATTCACGGTTCGCTGTCTGAGAGCTTCATACAGCACGACGCCCGCCGCGACCGAAACATTGAGCGACGCTATATGGCCGCGCGTGGGGATGCGTACGAGCGCGTCGCAACGCTCGCGCACAAGACGATGAAGCCCCTGCCCCTCGCCGCCGAAAACAACTGCCGAGCTTTGCGTCCAATCCCACTCCGTGTAAAGAGTCCCGGCCTCTGCGCTTGTCCCTACAGTCCAGATGTTACGCTCCTTCATCTCTTCCAGAAGTCGCACCAGATTCGGAGCGCGTGCTACGGGAACGCGCTCCAAAGCTCCGGCAGCAGCCTTTGCCACAACCTCGGTCAAGCCCACGGCGCGCCGCTCCGGTATAAAAACTCCGTGAGCGCCCACGCATTCCACCGTGCGCAGGATGGCTCCTAAGTTGCGCGGGTCTTCGACACCATCAAGGACGACCGCGAGCGGCGGCTCATCCGTCTGCGCGCGCGATGAGAGAGCATCCAGCAACTCGTCTGCGTCCGTGTAGCGCGCGGCGGCGATGACAGCCACCACGCCCTGATGATTCGCGCCCGCACCTGTCAAACGCTGAAGCTCCGCGCGCGGCGCTCTGCGCACGGGCACGCGCTGCGTACGAGCCTCGTCCAGCAATTCTTTCAGACGCGCCGGGTGCGCGCCCTCCGCGATGGTGATCTGTTCCAGAGGCCGCGCGTGCGCGCGCAGGGCTTCGAGCACGGGCGCGACGCCGTAGATTTTCGACTGTGCGCCGCCGCGCTCTGCTTCATGTGAAGCTCGTCGCGTCGAATCCAGCGGGCGCGCTTCCCTGGATTCATCGTGAGCCGCGCGCACGCTTTCATCATGAAAGGTCCGTGCTCGCCGGTTGGGCCGCTTGTGCTCTGGTCTTTTCATTCCGTGGTTGGTTCCGCCTCGCGCAGCTTCTGGTAATGACGAAGACGTGAGTAGCGCGTAAACTGCGCCTCGTTGTTGCTAGTCATGACGGCTTCGGTGTTGAAGCGTCCGGGCCTGTCGCGGCGCAAGCCTTTTGATTCGGTGCGCTCCTCGGGCGGCCACACGCTTGCCAGCGCCTGTCGCAGGCGTTGATAAGAATCATCGTAGCTTGCATGCGGTGCAAGCGCGCGCAATTCTTCTATGAGCCGCGTGAAATTCTGCGCCGACGTGTAGCCCTTTTTTTTGCCCAGGCACGAGAAGTCGAAATTGTCGGAAGCCACGCGGTAGCCGCCGTCGCGCTCATGCGTGTAGAGGTCCAGCAGGAGCACATCACCCGTCATCTCACGCGTTTCAACAATCTCGCTCTGTTTGCGTCCGGGCCGCTCCTCGACTTCTACGCGCCGCGTGACAAGACGCCCCGTGACTAATAACAAAAGCTCGGGCCAGAGGACTCGCCAACTCTCGCCGCTTCCGGCTGAATAAAGCACGAGCGCATCATCCGTGAATTCCAGAGCGCGCACGCGACGACGCGACGGGTCCGCCCCTATCAACTCGCTGTCGGAGATGACACAGAGGCTCAAGCCCTGCGCGCGCAATCTCTCTTCGACAAACGCGGCCTGCTCCTCGGTCGCCACGCGCGCGAGCGGCAAAGCATCCTTTGCTTCAAAAATGCGTCGCGCCGCTTCTTTGTCCAGACGCAGTAGGCTCGCGGTTTCTTTGACCAGAGCTTCGGACATCTCCACGGCTTCCACGAGAACGACGTTGTAGCCTTCTTCCCACTTTTCGGGCTGACGCAGCACGCTGGCGCGAAGGCTGGCCGCAGCCGCCGTGACGGGAAGCTGTGCGCCGCAGTAGAGACAATTCACGCGCGTCGGCGGATTGGCGCGCAGGCATTCTTCGCACGTCAACATCTCTTCGTGTGAAAAGGGACGCACACGCTGCGTGGCTTCGTCCTCTTCACCGTCGGGCAAGAGCTTTTCGTAGTCTTCAAACACAATCAATCTCCACGGCTCTCGGGATTATACGACGGATGCGCCCGCCTTTTGTAACCCGGCAATCATTGAACATACGCGCTCTTCCGGTATAATCGGTCGAGCATACACGTTCAGTCATGGCTCAAATGAAAAAACAAAAGGCTGGTCGCTCGCTCTGCAAGGTGCGAACGCTGCTCCTTGCGGCGCTCGCGCTCTCGACTCTGGCGTGTGCCGCCGCCAGCCGTCCGCCAGACCCCACTGGACCAACCACAGCCGCTCCCAATTATCCAGTCGTCCTCATCGACGTCGAAGCGGTACGCAAACAGGCCGCGCTTCTTGCATGGGCCGGGCTGGCGCGCGAGCAAGGGATTGTGAATCCGCCGGAGCCAGAGCTGCAACCCGTGACGGCAACCATACGCGCGCTTCCACCTTTGCAGCAGCCGCTCTATCTTCCCAAAGTCGGCGCGGGCGCGACGATGAATGAAGAGGAGACGCGCGAGTCGCTGCGCCGCTTCATAGACGACGCGCGCGAGCTTCTGGGCATAGAGCTGCAACAGCTTTCGCTCGTGCTGCGCACGGACTTAGCGGACGGAACAAAACGCGCGCATTACGAACAGCGTCCCTTTCGTTATCCATTCCGCAACGGCTACGGCGTCGTCGAAATCACCTTCGCACCCGACCGCCGCATACTTCAACTCACAAGCACGGCCATTCCGGATGCAGAGCGTCTGCGCGAGCGCCTTCGCGCCGCGGGCGCAGCCCGGACCTTGCGCCCCGAAACCGCAACACCCGAGATGGTCGCCAAGCTACTGCCGGGGAAAACCTTCACTTACACGGGCGCAGGCGGGACGCAATCCACTTACACCCTGACCGGCAACGAAGGGATTACGGTGCGCGAGCTTGTCATCCATCCAGTGCTCAAAGAAAGCACGCCGCCCGCCCTGGAGCTTCACCTGGCGTGGGAGATAACACTGGCGAGCGCGCCCGTCAGCACCATTTATCTAGACGCCGTAACAACTGAAGTCCTCGCCGCACGTTAAGGGGCGCTCGCGCAGGAGCGTTTTCTGCTCCCTGCCGATTTTAGCTTGACCAAAGAGCGCATGAAGCGTCATCCTAGCCAACAGATATTTACAAACTTTTGGAGCAAACCTTAAGGCATGAATAATTTCGATCCGACTAACAATATTTCTTGGCAGTTCGGACATCGTGGTAGAGTCGCAGTTTTCATTGACGGAAACAATCTTTTTCACGCAGCGCGGTTTCACAATATAGATATAGACTACAACAAGCTGCTGCGTGTGCTGCTCGGCGATGGCCGTCTTCTCAGGGCCTTCTTCTACACGGGCGTTGACGTCGGCGCGGAGCGCCAGCAGGGCTTCCTGCTCTGGATGCGCCGCAACGGCTTTCGCGTCGTCCAAAAAGAACTCAAGACATTTTACGACGGGACGCGCAAGGCGAATCTGGATGTAGAGATTGCCGTGGACATGCTCTCTCTGGCCGGACGCTATGATACGGCAGTGCTCGTTTCCGGAGACGAGGATTTTGTCTACGCGGTCAACGCCGTCGCCTACAAAGGCTGTCGCGTAGAGGTCGCGGGCTTTCGCTCGAACACCGCGCCCAAGCTCATAGACGTCGCGGACTACTTTATAGACCTCGGCGAAATTGCCGATAAGGTGCGTAAAGAAGTGCCACACGGCGCGCGTTACGACGAGCGTGATCTTCATGAAGAGCCGGGCCACGCCATCTTTCTACAGAATGGCGCGCCCAATTCTCCGGACGACGACCGCGCACGCGCTGGAGGCTACGACTCAACCAGCGTCCCGAGCGTAATCATGGACCACGGCATGGACGAAGAGTCCGAATCCTTCGAGCCCGCGCATGACTTAATCCGCGTCACCGATGACCGCTAACAACAGAGGTCAGAGGCTGAAGGTTAGAGGTCAGTGAGAACTGTCTTCTACTAACCTCTAACCTCTGACCTCTAGCCTCTGCTTTATGAAAATCTTCAGCGTGGAAGAAGCGAACGCTCTGATTCCGGCCGTGCGGCGCATTGTGAAATCGATCAAGCGCCTGCACGGGCGTCTCTCTTCCTATCAGACCGTAGCGCGTTACGCCGCCGAGGGCGCGGACGCAGGCGGCGGCGGTATGACCGACGGCCCGCGCTACGTCGCCATCCTCATGGATTTGGCCGAGCGCACCACGGAACTGGAAACGCTCGGCGTCCAGCTCAAAGATTACGAGCGTGGGCTGATAGACTTTCCCTCCTTGCGCGACGGGCGCGTCGTGCTCCTCTGCTGGCAACTGGGCGAAGGCGATCAAGTCGAATGGTGGCACGACGTGGACGCAGGCTTTGCTGGCCGACAACCACTCTGAAAAAGTGCAGAGTGCAGAGTGCAAAATGATGAATTAAGAAGCTCTTGCTGTTCATTCATCATTTTGCATTTTGACTTTTGCACTGCCTTTATGTTGTGTATCTACAGTGTTCAAATACAGTAGCTAGTATATTTTCTGGTTGACGACTTAAAGTAGTGCATGATAGTATCCGCGCCGTCCCACGAGATGGGCCGGGTGTGTATCGCGCTTCTGCCTGCGCCCAAGCATGATTTAACTTTCGCACAGCTTTTTTCCCGAACGGAGGCTCCTTCGTTATGCAGTGTCCCGCGTGCCGCGCCGTATATTCCAATGGACTGGACCTGTGTCCACGGTGCAAAACGCCAGCTTCCAATTCCCCTTCAGAACCAGAGGTCGCATCCTCCGCCGACGTTGAGCATGAAACGGCTGTCACTGTTTCGACGGACGCTGCTCAGAAGTCCGAGCAGACTTCCGAGCAGCCTCCTGCCGTCATCGCTTCGACGCTGATAGAGTTTCCCGGCGCGCGCTCCATGCCGCAATGGCGTAAGCAGTTGAGCGAGCGCGTGCGCGAGATTCAGGAGCGGCGCGCGCGCGAGGCAACGCGTGATTTGGAAGAGGCCGCGCAGAGGCGTGCGGCACAACCTGTCGTGGAAACAACCGCACCTGCGGCTGTTGCTCCGCCGCTCGGGCTCGTGCCTCAACCGGAAGTGCCGAAGATGAATCCGATTGTGGCGGCGGCGCTGCAACGCATAGAGCGTGCACGCCAGACCTCTCCGCCCGTCACGCGCTCACGTCGTGGCGGCGCGGCGGCTGCCGCTCGCGTCATAGATGAACAGTATCAGGAAGAGATGCAGGAGCTGGCTTCGCCGCTTGGACAAACGGAGCTTGCTCCTGCGGTTAAGACTGTTGAAGCACCGCGCGAGCACAATCTCGTCGTCGTGCCGCCCGTGATACCGGCTGTTAAAGAAGTGCCCGACGAGAAGCCGGAGCCCAAGCGCGTGATTGAAGGTGTCGTGGACGACGCGCTGCTCGCGCAGATGGAAACAGAGGTCGCGCTCGAAGACGCATACGACGACCGTGCTGCGACGTACAAACGCATCGCTGCCTCTTTTGTTGACCTGCTCGTAGTCGCCTTTGCCTCTTCGCCCTTCGCCGCCGTCATAGAGTTAACGAACGGCAACTGGGCGGACCCGCGCGTCGCCGGCTCTATGGCGGCCATCGTCCTTGTAGTGATGTTTCTCTATTCGACGGCTTCGACCGTGCTGGCCGGGCGCACCTGGGGGATGTCGCTTTTATCACTGCGCGCCGTGGATGTAAACACGGGGCTGTTGCCGACAACGCGACAGGCAGTTGCGCGCACGCTCGGTTACATGCTTTCGCTCGCGCTCCTTGGTCTGGGCATCATCTACGCGCTGTTTGACGCCGAGGGGCGCACCGCGCACGACCATCTTTCAAGCACGGCTGTGGTGCGCGAGTAAGAAAAGATTCGGGGGCTAAAAGCATCCGGACGAGGCTCTGCTTCATTTGAGAAGCAGGGCCTTTTTGTTTACGCTATACGACGTGAAAGAAGTGCTATGTACTAAGAAGCTGATTGAAAAGTCCCGTAGGGACTGAATGTTTATAGCTTAACGACAGCAATCAAGAATCAAGCTCCGTAGGAGCGGCATGTTTTGCATTTGTGACATGCCGCTCCTACGGAGCTTGATTCCTGGAAATGCGTGCGAGCTATAAACATTCTCGCTCCTACGGAGCTAAACATCAGGACTTTTCAAACTGCTTCTAAGCTGTTACTCAGTACTTTGTTATGAACGACCAGACCGTCAAAGCCATTGTCGAAGAAATAGCGCCGCTCCTTGCCGGGCGTGTGATGGGCAGGGTGTTTCAGCTCTCGCGCACATCGCTCGCCGTGGATTTTCGTCTGCACGGCAGCCGTTATCTTTTCGTGAGCGTTGACCCGTCCAGCCCGCGTCTTTATCTAGTCGAGCGGCGTGTGCGCGAGCTGGAAAAACAGTCGCTTCAGCCCTCGCCTTTCGTGCTCGCGCTACGCAAACATCTGTCGGGCGCAGAGCTTGTTGAGCTGACAAAAGACGAAGGCGACCGTATCGCGCGTTTCTCTTTCAACGCGCCTGACCAGTTGGGCAATACGCAATCCCGCACGCTCGTTGCGCAGTTAACAGGGCGCGCGGCGAACCTGCTCCTCTTGGACGAGCGCGGCGTGATTATAGACACCTTGCGCCAGTTTCAGGGCGAAGGACAGGAAGCGGGAGAGTTGTACAAACCGCCCGCTCAAGCCGCTGCCCGTTTGTCGAAAACAGCTTTTGAGCGCGGCGAGTTCGCTTCCCTTTCCGAAGCCGCGGACGATTACTACACGCGCCTCGAACATGAACGCTCCTTTGATGCGCGCGCGGCCACTTTGCGCGCGCGCATCAATAAAGAGCTGGCGCAGCGTGTGAAGCTCCGCCGTCATCTGGCGGAAGACATGATTGCTCACGGCGACGCAGACGAGCACAAACGCATAGGCGATCTGCTGCTCGCCAACATCGCGACCGCGCGGCGTCAGGGTACGACCGTCACCGTCACGGATTATTTCAAAACGGACGCGCCCTTGATTGAATTGGAAGTAGATGAACAGAGCACTCTTCAGCAGGAGGCCGCGCGTCGTTTCGCTTTGTACACGAAGGCGCGGCGCGCAAGCCGCGAAATCAGTGAGCGCCTTGAAGCATTAGCGAAAGAGGTGGAACGGCTCGAAGCTCGAAAAGCTGCGCTTGAAGAAATCATTGCGGAGCGTGATTTTCAGGCGCTCGAAGCGTTCGCTGAAGGCGATGCGCCGAAGCAGGGAGATGCGAAGACGCGCAAGCGTAAGAAGGAGACGGAAAGCGTTCCGGGTGCGAGAACGTTTCGTTCCTCGGAAGGCTACGAGATTCTGGTCGGGCGTGCGGCGCGCGATAACGACCATCTCACGTTTCGCGTCGCGCGGCCCCATGACCTGTGGCTGCACGCAGCAGATTATCCGGGCTCGCACGTCATCGTGCGCAACCCTGCGCGCACAGATGTTCCGCATCGCACCATCATCGAGGCGGCGCAACTGGCGGCCAACTTCAGCGCGGCGCGCAACGATACCAAAGTCGCCGTCAATTACACGCAGCGCAAGTTTCTCTCAAAGCCGAGGGGCGCGGCTCCCGGCCTCGTGCGTATATCCAGCTTTCGCACCATCACGGTCGAGCCGCGAAAACCGGAAAAAAGTGAGCAGTGAGCAGTGAGCAGTAAGCAGTCGAACGAAAAGCTGCTCGACACGGATTGCCGCTCGCTTTCTTTAACTGCTTACTGCTCACTGCTTACTGCTTACTTGAAGAAAGCAAGGCGCTCGGGCAGATTCACCAGCTCATTTACTCTGCGCCTGACCGCTCCCGTCATCAGAGAGACTTCCGACGGGCTGTAATTAGCCGCGCGAAAGGCGTCCGCAATCTGCTGGTCGCTGAGGCGTGAGAGAAGCTCACCGAGCCACTTCGCATCCTCGACCGTGATGTTCTTAAAGAGCCCGCGATTCTTTCCGCCGTAACGAAAGGCCACGCGGTTGCCTTTGACTTTATCTACGAACCTCGCACGCGCGTAGTCCTTCGGATTGTTGCGGCTGCGCGTGATGCGCCAGAAGAAAGGCAGATTGCCTGTTTTCCCGAACGTCGCGCCGAGGTCCGAGATGGCATACTGCGATTCGCCTACGCCGCGATTCGGGACATATAGAATGACGTTGTTCGAGTCCTTGATGTCCCAGTTGTTGAAGAGGCCCATCATCACTATCAAGCCCTGCAACTCGCGCGAGCCGACGAAAGGATTTCGTTTCCACTTCCACTCGCCAGTGCGTTTGATTTCTTCGGGCCGCGCCTCGAAGCGGACGTTGCTAAAGCCCTGCCCTTCGCACCGCTCCACCTTTTTTCTGGGCCGGGGCGCGCCATCTATGTGCACGCAGGGGACCAGATAATTAATCTCTGTCGGATAGCCTACGGCCCACAACAAGCGCACGGCTGCCGTTTCGCTCTGCGCTTCTTTCCCGAGCTTGGCGACCCACTCGCGCCCCTGTCCATCCCGCACGCGGAACTTGGGCGAGTAGCCGCCCTTCTCTTCTTTCAGAAAGGTGACGCGGCTTGTGTCCGGTCTCATCTCCGCGCCGCCCGGTCCTAATAAGAGATCGCGCGAACGGATATTTCCTGGATTCTTCCAGAGGATGGGCGTGCCACGCGGAACCGCTTTCTTCTCTTTGCGTTTACTCTGAGGAAAGGCTGTTGATGAAAAAGTAAGGAGTAGAATGGTGGCAAGAACGAATAACCTGCGAAGCTCTTTCGAGATCAACATCGCTTTATATCTCCCCCCGAGTTGGAATGGCCTAGACATTATCATAGCTCCCGTCACGCAACCAGTTGCCAGAGCCGCAGGTAGAGCATATCAAGTTCACCGCCGCAGACGCAGAGGGCGCGGAGTTAACGCAGAGAGAGTTGAAGTATTTCTCTGCGCTTCCTCTGCGCCCTCTGCGTCTGCGGCGGTGAGTGACTTAACAAATCACACACACTTTCGTCATAGCCCGCGTGTATCTTTAGCGCCTGAGCATTTAATCCAGAAAAGAATTAAAATGATTTCGCATGAGCACAAATCTGATTGAACCGATTGAGCAATTAGCCGCCACCGTTCTGGACCACGTTGCGGACGCGGTGGCTGGCCCGGCCTCCACTTTGCGCGACGGCACGGAGCACAGGGGCGTGGAACTGCCGCGCGATCTTTACGCGCACCGCGAGGCGCAGACCGAATGGTGGTACTACACTGGACACATGATGACCGAAGGGGGCGCGTCGTTCGGCTTCGAGCTGGTCTTTTTCAAACGGCGCACGGACCTTGACCGCTTCGGCATCGTTCCCCTGCGCCTGATTGCCAATCCGCTCTACCTCGCGCACTTCGCCGTCACGGATGAGAGGGGCGCGCGCTTTCGCTACGAACATAGAAAGAGCACGGGCGGAGCGTTTGACGTGCCCGCTCGCGCGAGCGAAACGGAATATGCCTTGCGGCTCGGCAATTGGACTGTGCGGGAGCGCCACGGCTCTCACATTTTGCGCGCCACGCTCGGCGACGATCTTATTTTCGAGGCCACGTTAAAGAGCACAAAGCTTCCGGTTCTGAACGGTCATCAGGGCGCGGGCGTCAGCTTCAAGGACGAGGGCGAGGCGTCGCGTTATTTCTCTTTCACGCGCATGGAGGCGGAAGGCCGCATTACGTGGCACGGGCGCACGGAGAGCTTTAAGGGCTCTGCATGGATGGACAGGGAGTTTGGCACGTGGCGCACGACCGAGAATCAAAAGGGCTGGGACTGGTTCAGCCTACAGCTTGAGACGGGCGCTGAAGTGATGGTCTATTATCTCAGAAACGCTCAGGGCCAGCCCTCGCCCTTTTCGAGCGGGACTTATGTTGACGCCACGGGCGCGTGGACGCATCTCACGCGCGAAGACTTTCGGCTCGAAACGACAAGGTGGTGGACGAGCCCGCACACAGGGGCGCGTTATCCGGGCGAGTGGCGTCTGGAAGTCCCGCGCTTCGGCGTGGACGTGAAGGTTTCGCCCGTGATGGAGGATCAGGAATTGGATACGCGCGGCACGACCATGATCGTCTACTGGGAGGGCGCGTGTCGTGTAGAGGGGCGTCACGGTAATGAGCACACTGCGGGGCGCGCTTACGTTGAGCTGGTCGGCTACGACCGCTCGCACGAACAACCTAGCCTCAGCGCGTTTCTTTTCGGCGGCGCGCTCGCAGGCCCATGGCGCAGCATCTTCGGATAGAGGGAGAAGAAGGCAAAAGTAAAAAGGTAAAAGGCAAAAGTCAGGGGAAGCCACATTTAGAAGCAATTTGAAAAGTCCCAGCATTGGTTTAGCTCCGTAGGAGCGAGGATGTTTATAGCCGACAGGCGATAAAACATAACAAGCTCCGTAGGAGCGGCATGTCATGGACGGTGGAACATGCCGCTCCTACGGAGCTTGATTCTTGATTGATGTCATTAACTATAAACATCCGAGTCCCTACCGGGACTTTTCAATCAGCTTCTTAATTTAAGTGGTTCTCCGCCTTAATTCTACCTTTTGCTTTTTGCCTTTTTCCTTCTTCTGTTGCGAATCCGTATCGTGCGGGCTCTTGTTCGTTCCCTTAACGGACACTGAAAATCCTGCTCTCGTCTGTTTATTTAGCTCCGGTTCTGGTATAAGTCTTGCCAAACGCAAACAAGATTCTTGCCTCGTCGCGTGAGACGCGCGTTTTTTCGCTCAAGATGAACGCGCGGGGTTTTATATTTGATAGGAGGAGAAACAATGGACATCTTTGGCAAAATGTTTGGCAAGGGGGCTGCGGCTGCACAGGCTGCGCCGGACGCCAATCAACAATTCGAGGATTTGAAAAACAAGTACCGCACGGTTCTGAATTCGTTGGATCAAAAGGGTGTGCAGGTACAGAATCTTCATGTGGAAGACAACAAGCTCTTCATACGCGGCATTGCGCCGAATGAAGACGTGAAGAACGAAATCTGGGATCAGATTAAGCTCGTGGACGCCAATTACGGCGACATCACGGCTGAACTCTCTGTGAGCGAAACTCAAACTGCCGATACAGAGACCTACACGGTCAAGCCGGGCGACTCGCTCTGGAAGATCGCCAAGAATCATTTCGGCGACGGCAACGAGTACATGAAAGTCTTTTACGCCAACCGCGACAAGCTCGAACATCCCGAATCCGTCATCCATCCGGGCGACGAGCTGAATCTACCCAAAGAATAATTTGGGGAAAGAAAAAAGAGGTCAGAGGCTAGAGGTTAGTGAATTGCTTTTACTAGCCTCTGGCCTCTGACCTCTAACCTCTTCTTTTTCCTTTTACCCCTTTACCCTTAAAATACGTTTATGAGTTCACCGCAATGGGACGAGCGCGACGGGCGCTCTCGTGAATTGTTTGCGCGCGCAGTGGAGTTGTTGCCGGGCGGAGTGAATTCGCCCGTGCGCGCTTTTCGCGGCGTCGGCGGCACACCGCGTTTTATCAAAGAGGCGCGCGGCGCGTTGCTAACCGACGTTGACGGGAACACGCTGATAGATTACGTGGGTTCATGGGGGCCTATGATTCTGGGCCACGCCGACGCGGAAGTCATAGCGGCTCTCGGCGAAGCACTCGCGCGCGGCACGAGCTACGGCGCACCGACCGAGCTTGAGGTCTTGATGGCCGAAGAGATTATAGACGCCGTGCCGTCTGTCGAAATGGTGCGTATGGTTAATAGCGGCACGGAAGCAACCATGTCCGCCATACGGCTCGCGCGCGGCGTAACAGGAAGGACCAAGCTCGTCAAATTCGAGGGCTGTTATCACGGCCACGGCGACAGCCTGCTGGTCAAAGCAGGCTCAGGCGTCGCGACTTTAGGGTTGCCCGACAGTCCCGGCGTCCCCGCCAGCCTCGCCGCCAACACTCTTACAGTTCCCTTCAACAACGCCGAAAGTTTGGAGCGCGTCTTTGATGAACATAAAGACATCGCCGCCGTCATCATAGAGCCGGTCGTAGGCAACATGGGTTGCGTGCCGCCACTCGAAGGCTATCTGGAGCGTGTGCGCGAGACTGCACACGCGGGCGGCGCTCTGCTTATCTTTGACGAAGTGATGACGGGCTTTCGCCTTGCGCGCGGTGGAGCGCAGGAGCTTTACAACGTTCAGCCCGACATCACTACGCTCGGCAAGATTATCGGCGGCGGTCTGCCCGTGGGAGCTTACGGCGCGAGCCGCGATATCATGAGCCACATCGCGCCCGCCGGAAACATTTATCAAGCAGGCACACTATCGGGTAATCCTCTGGCGATGACGGCAGGGCTCGTGACGCTGCGACGCCTGCGCGATGCTGCTCTTTATGAACAACTGGAACGCGCGGGCCGCAGGCTCACGGAAGGAATGACGGAAGCAGCGCGGCGTGCCGGTGTGGAGACCGTGACCAACCGCGTAGGCTCTATGTGGACGACCTTCTTCACGAGCGAGCCGGTCACGGATTGGACCACAGCATCCGAGTCGAGCCGCGAGCTGTACGGGAAATTCTTCCACGCGATGTTGAACGAGGGTGTCTATCTAGCGCCGTCGCAGTTCGAGGCCGCCTTTATCGGCACGGCCCACACGGACGAGCTGCTGTATAAAACCGTCGAAGCCGCAAACAGAGCCTTTCGCCAAATCGCTGCCGGATGAAAGATTGCCTGTTCAGAACGGGCTGATACCGCAAACTGAGAGAAGACGGGCGCGTCGCATCGCCACGCTTCCGCTATCGCCAATCCGGCGGCTCCAGCGATTTTGGCACATACTCTGTTTGCTTGATTCTGGCGGACAGTTCCTCCATGTCGATATCCGGGTCAACATGCTTTTTCAACATCAAGCGAAACGTGTGCTCCTGTTCCGGCGACGTGAAGGCGCGCTTTGGAATCAACGTGAACGAGTCTTTGCCGTAAATCAGAAAATAGAATCTGTCTGTCTCTTGAACGCGTTGATATAAGCTCCACTGCAAAGCTGAATCAATATCCTTCGACCTGTAGATAATTCCCTGCTCGGAGAATTCCAGCCCGTATTCCTCGTGCAGCTTGGGATTGCGCTCGTATATTCTTCGAGGCATGAGGAAATAGTTCAGGCAAAAAATCGAGAGGGCGAAGAGAGTCATAGCCGTGAGGATTGTCGAGAAATATAGATCATCGCTGAGCAGCCACACCAGCACGCCCAGGATCATCATAATCAACGCGTAAACAGCGCCGCTTCTGACTTGAAAGGGATGATAATAATCGCGTGTCGCCGAGACGTATTCCTCTTTCGAGTATCGGAATTGTAAGACTACCGTATTCATTCAGAGGCCAATCGTGTGCGCCGCGCTTCTAGAGCATCATCGGCAATTCAATCGTAAAGACCGCGCCCTGATTTTGATGGCTGGCGACCGTGATTGTGCCGCCGTGTTGCTCGACTATCTGCTTGACGATGGCAAGGCCCAGACCCGTGCCGCGCTTTTTAGTGGTAAAGAAGGGCTCGAAGATGCGTGCGCGTGTCTTCTCGTCTATGCCGCTGCCGCGATCTTCGATGCTGATGCGCGCGAACGAGACGAGGCCGGGTTGTTTTCTGTCTCCATTGCCCTGTCCGCGTGCGGCGTCGCCCGAGGCGCGCTCGGTGCGTATGGTGATGGGTGAGTTTTCGGGACTTGCGTCCGCCGCGTTGGCTAACAGGTTGACGAAGACCTGTCGCAACTGGTCTGCGTCCCAATGCCCGCGCAAGCCTTCTTCGCCGTAAAGCTTTTCGACCGTCGTGTGCTTGTCCCTGATACGATCCGAGACCAGTTGAAGGCTCTCTTCGAGGATGTCCTGCAACACGACGTTCGAGCGTTTCAGCTCCCTGCGCCGCGAGAACTGCGTGACGTCCACGGCCAGCTTGTTAAGATGGTCTATGCCGCGTTCGACCAGGTCAATAGTATTGAGCGCCTCTTCGTCCGTGGACATGTCGCGCAACATGGAGACGCCTAGGCGAATGCTGCCGAGCGGATTTTTGATTTCGTGCGCCACCTGCGCCGCCGCCTGCCCGACCGCCGCGAGGGCTTCGCCTCTTCTGAGGTCGCTCTCGGCTCGGGCTGCTTCCGTAGCATCCACGAGCGTAATGAGCTGCCCGCCCGCGTCGTCAATCGTGAGCGGCGAGGCATAGATGTCGAACGTGCGATTGGCGCATTCGGGCGTGTCCGGGCCGCACACCCATCGCCCGCGATAGGTCGCTTCTCGGACGTGCGAAGCAGTCGCGGCTTCCAGCATCTTCATAGCCTCACTGGAAGCAAACTCGCCATGGACGCTTGCGCCGACGGTCGCGCCGGGGAAAATTTTGTAGAAGGCGCTATTGGCGCTGCGTATGCGGTCGTGGTCGTCTATGGCGGCGATGGCCGAGATCATGCCTTCGAGCATCTGCGTGCTGAACTGGCGCTCGCGTCCGGCCAAATCAAGACTCTGGCGCATCTGCCGGAAGCGGCGCTGCACTTCGCGCACAGTCGCCAGTGCGACCAGCAAGCCTATAATGAGCGCGACGGCTGTGAGCAACAGAATCTTGCGCGTCGCTCGCTCCTGCAACGTCTCGGCACGGCGCAGGATTTCCTCCTGCTCTGGACCGGCTTCGTTGAGCATGTCGTTGAGATGCTGGTCAACCTTCTGGAATTTACGAAAGCCTCCACGGTCGCCTATCTCTTCGTAGGTCTCAAGGGTTTCGGTCGCCTGCACAAATTCCGCCAGCTCCTGACGAAGATCGCGCCACTTCTGTTGCTCGCTAAAGGGAGGACGCTCAAGCTGCGGCAGAAGCGCCGTCAGCTCGTTACGCGCGTTGCGCAGGGGCAAGCCAAGAGGCGAAGCAATCTCTTTACGCGCCTTGGCCTGCGAGCGCGCGCGCGCTTCCGTGTTGAGCTTGGTGGCGGCGACGCGCAGTTTCATCAGGATCGAAAGCTTTCCGGCGTACTGTCTTTCAAGGTCCAGAACCTGCGAGCTGACATCATCAAGCTGACGCACGCTCAGGTATCCGAGACCGATGACGAGAGCGAGCAGGAGCGCAAAGCCTATGAGGAGCGGCGTCAGCGTCGGCGAGACCTGTCTCTCTTCCGGCGAGCCCTTAGGCCGCTCCCGCCGCCCGTCCGGCTGGCCCGCGCCCCCATCCTCCACGCGACTATCGAGACGGCTATACACAACCTCGCCCTCTTCCACATCGTTCGTCGCTTTGCGCTTTTCTTCCAACATATAAAAGCAGGGATGAGGGATGAAAAGGAAGCTATTCAACTTGAACAGTTCTTCTTTTGTTCCTCATCCCTCATCCCTCCGCCCTCATCCCTGTCCTTTCGCGTCCATCCAGTTATCGGCGATGCCTATGTCTACGACGAGGGGGACATCCAGCTCGACGGCGTTTTCCATTTCGCGTTTGACGATGTGTGCAGTTTGTTCAGCCTCTTCCGCAGGGGCTTCGACCAGTAGCTCGTCGTGCACTTGCATGAGGATGCGAGCGCGCAAGCCTTCGCGCCTCAGGGCTTCGTCAACACGCAGCATGGCAATCTTTACAATATCACTTCCAGTCCCCTGAATGGGCATGTTGATGGCTTCGCGCTCGGCGCGCGCGCGTATGTTGCCGTTGCGGTCGTTGATGGTCGGGACCGGGCGAATGCGACCATAGATGGAGCGCACGTAGCCGTGCTCGCGCGCTTTCTCCGGCACTTCTTCCATGAAGCGGTGCACGCCCTTGTAGGTTTCGTAATAGTCGTCAATCACCTTCTTAGCCTCTTTGCGCGAGATGCCGACGCGCTGCGAGAGACCGAATGGTTCGATGGCGTAAGCGATGGCGAAGTTGACTATCTTGGCAAAGCGCCGCGCTTCCTTCAATTCTTCCGGAGTCTTCGCGCCGAAGACGAGGCGTGCCGTACGCGCGTGTATGTCGTCGCCCTTCTGGAAGGCGTCGAGCATCTCGGGGTCGTGCGTGACGTGCGCGAGCAATCTCAACTCAAGCTGCGAATAATCGGCTGAGATAAGTTTAAAACCCTTTTCGGGGACGAACGCGCGGCGTATGCGACGACCCAATTCTGTGCGAATCGGAATATTTTGTAAGTTTGGCTCGGAGCTGCTTAACCTTCCCGTCGCCGTGACGGTTTGATTAAGCTGGCCGTGTATGCGACCGTCCGGGCCAATCTGTTCGGGCAAAGAGTCCGTGTAGACGGTCTTCAATTTATCCAGCTCGCGGTATTCGATAATGAGGCGGGGCAGCTCGTAGGTTTGCGCCAGCTCGTCCAACACGGCGCGGCTCGTGGAGACGCGGCCCGTGGAAGTTTTTCTACCGGAGCTGATGTTGAGTTCTTCCAGTACTTCTCCGACCTGCTTGGGCGAGTTAATCTTAAACTCGCGGCCCGCGACCTCGTAGATTTTCTTCGTCAGCTTCTCCAGCTCCGTGCCCAGATAATTTGAAAGCTCGGAGAGGACTGAGGTATCAACACGCAGCCCCGCGCGCTCCATACGATAGAGCATAGGCGCGAGCGGCAATTCTATCTCCGTGTAGATGGATTCGAGCCCCTGTTCGAGCAGGCGACCGTGCAGGACGTTTGCGGTCTGCGCTGTGAGGTCTGCGGCGCGCGCAGCCTCCCACTGTTTTTCGGTCCAGCCCTCGGCGGGCATCTCTGCTTCTTCCGCGCCCACGGCCTCGCGCGCAAGGTCCGACAAATCATACTTGCTGCGAATCGGGTCGAGCAGGTAAGCGGCCAACAGCGTGTCGTCTTCCACACCTTCGGGCTCTATGCCTACGGTCGCAAGGAGCGCATAGGCACGCTTTAAGTCGTGCACGGATTTCGAGAGCAGACCGTTTGCCAGCACATCACCGAGGGGCCCAAGCGCAGCTTCACGGCCTTCTTCAAAATTTTCCAGGTCAACGTATGACGAAACGCCTGCGGCGGTCGAGATGGCGACGCCCGTGGGCGACTTCTCGTCTCGGGTGCTCGCCTGCTGGCCTGCGCCTGCGGGCGAAGAATCGGCCACGGCAAAGCCCCAGTGCTCCGTCTCCCAAAGATTGCGCACGAGCGCATCCAGTTCCGCGCGCTTGCGTATGATGCGATAGCGGAGCGAGCGCGCAGCCGCGACGGTGTCGCTCGCAGCAGAAGCGGCGTCGGAAAATTCGCGCGTGAGAGATTGAAACTCCAGCTCGCGAAACAACTGGTAGGCGGCGGCGCGGTCGGGTGGGCGTGCTTGAAGTTTTTCTAAATCAAGCTCGACGGGCACGTCCGTTCTGATAGTCGCAAGGTCTTTCGATTGCAGAATCAGCTCGGCGTTGTTGCGTAAACTCTCGCGATAGGTCTTGTGCTTGACCTCTTCCCAGCGCGCGAGCGCTTCCTCTATCGAGCCGAATTGTTTGACAAGCTGAACCGCTCCCTTCGCACCTATGCCGGGCGCGCCGGGGATGTTATCCACGGAATCTCCCATCAGGCCCAGAAGGTCTATGATCTGGTTGGGCGGCACGCCGAACTTGTTCTCGACCCATGCTTCATCGCACCATTCAATGGGCGGCACGGGCTCTTTGCGCTTGACGTTCTGCGAGTTCTGCCGCATGGCTATGACGAGAGGATCCTGCACGAGCTGGCACATGTCCTTGTCGTTCGAGACGATGACGGCCTGCAAGCCGCGCGCGGCTGCCTGCACGGCGAGCGTGCCGATAACGTCGTCGGCTTCAAAGCCGGGCGAGTTCAGGATGGGGATGTTATAAGCTTCGCAGACGCGTATGATGTAAGGTATCTGCGAAGAGAGGTCTTCGGGCATCTCCGTGCGGTGCGCTTTGTACTCCGAAAATGTTTCGTGTCGAAAAGTCTTCTCGCCGGATTCAAAGACGGCGGCGATGTAATGCGGCTGCTCGTCTGCGAGGAGCTTGCGCAGCATGTTGGTAAAGACGAAGACGGCCTGCGTGACCTGCCCCTGCGTGTTGGTGAGAGGCTCTACACGTCCGCCCATCGGCGCGAAGTAAGCGCGAAAGATGTGCGACATGGAGTCTATCAGAAAGACACGCTCAGTCGGCTCATTGGGCGTCTCAGAAGATTTGCGTGGCATTGTGATTCGATGATAGAGGCGCGAAAGTAAGGGTGTCAACCACACCGCAGAAAAGGGATGAGGGCGGAGGGATGAGGGATGAAAGGAAAGCTATTCAACTTGAGTGGTTCTTCTTTCATCCCTCATCCCTCCGCCCTCATCCCTGCTCTTTTGTTGCGCAGATGCCGCATGAGTAAAGGAGGGGCGTGGCTTGAGCGCAACAAAGGTGCTGTGGCAGAGGTTGGAGTAGAGGCGTGTGCTTCAAACTAAAGGGCAGGGTTTTGGCTAATTGTTTAGCTGCTTTTGATAATAATATCTTGCCGCGTCATGCGGCGCGGGTGGCGGGCGGCACGCGCTTTGCCAAACTAATTGTCGTTTCAACTAATCGGGAGGCGCTTGCGTTAAAGCTTTGAGCACGCCTTTCAGACTGTCAAAAGGGTTCCTCGTGATCAAACAAACAACTCTCGCCTCATCTGTCGAGACAAGCGGCATAGGGCTACATACGGCTGTGCCTGTGATGGTGCGTCTTGTGCCTGCGCCGCCCGATACGGGCTACGTTTTCCGGCGCACGGATCTGGGCGGCTTCGAGATTCCGGCCAACGTCGAGTGGGTCGCGCATTGTTCGTATGCGACGACGCTGATGCGTACAGGCGTGATGCTCTCGACGGTCGAGCATCTGCTGGCGGCCCTGCGCGGCGCAAACGTGGACAATGCTTACATCGAAGTTGATAACCTCGAAGTCCCTATCATGGACGGCTCGGCGGAAGCCTTTACGGAGATGATAGAGCGCGCAGGAAGAGTTGAACAACCGCTTGCGCGACGCGCCCTTCTGGTGCGCGAGCGTGTCGCGGTCGAGCAGGGCAACCGCTCCATACAGATAGAGCCCTCCGCGGATTACGAGATAGACTGCCTGATAGATTTCGCGCATCCACTGATAGGCAAACAACACCTGCGCCTTGAGCTTTCCAACGGCGCGTTCGGGCGCGAGATTGCGGGCGCGCGCACTTTCGGTTTCACGGAAGAGATAGAAGCACTGCGCCGCGCCAACCTCATACGCGGCGGCTCACTGGATAACGCGATTGTGCTGACGCCCGAAGGGATGCTCAACGAAAAGCCCCTGCGCTTTGCGGACGAGTTTGTGCGTCACAAGATTCTGGACATCATAGGCGATCTGGCGCTCTTGGGGATGCCGCTCCTTGGTAGAGTTCGCGCCGAACGCAGCGGTCACGTCCTGCACGCCGCGCTCGTCACCAAACTCCTGCGCACGCGCTCGGCGTGGGAGATAGTTGACATGACCGAGAGTGGGATGACCGATAGGGATTACGCAGCGACGCTCGCAAAATCTTAGGAGATCAAAGCAGATTCAAACAGGGATGGACAGGATAGACAGGATAAAAGCAGTGCAAAAGTCAAAACGCAAAATGATGAATGAAAAGCTATTCTTTAATTCTGCACTTTGCACTTTGCATTTATCATTTCTTTTTATCCTGTCTATCCTGTCCATCCCTGTTAATTGTTTTAGGCTCGCCTCAATCTGCTTTCACAAATTCGTAGATGATGTGCAGGCGCACAGCGCCGGGGATGACTTCGGGGCGCAGCTCTTTGGCGCGCAGGCGCAACGCTCCTCCGGCGGCGGAAATCGGGAGCCGCGTCGTCAGCTGCGCGGCTTGCAGGATTTCAATCGGATTGATGCGTTGGTCTATGGCGTTCTGAACCATGTTGACGACGACGCCGTTTGCCAACTGCGGGACGCCCTGTAGATGTATGTCCACGACGCTGACGCGCGCGTTCAAAGTTTGTCGCTCGCGGTTGAATTCGAGATTGATGACCGTGTCGGCCCAGCCCTGAAACCTGAGGCAGCCCAACAGGCCCGTGTTATAAGTGCCCGTGAAAGCAAGCGGCGCAACGATGCGCCCGTTCTCGAAACGCACGGCGGTTTTGACGCCGCCTATCTCGCGCTCTAAAACAACCTCGCTGGCACATTGGTTGACTGGTTTCGACGAAGCGAGCGCGTTGGCAGTTTCGGGCGCTGTAGGAGTCGTTGCAGGTGCGTCTGTCTTGGTAAGTGAAAGCGGAAAGCTGGGCGGGCGCAGGTTGGTAAAGACGGCGTCGAGCAGTGAGTTCATAAACTGCTCGTTGAGCGTGATGGTCGCTTCCGCCGGAGGGAGCGAAGGACGCGCGGCCTGCTTGCTGCCTTCGGCCTTCCGTTCTCGCGATGTTTGCCCGACGCCAATCATGGCCGCCGTATTCAACAACCCCGCGCATAAAATTAAACCCAGAGCGACCCAGACCAGACGCTTACTCATTATATTTCTTCCCCTCGCTGATTAAGATACGGCAGCTAAACCTGATAAGAGTAAAGCCCCGCGCAACCCAGAAGCCCCGCAAGCCCTCTCGGTGACGTTAGATTACGCATTAGTTGCATAACGTTGCAAGAATAATCAAAGGGAGTTGGAGCGTGGAGGCAAACTTATGTTCGCGTGAACATAAATATATTGACATCATGTTGACGAGCGGCATATCGTGCCAGCGACTTGCCGCAATGCAGCGCGTCACGCGGGAGGAATTATTTTCCTCGCCGGTTCTCACATTAAATCACGCGCAGGCGCGTTGCGCGGCTCAACGCATTTGACGACAGACTCGCCGGAGGAATGAGACTATGGATATTCTCACCATCTTTATTTTTATCATAGTCGGCATCATCGTAATTCTGGCTGTGAATCTGGCGCTGAAATTGTTACTCCCATCCTTACGCGCGATACTTAGACAAAGTTCTACCTTCAAAAGTAAGGGCGAGCTTGGCCTTCCGCTACCAGAACCTCCCTCCGAAGTGTCTCCAAAGGCGATGCGTAAGCCGCTTGACGAAAATGTTCAGTTCACAGTCTTTCGTCCCAGAGCCATAGACACCGTCGGGTGGTATCAGCTACTTGCTTACGCCCATCTGTCCGAAAAGCGGCCCGGCAC